>NZ_JAPNKC010000001.1:11330000-11630000 GCF_026626705.1 Pyxidicoccus sp. MSG2
GTCCAGGCGCTCTCCGGGGAGCGCCTCCAGCGCCACGCCACACCCCTTCCAGCGCTCCGCCACGCGGCCCGCGTGCAGCAGCCGGAAGGAGTCCAGCTCCCAGTCCCGCCAGCGCGAGCACGAGACGAACATGCGGATGCGGCTGCGCGACAGACGGAGGAAGACATTGCCGGTGGCAATCACCGCACCCATGCCGAGGCGCCGGCGCTTGACCCAGACCGTGACGTCCCGCCGCGTCTCCAGGCGCACCGAGTTGACGCGTACGGACTCAATCGCGAGCCCCAGTCCATGGCTCCACAGCTCGGCGAGCGTCCCGCCCCGCTTCACGCCTTCAACTCCTCGTACCAGAGCACCACGGCGAGGCATCCCAGGCACCAGCACCGCACCAGCCCGCGTCCCGCCAGCCCGCCGAACACCATCACCGCCGCGAGGACCAGCACCGTCCCCATGGCGCCCGCCGTGCCTCCCGCCTCGCGCAGCAGCGAGCGCGCGCTCCGCCAGGGGCGCGCGGCGCCATCCAGCGCCAGGGGGAAGAGGAACAGCCCCTGGACCTCGACGGCATAGAACGCGGGCACCGCGAGCAGCAGGCCCACCGCGTGTGGCAGCCCCAGGAAGACGGCCATGCCCCATGCCCCCACGGCAGCCAGGAGCGCGGAGGCATATTTGAGGAGCCCCAGTGCCTGCGCGCCGGGCAGCACGGCCCGCACGGGCTGGCCGCGCACGTGGGACATGGCCCCGGCCATCCAGGCGGCGCCCCCGCGAAAGCCTCCAGGCCAGGCGCTCCGGGCCTCACGCGCCAGCGGCGAACCGGGAGCGTCATACAGCGCCGCCGCGCGCATCAGGAGCGCGCGGGCACGCCGCACCGGAGACGGCAGGACGCGGGTGAGGACCTCAGCCGCCATGGAGTTGCTCACGGGCGAAGCAGAAGTGCGCCCAGGCGAGGAACGCGAGCCCGTGGCCTCCCAGCAGGGTGCGGTGCAGCAGATTCTCGAACCGCCCGCACCGCCGCCGGTGGAAGACGAACTCGTCGTAGCAGATGAGGACCATCGTCCCCATCAGGACGACGAGGACGGGCAGCAGGAAGACGTGCGGGCGGGGAGACACCGAAGCGGCGCACATCAGCAGGAACAGCGGCAGCCCACCGCCTGCCAGCGCGAGCAGCTCCGCCTTGTGCTCGTTGGGCCCCACTCGGAGCCCGGCCGCGCGGTGATAGACCCAGTCCGCCACGCCGGCCACCGTCGCGGTCGTCCCGGCCATCGCCACCACCCACAGCTCCCACGGGTACAGGGAGGGCAGGGCGAGCCACGCGAAGCGCGGCGTCCGGGACAGCGCCACCAGCGCCACGCCGAACAGCACGCCCGGAGCGAGCGAGGCCAGCAGGTTGGCGGCATCTCGCAGGCGCGGTTTCGGAGCGTGAAGAGAGGTCTGGAGGGCGAGGGCGGAGGTGGCGGGCATGGACGGTGGGCTCGTGGCCCGGGACGCTTCCCGGGCCACCAGGATGGCACAGGCCCGTTCCCCGGCGTGTCCCGCGGCTCGAACGGCGAGACGGCGTGAGCGCGCTTGAACCCGTCGAGCCCCGCCTGCGTCGTGGTCAGGCGATGTAACCCGAATATTCACATGTGCGTACTCCCTGAAAACCCACCAGGGAGATGCACATGGGAATCGGCGGCTTGCTGAAGAACAACCCGGTCACCAACGCCTACAACGCCACCAAGGAGGCCGTGACCGAGACGGTCGACTCCGTCATCGACACAGGTGAAGAGGCACTCGACGCGGCGACGACCCAGGCCACCGAGGTCTACGACGGCATCAGCAGCTTCATCGACTCCCCGCCGTCGGTTCCGTTCCTCCTCAATCCCATCTCCAACGCGCGAGACGAGATCGTCGAGGCCGCGGAGCGCGGTGTTGATTTCGCCACCGCCATCGGACGCAGGGTGATCGACACCCTGAAGGACAAGGTCGACTTCCTCGCGATTGAAGACCAGGTCAAGGACCTCGGCCCGGGCGACAGCTACCAGCTCAGCGCGAGCATCGACGGCTCGGTGTACGGCATCGGCGGCCGGCTCGAAGGCACGCAGACCATCACGAAGAACGAGGACGGCACGTACACGCTCGCGGTGGAAGGCGAAGCGGGGGCGGGCGTGATGGCGAGCCTCGAGAAGAAGGGCGCGAAGCTCTCCGGCGACAGGTTCACGAACTCCAGCGCCACCGTCGAGTTCACCTTCGACAGCGCTGAGGAAGTGGCTGACGCGGCCCGGACGTTCCTGGGTCCTGTCGTCGGCGGCGTCTCGGGCTTCCTCGACGGCGGAATCAAGGGGGCCCTCGATGGCGCGACGCCGGACTACGGCGCGCTGCTCGACAATGTCTCCGCGCTCGAGCTCAACCCGAACACGTCCTCCGACCTCGTCGGAAAATTGAGCGGCGCAAAGCGCGCCTCGCTCGGGGCGGGTACGTCACAGGAGCTCGGCGCGAGCGTGCGCCTCGAGTTTGGCGACGGACCTCCGAAGCTGGTGCTCAGCCAGTACACGAGCATCTCCGCCGAGACGGCCGGCTCGCTCCCGGGCGTCAAGGGCGAGCTCAGCGGGGACGTGAAGCTGAAGGTGGAGGAGGGCTTCGAGCTCCCCGATGGCCTCAGCGTCAGCGACGTGCTGGAGGACCCGGATGGGGTCGTGGAGGAGCTCGCGAAGACGGCCGTGCACACCGGCGAGGTCTCTGTGTCGCTCACGGCGGATGTGAAGGCGAAGGGCAAGCTGCCCATCGTGGGCGGGCTCGGCGGCGAGGCCGAGGCGAAGCTCGAGTTCACCGGTGGCGTGGACGAGGTCCTCGGCTCGGGCGGACTCGAGTCCCTCCTCCGCGGTCAGTTCGGGACGGCCTTCAACCAGTTCGCTGAAGTCACGGAGCTCGAGGCGACCCTCACGCCGTACGACACCGACGTCACCGAGTTCTCCAAGGGTTCTGGCAGGGGACTGAGCTCCATCAGTGGCGGCTTCTCGGCGACCACCACCGACCGCAAGGCGCCGATCTTCGAGTACTCGGGCACGGTGGCGGACGTCCGCGACCAGCTTCGCGATGAGGTCAACCGCCTCCGTCACCAGGTGCGCTACGCGTAACCCCCCGGGCCCACGGGTTGACAGTCTACCAGACGCGCACGACACTCAGGTAGAATGTCGACCATAGACGCCCAACCGCCCCGAGGCTCCCTCCTCCAGGGAACGCTTGACCTCCTCATTCTCCGCATCCTGGCCCTGGGAGCTCACCACGGGCACGGCATTGCGATGGCGATCCAGGCGCGGTCCGGTGACACGCTCCTGGTCGACCACGGGTCGCTCTATCCCGCCCTGCAGCGCCTCGAGAGTCGCGGGTGGATCAGCGGCGCATGGGGAGTCTCGGACAACGGCCGACGCGCGCGCTTCTACTCCCTCACGGCCGCCGGCCGGCGGCAGTTCGTCGTTGAGACGGGGCGCTGGAACCGCCTCGTGGAGTCCATCGCCCGTGTCATGGAGCCGAACCCCACGCCGGAGAATGCCTGATGTTCGGACGCCGATCCCAGAGCGACTTCGAAGACGAGATCCGCGCTCACCTCGAGCTCGAAACGGAGCGGCTGCGCGCGCAGGGGCTCTCACCCCAGGAGGCCGAGCACGCGGCGCGACGCAATTTCGGCAACGTCGGCAATGTGGGGGATCGATTCCGTGACGCGCAGTCCTTCGCGTGGGTCCAGAGCCTCGGGCGCGACCTGCGCCACGCCTGTCGGGCGTTGCTTCGCACACCGGGATTCCTCGTCACCGCCGTTGGCACTCTCGCTCTCGCGCTCGGCGCGGTCGCCGGGATGTTCAACGTCGTCAACGCGGTCCTGCTGCAACCGCTCCCCTTCCAGAATCCGGACCGGCTGGTCTCCGTCGCCGGCTCCGCTCCGGGATCGGATCTCCCTGAGCGCTTCGACCTCGGGACGGAGTTCTACCTTCATTACAAGGAGCACTCGAAGCTCCTCGATGGCCTCTGCATGGCCGGCTCGGGCACATCGACGTTGCGCACGGACAGCCGCGTCGAGCGCATTCCGATGGCATGGGCGACCAACGATCTCTACCCGCTGCTCGGCCTGCGCCCGCAGCTCGGGCGCCTTCCTGTCCCGGAGGATGATGACGACGTCGTGCTCATCAGCGACCCGCTGTGGAGCAGTTGGTTCGGACGCGATCCATCGATCATCGGGAAGTCGTACTTCGTCTCGGACGGCATGAAGCAGATCATTGGTGTCATGCCCCCGGAGTTCCGCTTCCCGAGCGATGACACGATGCTCTGGATCGCCAGCCCCGTTCGGGTCGAGGAGGTTCGTCCCGGCCAGTTCGGCTCCTTCGTCCTTGCCCGCATGAAGGAAGGAGTGACACGGGAGCAGCTCGCCCTGGAGTTGACCCGACTCTCCAAGGAGCTGCCCGAGCGCTTCGGCGGCCCACCCAACTACGCCCGTCTGATCGAAAAGCACCGCGCGGTGGTGGAGCCGTTGTTGGACCGCATGGTGGGGCGCACGGCGCGCACCTCGCTGTGGCTGCTGCTGGGCGCGGTCTTCGTCGTGCTCCTCATCGCCTGCGCCAACGTCGCCAACCTGTTCCTCGTGCGCGCCGAGGGCCGCGGCCGCGACATGGCAGTCCGCCGAGCCCTCGGAGCGTCGCGGGCGCAGCTCGTTCGGCTCCAGCTCGCGGAGGCGTTGATGGTGGCGTTCCCCGCGGGCGTCTTCGCCGTGTTTCTCAGCGCGGTGACACTGCCGCTCTTCCTTCGCGCGGCGCCGCAGGGGATTCCGAGGCTCGGCGCCGCCGCGGGCCTGGATCTCGCGACGGTCGCGGCCACGTTCGGGCTCGTCCTGCTCTCCGTGCTGCTCTCGGGCGCAGTCCCCGCGCTGCGCGCATCATCTCCCGACCTCACGAACATGCGTGACGGGGGCCGGGGAACCACGAGCCGCCGTTACTGGGTTCGCAACATGCTGGTGGCCGGGCAGACCGCTCTCGCGCTGGTGCTGCTCATCTGCTCCGCGCTGCTGATTCAGAGCTTCCAGCGACTGCGCAACGTGGATCCCGGCTACGAAACCGCCGACATCTACACCTTCCAGTTCGCGCCCGACCAGCAGCACCTCACCGACGGACCCACCTGGGGGCGGCTGCACGCCACCTTCATGGAGCAGCTGCGCGCGCTCCCCGGTGTGACGGCGGTCGGTATCGTCAATAACATTCCGCTCGACGAAGGAACGGGCACCGGGCGCTTTCTCTCCGACGCCATGTCCGAGGAGGGGGGCGGCGCGCTGCTCGACCGGAACTTCACCGCGGGGGACTACTTTCGCGTGATGGGGATCGAGTTGCTGCAAGGACGTGCGTTCACGGCTGACGAAGCGTTCACGCCGAACAACAACGTCATCGTCAGCCGTTCGGTGGCCACCCGGCTCTGGCCTGGCGAGAGTCCCCTGGGCCAGCGTATCCGTCGCGTCAGCAGCGACAACACGGCTGTACCCTTTACCGTCGTCGGCGTGGTGGAGGACGTGAAGCAGGATGATTGGCGCGATGCCGGTGAGGCAGTCGTCTACTTCCCGCTCACCGGTCCGACTCCGGGTTCGTGGAGCATGAGCTCGCCGGCGTACGTTCTCAAATCGGCGCGCGCCGCGACGCTGCAGCGCGAGGTGCGCGAGCTGGTACGCCAGCTTGCCCCCGAGGCTCCGGTGTACCGCGAGTACACGATGGAGTTCCTGGCGCGACGGTCCACGCAGGAGTTGTCGTTCACGATGTTGACGCTCGGTGTGATGTCCGCGCTCGCGTTGATCCTCGGCGCGGTGGGACTCTACGGTGTGCTGTCGTACGTCGTCGCCGCGCGGACGCGCGAGATCGGCGTGCGCATGGCCCTCGGCGCGACGCCGGGGCGCGTGCGCAGACAGGTGGTGTCGCAGGGGACGAAGGTCGTTCTCATCGGCGTGGTCATCGGCGTCACCGTGGCCCTCGCGTCCACGCGCTTCCTCGGCGCGCTGCTCTACGAGGTCCAGGCGCTGGATCCCGTCCTGTTCGCGCTCATGTCGGTCATGATGACCGGCATCGGGATGCTCGCGAGCTACATGCCCGCGCGGCGGGCGAGCAGCGTCGATCCGATCGTGTCGTTGCGCAGCGACTGAGGTCGAACCGCGCGCGGCTCACGGGTGGGCCATCACCACCAGCGTCGGCGCGCGCTCGAGCATGCAGCGCACTGAGCTCGCTTCGAATCAGAGCGAGCCGAGGAAGGCCAGCAGCGCCTGTCGGTCCTGGAGGACGAGCCGCGTGTAGCGCTCCTGCGCGGGCGCGGCTTCTCCTCCATGCCACAGCACGGCCTCCTCGAGGTTCCGGGCCCGCCCGTCGTGCAGGAAGCGAGTGTGGCCGCTCACCGTCGCCGTCAGGCCGATGCCCCACAGGGGCGGGGTGCGCCACTCCTGACCGGTGGCGAGCCCGTCCGGACGTCCATCCGCCAGGCGCTCGCCCATGTCGTGCAGCAGCAGGTCCGAGTACGGGAAGATGCGCTGGCGCGACAGCTCCGGGAAGCCGGGGACCTCCGCCGTCTCCAGGGGCCGGTCCACGTGACAGGAGGCGCAGCCGATGGCGCGGAACACCGCCTTGCCACGCAACACCCCGGGCGAGTCCCAGTCCCGTCGCTTCGGCACGGCCAGCAGCCGCGTGTAGAAGAGGAGCCGCTCCAGGTCATAGTCCTTCACGTCGGGCGGCCCGGCGGTGACGGGCGTGCCCTCGGGCTCCTGGGCCCGGGGATAGAGCTCGTTCGTCAGCCCCATGTCCGCCACCAGCGCGTGGGTCACCTGCTGCGCCAGCGTGGGCTGGTTGGCCTTCCACCCGAAGCGGCCCAGCCGGGGGCGGCGCTCCTTCACGTCCTCCACCTGGTTCGCGCGTCCGGAGATGCCGTCGCCATCCCGGTCCTCCGGGTCCGCCAGCGCCAGCCAGGTCTCCTCGGGGACGGCCTCCAGGAGCCCCAGGCCGAAGTTGGCGGGAGACACGCGGGGAGAGAAGGGCGTGCCCGCTTCCAGCGGCCCGAGAGCCAGGTCCTTGAACCGGTAGACGGGGCGGAAGAGGGAGTACGTCTCTCCCGTGGCGAACGTGCCGGTGAGCTCCTCGTGGCCCACCTCGACGGTGCCCTCGCCCCGGGGCTGGCCCAGCTGGTGGAGATCCAACTGCTCGCCATACACGGGATGCGGCCCGGGGCCCGTGGCGGAGCCGAGCTGGATGGCCAGCGACACCTGGGGCTCGGCGGGTGAGAGGGGAGGGCGCCCGCGCCCGTCCTTCACGTGGCACGTCATGCAGGAGTTCGCGCTGAAGAGGGGGCCCAGTCCGGGGAGATGGCCGGGGTCGCTCCAGTCGCGGTCGAAGACGCGCTTGCCCAGGTGGAACTCCGGCCAGCGCGAGCGGTCCATGTTCGGCGGCGAGCGACCGAAGGCGTTGCGCCCCGCGTCCGTCACCGTGGTGGCGCCCCCCGGCAGCTCCTCGCCTGGCTCCACCGCGACGTCGAGCGCTCCCAGCACCAGGGGCGGTGGCAGGGGACGACGCCCCGCGTGCGCCCACACGGCGGCGGTGAGCACCAGCGCTCCGAGGGGAATGCCCAACAGGTACAGCCGCCGGCTCATCGGGTGGCTCCAGGGATGCGGGAGACGACACCGGGCGGGCCCAATGTGGCACCCGCCCGGCGTCAGGCCCGTGCTCGAGGCACGGGCGGGGCGACTACTTCGCCGCCGGCACGAAGGACTCGCCCAGGATGTTCATCCCCTGCGCGGTCGCCTTCACGTCGATGCCCGTGAAGCCGTTGTACGGGTAGTGGCCGTCCTCGATCTCCTCCACGAACTCCACGGTGTCGCCGGTGAGCACCTTGCCGTCATCCAGCGTCACCGAGAACGTGGTGCCCTTGGTGCGCAGGCGCCAGCCGCACGCGCCCACGTTGTCCGGGGCGGCGGGCTTCTCGCCGTTCTTCCCCCAGATGATGTCAATCTCGTAGAAGTCGGCGACCGCCACCAGCCAGCGGATGAAGTCCCGCCAGTTGTTGAACACGATCATCCGGTTGGCGGGGTTCGAGGACGAGCCCTGGAGCACGCCGTCGCGGTAGACGTTCATCCGGTAGGGGGAGCCGCCCGGCGAGCCGCTGAACGTCGGGGTGATGTTCGCGGTGTCCGTCCCACGGCCCGGCGTCACGCGCAGCGAGCTGACCACCTGGTCGCCCGAGCGCGCGTCCAGCTGCAGCGCGCCCGAGGTGCTGCCGAACTTGATCTCCGTCGCCTGCGTCCAGCTGGAGGCCCGCGCGAAGCTGCTCGCGACACCGTCCGTCTTCACGCTGCGCAGCCCGCCCACGGCCAGCCCCTGCTCCGTCGGCGCCAGCTGCGCGTTACCCAGCGCGCAGCTGTTGATGCCGTTGAACCGGCCTACGCACTGCGACTCCACACCGGACTCCTGCGTGGCCACGTCGCCGTTCGCCGTGGGCTCCTCGCCCTGACAACCCGACATCACGCTCAGAAGCGCCGCCGCGAAAAGACGGCCCATCATCTTCAGCTGCATGGATTTACCTACCTCTTGAATAGGGGAAGACCCTGCTCCGCCGGGAGAGCGCTGCATCCGGTGCCGGCCCAGCCCGAATGCTCTCCATTGGCGGCCTGCCATCCCTACTGCACCCTGCATGCCAGCCCCGCTGGCATGTTTCACTTCCTCTGTATCAGCAAGGAATTGAGTCTCCGAGCCGCCACCGCTGTAGCGCATGGCGTTACAGCCCGGCGTGAGATGTATCGCTTCTTGCTACAGGCCGAGTGGCAGGGCGAGACATCGACACATTCCATCCATGTGACAGGTATCCGAGGTTGTCTGGGTATGGATGTCGCGGATTCCAAGAAACCTTGAGAGGAGTGCCGCTCGCAGGAGGGATCCGGGGCTCCATCCTGTCATGGGACCCCAGGGGCTCACGCAGCGTAAGAGCCAGCCTCGCTCCGGGTGATGCCCCCACCTTCCGCGCGGCCTGGGTTGGAGCTCGCCGCTCGCCCAGGCCCGCACGTTCCTCAGTTGAAGTACGGTGATGTTGCCTGGACCAGTCGGCTGACCAGGTCCTCGGCGTCCATCCGCGCCTGCCCGGAGAGCCCCGGCAGGGACGCCTCCACGACGTCACGCGCCTCGCGCAGCAAGGTGAAGGCCTCGTACGTCTGGAGCTTCTTCAGGATGTCGATGGCCGTGCGGCGCGTGGCCCGGCTGCGCACGCCGTCCACGTTGAGCAGGTTGCCACGCAGTTGCCCCAGCAGCACGGGTGTGAAGAGGGAATTGGGCTGCGGGTCCGCCGACATGAAGAGGCCTCGGGTCCTGGCGTTGTCCAGGTACAGGCGCTGGAGGATTCGCCGGGACTGGGCATCCGCCCTGTCGCCGTAGCCCGGGAACGCCGCCAGGGTCTCCGGAGGAATGGGGGCGAGCAGCCCCTCCGTGGCGATGTTCCAGGCCCGCAGCTTCTCCTGGGTGGAGCGGCCCGAGCGCACGTATTGCAACACGCTATTGAGGAGCGCGTCGGCCGGAGGCGGGGCTCCCGTCTCCAGCGTCGCGCGGAGCTTCTCCCGGTACGCCGTGCCATAGAAGAGCTCGAGCGGGTTCGAGGTGGTGTCAGTTTGGTTGCAGTCCACGTCCAGCCAGCGGTCATCATCCGTGCAGAACGCCTCTTCCGGCAGGTGGGAGGACAGCCCGTAGAGGTAGCGGATGGCGGACACGTCATAGGGCCCCACTCCGCCCCCCCGGTAGGCCTGTTCCGGCAGGTATGTGTATTCCATCACCGAGGAGGAGGGGAACGTCAGGGAGCCCTTGAAGTTGTGTCGCAGGCCCAGCGTGTGGCCAATCTCATGCATCACCACGTCCGTGAAGATGCGCTCCACGCGCTCCTTGGGCGTCAGGGGCGGCAGCGTCTCCGCGAGCCCGGCGACGACGGGGGCCGCGGCTCCCGCCAGTGCCTCCGAGGCGTCCAGCTCGCACAGCCGCTCGGGCGTCATGCCGTTCCACGACAGCTCGAGCCGGGGACGGGAAGCGACCCCCGCTTCCGGCATCACGGGCTCCGCCTCTCCCCCCGCCACCGCCACGTCCAGCCAGGCGATGGGGAGGTACACGTTGGCACCGAGAATCTCCCCGGTGTTCGGGTTGGCGCGGAAGTCCGCGCGCGCGGAAGTGTAGCTCGGGTCGGGGTCGAAGAAGATGGAGTTCAGGTCCAGGTCCCCGAGGGACTCGCCCTGCCGCGCCACCCGGACGGAGAGCGCCTGGAAGCCGAAGGCCTCGTTCCAATGCTCCACGCCCCGCTTCACCGCGCCGATGATGTCGTAGCCGCGATAGCGCGGGTCCTGCTGCACCTTCACCAGCGTGTCTGAGATTACCCAGGCGATGGGCTTCATCCCCGGCCGGATGTTCCACTTGATGGGTACCTCCTGGGTGAGCAGGCCACTGTTGGGGATGAGCCGCGGCTTGCTGAGGAAGTAGTGCGTGAGCGGCGGCGCGGGGGGCGTCGTGAAGCCCGCACCTTCCTGGTAGCGCTTCAGCTCGAGAGCCAGCGTCGCGGTGACTCGAGGGGGGACGTAGGCCTCCGCGATGTAGGGCTGCGCATGGCCGGTGACGAGCTTCTCGAAGGCGATGCCGGTGTCCAGCTTCCGGAAGCGCCGCGCGAAGGCCAGCTCGACCTCGAACCCGGCGTCGTAGGTGGATCCCAGGTCGTCCATTCCCATGAGGCGGTCCAGGCCCGCGGCAGGGTCGAAGAGGATGTAGTCCTCCGAGCCCGGCAGCCGGTTGAAGGTGGCATCGTCGGTGATGACGGGCCACGCCTCGATGATCTCGTCCGGCTTGAACAGCTCGCTGCGCACCTTGGTGTCATCCACGTCGAACGCATACAGCTTGCCGTTCTGCACCTGGAAGGACACCACGCGTGCGCCCATCGACCAGACGACGTTGCCGAAGGCGTCCACCGGGGTGTCCTGCTTCAGGAAGGCAGACATGAACCAGCGCTGGCCCAGCTCCTTCTTGCGGAGCGCGAGGTAGAACGTCCCGTTTCCCTCCGCGTTGCGCGTCTCCGGCGTCACGCCGAGTCCCAGGCGCAGGCGCTCCCACGACTCGGGGCTCAGCTCGCGAGACACCGCGACGAAGGGCCCTTCGAGCAATGAGCCGGAGCGCTCCACCGCGCGGGTCGCCCCGTCGTCACAGGCACTGGTCATCCACAGGGATAGCGTCCAAAGCAGGCACAGCAGGCCGCGTGGCGCGGCCATTCCGGGTCTCGACATGGTGTTTCCCCTTCCGCACCGCGTCTGGAGGCCGTTGCGGTATGGGACGAATGCCCGTCACGCGGAGACATATCGATGCAGGTGGAAACGCATGACAAATGCACGGCAGTTTCACACCGTGGCACGCTTGGCGCTCTCGAGGCTTCGCGGCTTGATCCGCCGGGTCGTTGAGGACAGCCAGCTCAGGGCTCGGGGAAGCCGTCGCGCACCCACGCGTTGGCGGCGTCTCTGTTGAACTTGAAGTTCGCGGGCACGCGATGCTTCGCGACGGTCACGCCCGCGTCGTCGATGGCCGAGAGCAGCGCGTGGGGCTCATACTCATCGGCCACGAGCTCGAGCCGGACCTCGTACCAGCGGCCCTCCCAGGCGATGGAGAGCTTCTTGGTCATGGCCTGGTCGCGCTGTCGCGCGGAGCGGTCGAGGACCTCCGAGGCCGTTTTCACGAAGGTCGCGAAGGCCGGCGCATCGAAGGGCTTGGGGTTCTTCTTGTCGCGGCCCATCACCCACGGACTGATGAGGACGGGCTCGGGGATTCCCTGCTTGCGGATTTCCACGGCCCAGCCGTCGTCCTCCTCGTTCTTGATGACCCTGGCCGTCCAGCCGTTCTTCCGCCAGAACGTGGGCTCCATCACTTCGGGCTCGGCAGGCGTTCGCTCGTCGCTCATGGGTGCTCCTCATACCCTCCGATGGCCATCAATTCGCCAGAGAAGTTGCCGCCCCATCCCGTCTTGTCCCGTTCTCATCGGAGGGGCAGGTGGAGGAGCGGGGGTGGGGCGTACCGGCGGAGGGAGCAGGGGGTCGTCGTCGATAGCCGACTCCCACTGCCTCTGCCCCGGAAGGCAGGGCGCCCCTCGGGCGGACCGTGCCTACCGTGGCGATTCGCGACGTGGAGCCGGGCATGGGGACGGGTGGACGTGGGCGCGGGCCATGGAGGCCGAGAGGCATCCTGCTCATCTCGGGACTGCTGGGGGGCCTGGCTGGGAGCGCGCGCGCCGAGGAGCGCACGCCGCCACCGGATGCTCCTCTCCGAGAGAAGAAGGAGCGCCACCCCTGGCTCACCGTGGCCGAGGTCACCGGCATCAATCTCACCCTCTGGGCGTTTGACCGGTACGTGACGGGCAAGTCGTGGGCTCGGGTGGACCTGCACACGTGGAAGTCCAACCTGAGTACGGGCTTCGTGTGGGATGACGACCCTTTCTCCGAGAACCAGTTCGCGCACCCGTATGCGGGCAGCCTGTACTTCAACGCCGCGCGCGACAACGGCTTCTCGTTCCTGGGGGCGACTCCCTTCACGCTCCTGGGGAGTCTCCAGTGGGAGTTGTTCGCGGAGAACGACCCCGCATCCATCAACGACATCATCAACACGACACTGGGCGGCATGGCGCTGGGAGAGGCGCTCTACCGACTGTCCTCCCTGGTGCTCGACACCCAGGCCACGGGACGCGAGCGGTTCGGGCGCGAGCTGGCCGGGGCCATGCTCAGCCCCATCCGCGGATTCAACCGGCTCGTGCGCGGAGACCTGTCGCGCCATGAGCCCACGCCGAAGGACTGGCGGCCGGAGTCCTTCGCGAGCTGGGGCTCGGCGGGATACCTGAGGCTCGCGGACGGCACGTCGCTCGGGCGGGGGGAGAACCAGTTCTTCGCCCAGTTCGGCCTTCGCTACGGGGACGCCTTCCGTGGCGACGTACACAAGCCCTTCGATGCCTTCGAGGGGTATGTCCGACTCACCACCAAGGAGCACAGCGTGGTGAGCCACGCGCGGCTGACGGGCGTGCTCGCCGCGCACACGCTCCACTGGACCGAGCAGGATGCGTTGCGCCTGGGCCTGTTCCAGGAACTCGGCTACATGGACACGCTCGCGTACGAGCTCGGAGGTCAGTCGCTCGCGGCGGGACTGCTCCACCAGCGAACCCTGGGCCGGGACTCGAAGCTGAAGCTGGCACTGATGGTGGTGGGCGACGTCCTCGTGGGCATCTCCTCCGAGCACACCGGCTCCGCGGACCGGAACTACGACTACGGGCCCGGCGTGGGGCTCCAGTTCCAGGCCTGCTACTCACGCGACGGTTGGGACATCGTCACCCTGGAAGCGGGGGTCTCCCATATCGACGCGGTGAGCGGCCCGGGAGGCGTGCACCGCGTGCATATCGGCCAGCTCCAGGTCGACGTGCCCGTGCGAGGGCGGCTGGGCCTGGGCTCGGAGGTGAACTACTTCCGGCGCCACAGTCGCTTCCATGCCTTCCCGGACGTGCGCAAGGACGCCTACGAGCTGCGCGTCTTCGTGTCGTTGCACTGAGGCACGGGCCTCGCGCGTCTGTGTCGGGTGGTGCGCCGTGGCAACGGGTTATGGTGGATTTTTTGCGCCGCCGACACCCTTGGAGTGACCGTTGAACAATCCCAGACTGGCCTTGCCTGGCCTCCTTCTCGCAGTGCTCACCCTGTCCACGAGTCTGACTGGATGTAACGGGGACCTGGACCCCTCCGTCGAGGTCGTGGAATCCAGCGGGGCCCTGACGGAGGGCGCCTCGCCGGAGTTCTTCACCAACCTCCTGGTGAACCCCGACGCGGAGGCGGGCAGCCTGTCCGGGTGGACCCTCACCGACAATGGTGGCGCGGGCTGGGCGGTGTATGGAGATGCAGGCAGCCGCTTCTTCCGCACGTCCTACACCTGGAACCAGCGCGAGCAGCTCGTCGACCTCTGGGCGCATGGCTTCTCATCGACCCTGATGAACGAGGCCCCCCTCATCCACGTCTCCGAGCGGTTTCAACGGACGTACTGTCCCGATGACTACTCCCTGGAGGTGGAGTTGCTCGACTTCGACATGCAAGTCGTCGCCTCCTGGAGCTCGGGCGTGAAACGCAACTCCGGGGAGTGCAAGTGGGGGGACGAGGTCTGGGATGAAGAGTCCCATACGTTCAAGGACTACGGCCCAGGCGTGCGTTACGTCCGCTGGAAGGACGCCGGCACGAGCAGCGAGTACTGGGGCGGGCACTACGGGGTGGCGATGGACGACGCGCGGCTCGTGGTCCTGGACCACAACCACCCCGCCTTCCACGCCAACCTCCTGAGCAACTCCGACGCGGAGAAGGGAGACATGACCGGGTGGACCGTCACCGAGAATGGCGGCGCCGGCTGGGCGGTGACCGGGGATGCCGGCAGCCGCGTCTTCCGCACGTCCTACCAATGGAATCGGCGTCAGCAGCTCGTCGACCTGTGGAAGTGGGGGTTCACCCCCGAGACGATGGCCCAGGCGCCGCTCATCGTCGTGGGAGAGCAATTCCAGCGGACCTACTGCCCCGACAACTACTACCTCCGAGTGCAACTGCTCGACGAGAAGATGAACGTCGTGGCGTCGTACGACTCCGGCGTGCGGACGAACACCGGGTCCTGCCAGTGGGGAGACGAGCAGTGGGACAGACTCATCCACGCCTTCGCCGACTACGGCCCGCGCGTGCGGTATGTCCGGTGGGAGGATGGAGGGAAGGACCGTGAGTTCTGGGGTGGGCACTACGGCGTGTTGATGGACAAGGCCTTCGTGGTCGTCCTGGGGCACAACCTCCTGGAGAATCCGGGCGCGGGTACGGGAGACCTGACGGGCTGGAACGTCCTCGAGAGTGGGGGAGACGGCTGGGGCGTCACGTCCATGGCGCGCGATGGCATCGCCGGGAACCTGGCCTTCCGGACGTCCAATGGCTGGTCCCGACGCAGCCAGCTCGTGGATCTGATTGCCAAGGGCTACTCGGCCGACGTCCTGGATGACGCGCCGCCCTTCTTCGTCAGCGAGCACTTCCGCGGGGAGTCCTGCCCGGACTCGTACTTCCTGAAGGTCGAGTTGCTGGATGAGTCACAACAGGTCGTCGCGTCCTTCGACTCCGGCATCCTGACGAACACCGGGACATGCCAGGCGGGAGCTGAGCCGTGGGACCACGTCTTCCATGCGTTCACCGGCTACGGCCCGGGCGTGCGGTACGTGCGCTGGGAGGACGGTGGCAAGGACAGTGAGTCCCTGGCGGGCTTCCATGGGGCCGTCTTGGACGGGGCCTACCTGGGGCTCGAGGATCCGCGGACGGAGGCCCGGCACCAGCAACACCGGCGGACCGTCACACGCGCGGCCAACTGCGGCGGAGAAGGGGAACTCCCCTGCCGTTACGACAGGACTTTCTGGTTCATGTGCATCGCGGTTTTCAACTGCTCTCCCGAGGACATGTATTACTACGAATGCATGCCGGGCCTGACGACGGAGATGAGTCACTCCTCGTTCGACACCTGTCATCTGGTCCGGACGCACTGGACCGAGAAGCAACTGGCGGATGATCGCGACGACTGTCACAACAAGCCGAGCTGGACGTCTGAGATGAGCTGCTGGCAATACGATGACCAGGTCCGTGATGAACTCAACATGGACTCCAGCGCGCTCAACTTCGTGACGACGTTGTATCCGCTCCATGTCCCCACGCTGGACGACGGCAGGTACATCTACGTCTACCACAAGCAGACCAACAGGTTGCGCCTGAGGCGCTACGATCGGGAGACGGAGGGTTCTCAGTACGACGGGTTCAGATACCTGCCGAACGTCGGCATTGATGGCGCCTACAAGCACGTCAGACACTCTCAGTTGAACGGCGGCTGGGCGCCCGTCTGGTGCGCGGGCGAGCTGTTCGTCGAGGGCGGCAGGGTATGCCGTTTGAACAACGCTTCGGGTCACTTCCAGCCACCCGTCGCCTGCCTGGAGTATGTCGAAAAGAGCCTGATCGCCTGGCATGTCCCGCTTCACATCTGGTACCGGAAGGGCAACTACCCACAGGTGAAGACAATCCGTTGCCCCGACTACCGCGAGCTCTGAGCGCGCGTCGAAAATACTTCCAGGTCTGAATGTGGAGGTGGCGGGAATCGAACCCACGCCAGGCGGCTGGGGCGTGGCCATCATGCGCGAGCGGTTGGGCGCCGACGTCAGTTCTCGAGGTCGTTCACGATGTTCGCCAGGACGCCGGCCCGCACGGGCTGACCGGACTCGTCCTGCAGGTCGAGGTCCTGGGTGGAGATGACCCACACGTCCAGCGTGTCGTCGTTGTCGACGTTGCCCACGCACGTCAGGGTGATGTTGCAGTCGGGGCACTTCCCCGACAAGCCCAGCCGGTCCACCACGTCCCGAGGCAGGTCCGACGTGGAGAGGGAGCGCATGTTGGGGTATCTGAAGGTGTCCACGTCCAGGGCCACCGCGTCCGTCGCAGGCGCCAGCACTTCCTGTGCGCGGGACTCTACGGGGCCTTCCCCCGCGAAGTATGCGTAGCGGTTTCCGCGGTCGGGCACGAAGCCCACCTTCCACGGGGCCGGGTCAAAGCCGCTGGCGGAGTTGTAGTGCGCCTTCTGCGCCGTGTACCAGGTCTTCAGGTTCACCTTGCACTCGGTCTGCTTCGAGCGCGCCTGGAACCTGACGAAGTTGGGGATGGCGATGGCGGACAGGATGCCCACGCACGGGCAGGCCAGCAGGACCGCGGCCACGCCGAGGATGATGTAGAGCGTCTTCCGGCTGGAGCCGGTGGAGACGGTGGTCACGTTGCCGCACGCGCAGGTGATTCCGGAACCCGGCGCGAGCCCCGTCACGTCGAGGATGCGGCCGCACTTCGGACACTTCGTGGTCGCCATCTGCTGAGCTCCCCTGGGTCGCGGCGCGCCTCTTGCGCCGGGCGCGGCCACGTTACCCGGGCGCTCGGGCATGCCGCCAAGATTCTGACCACGGGCATGCGGGCAGGCGTGGCGTGGGGGCCCCGGACCTGGGCCTGGACCGGGGGGCGACCCAGATCGCCCCGCGGTCGGGCGCAATCCGGACTGGCCCCCCCGGGGGCGCGGGACGACTACGGCAGCTCGTAGAAGACGGTGAGCGTGGGCTTGTTGGTCGACGAATTGGCCGTGAGGAGCTCCGCGTAGCGGAGGCTGCCGTCCGACGGGCCGTCGAACGAGAACCGGAGCTGCACGCGGGAGCCCTCCGACTGCCGGTTCTGCCAGCGCGCGGCCGCCAGGTCCGTCAGGTCCGCGATCTTCCAGCCCGTGTCGCCATCCGTGCTCAGCGTGCCTGCGTTCCCGCCCGCCCGGTCGAAGTCCGTGTCGTCCAGCGTCCCGTAGTCCACCGCCGTCCACGTCAGCGTGCTCCACTGGGTGTAGGGGCTCGAGCTGGTGACATCGAACTGGTACACGGACATCACCGCGTTGGTGATGCGCAAACCGTTCGGGTCCAGCGCCGACAGGTCGAAGCTGAGGAAGCCACGGGAGCGGCGGTTGCCGGACTCGAAGGAGCTCGCCCCCAGGTCTCCGACCCGGAACGAGGCGTCATCCGTGTCCGTGACGCGGCTGTCCGTGTTGACATTGCGGTAGACGGAGCCATCCCGGCCCGACTCGGCCGTGAGCACCAGTCGCTCCAGCCGCACGATGCGGAACACCTCCTTCGCGCTCGCCGCCACCAGTGCGTTGCCCGACAGGTCCGTTGCCGCGTCCGACACGCTCCAGCCGATGAAGGCGCTGTAGTCCACCGCCGCCGCCTGGGCCGTCAAGGTCAGCACCCGGTCTCCCTGCGTCCAGGCGATGGCGCCCTTCACTTCACGCACCGTGGACCCCACCGTTGACGTGACGGACAGCGCGGCCTCGGTGGATGCGCGGTCCATGGGCTCGGAGAAGGTCAGCGTGAGCTCGAACTGGCGAGCCACGCCCGTGGCCCCCGACTTCGGGCCCGCCACCGTGGGCCGCGTCACGTCCTGCTCCATCACCGTGAAGTGCGCCACCGCGTCCGCGGCCAGCGCGTTGCCCCGGGCGTCCTTTGCCCCCGCGTGGACTCCCCACTCCACCTGCTGCAGCCACGGCCACGGCGATGCCGGCGTGAAGACGAGCGTGTCGCCGTCCCACGCGAAGCTGCCCGTCACGCCCTGCGGCTTCGCGACGAAGAAGGCCGCCTGCGCGCTGGCGGTGTCCATGGGCTCGGAGAAGGTGACGCGCAGCGCGCGGCCCGCGGGCTCGGCGCTGGCGGTGTCCACGGGGCTCATCGACAGCACCGTGGGCGCCGTCGTGTCCGCGACGCCCGCCACCGTGAACTCGCCGGTCACCTCCGGCGCCAGCGCGTTGCCCGCCACGTCCCGAGCGCCCGTGCCGATGCGCCAGCGCACCTTCTGGCCCGGGAAGAAGGACGTGCCGAAGCTGACCTCCAGCACGCTGTTGCCCTGGCTCCAGCGCTTCTCGAGCGCCATCCCCGCGGGCTCCACGAGCGTGAATGCCGGGCCGGTGGCGGACACATCCATCCCTTCCGAGAAGGTGACCTTCAGCACCGTTGCGGCGTCCACCTCCGTCGCGCCATTCCCCGGAGACACCGACGCCACCGTGGGCGCCTTCGTGTCCTTGCCGGACGGCTGATCCCTCGGGTCGTCCCCGTCAGGCCCCGCGTCCACACCCGGCCCACACGCCCCCAGCCACAGCACCAGACCGCACAACAGCATCCGCTTCATGTCCTGTCCTCGAATCGTGGCGGCCTCGTCGACCGCGTTCCCGTGGACATGACCCGGCCCGCGAAATGGCTGCGCAAAGTTTCTTTTTCCGGGCCCGGACGCCCTCAGCGCGCGAGGCCCAGCCCCACCCACGCGCCGGGCAGCACCGCCACGTCCTGCCCGCCCACGCGGCGGTAGAACACCCATGGCACCTGCGCCTCGGCCATCAGCGACAGCGGCCCCGTCACCGGCACCTGGAGGCCCGCCCAGAGCGCCGCGCCCCCCGCACCGCTCCACCCACCCCGACTGGCGTCCAGCCGCTGGAAGAGGACCCCCGCCCCCAGCTCCAGGCCCGCCGACGCCGTCGCCGCGCCCAGCGCCCACGCGCGGCGATAGCCGAACCAGCCCAGGGCGCTCGTCTCGCTCACGCCCTCGCGGGAGCCGGTGCCCACCGTCGCCGCCACGGACAGGCCCGCGGGCTGGGTGCCCCGCAGCGCCACGCGCAGCGCCGGCAGGGCGCCCAATTCCTCCGCCACCGAGCCCTGCGCGCCCAGCCCCACCAGCACGTTCCACGTGGGCGGCGAGACGGAGGCCGACCCGGTGTCGAGCGGCCCGCCCTTGGACGAGGTGAGCGGCGCCCCCGCCGGTGCCACGGTCAGCTCGTCCCAGGACACGGCGCGCGCCTGTCCCTCCGCCACCGCGATTCGGGCCGTGCGCGTCCCATCGTCCCGCACGAGGCGCAGCGCATAGGTGCCGGGCGTCACGGCGATGCGGCGGGCGGCGCCGGGCACCAACTCCGCCACCACCTGGTCGCGCGCGACGTTCACCACGAGGGCGCGGCGGAAGCCCTCGGGCAGCTCCAGCAGCGCCCGGGGGCGGGCCAGCTCGGTGAGCACCAGCTCGCCGCGCCCGGAGAGGCGGAAGTCATAGGCCGGGTGCTGCGCGCCCACGAGCGTGCCAGCGGTGTCCCGCACCGTGCGGTCGAAGGCGTACTGGTACGCCTCGGCCAGGGTGACGCGGCCGTCTCCGGACGCATCCGCCGCGCCGCGCAGCCCGGAGACCAGGTGGTGCGTGAAGAAGGAGCCGGCGATGTCCCGCGACTCCAGCGCCAGCTCGTCCTCCGCGCTGGAGGTGAGGAGCACCTGCCCCGCCGAGTCCAGCTCGTCCGTCAGCCGCACATCGAAGGCGGGCCCGGGCACGCCGCCCTTGGGCGCGAGCAGCGCGCCGCTGCGGCAGCTGTCCACCAGTGCCACGCGCACATCGGCGTCGGTGCCCTCCAGCCACGCGCGCAGGTCGGAGAAGCGCAGCCGCTCGCGGCCCAGCTCCAGCGCCTCCCCGTCCGAGTGGCCCGAGAAATAGAAGGTGAGGACGACGCGCGCGGACGGGTCCTGGTGCCAGCGCCGCACCCGGGTACCGGCCACGTCCAGCGCCTGCCGCACCTCGGCGAGCCCGCGCCCCTGAAGCAACAGCAGGTCCTCCGGCCTCACGCCGCCCAGCTCCACGAGGACGCCCGCCATCTTGCCCGCGTCCGCCTCGGCGAAGCGCAGCGGCGGGCGGTCACCGGAGCCGGTGTTGTGGCCCACCACCACGGCGGCGCGGAACGTCTCCGCGGCCGCGGGCAGCGCGGCGCACAGGAGGAGGGCGAGAGCGAGGCAGTGCGAAGGCGGACTCAAGGCGTGGACTTCTCCAGCAGAAACGAGTCCTGGGCCGCCACACCAGCCACGGACAGCGTGCGCGAGGCACGCACGGCGTCCGCGCCCCGGGCGGCGAGGGCTCGCAGGGCGGGCTCCACGTCGGCGCGCCGCAGGGGCTCCCGGGAGAAGAGGGCCCAGATGCGCTCGGGGCCGGGCGCGGCGTCCAGCACGAGGCTGCCGGGCAGCTCCACCGGCGCGTTGCCGGACTCCGGCAGCGGTGCGCTCTGAGTACCGCCGGCCGGGTGGTAGACGCTCACCGCGCCCGCGCCATCCACGGAGACGACGAGGAGGTACGGAAGGCCGGCGGGCACCACGGTGAAGCGCAGCGCGTCGCCCGCGGACAGGCGCACGCCGTCCTTCACGAGGGAGACACCGTCTCCGCGCTTCGCGTAGACGCGCAGCACCGCGCCGCCCTTCACGCCGTAGCGTGAATCATCGACCGTGCCCGAGGGCCGCAGCAGGACGACGGCGGCCAGGGACGCGGCGACGGCGAGCGCGGCGGGCGCGAGGAGCCACGTCCACGGGCGGGCGGCGGGCCTGGCCTCCAGGCGCTCGCGCACGCGTGGGAGGGTGCGCGGCAGGACGTCGGACTCGAAGCGGCGGTGGGTGGCCTGGAGCGTGGCGAGCGCGTCGGCGCAGGGCTGGCAGGACGCGAGGTGGGCTTCGACGTGCGAGGCGGCCGCGGGGGACAGCGCGCGCAGGGCGTGGGCCTCCAGGTCCAGCTGGGACAGGTGGCTCATGCGAGGGCCCTCTGCGAAAAGCGCTCGGCGCGGGCGTGGAACTCGGCCAGGCGGTTGACGACGGTCCGGCGGGAGATGTCGAGCGTGCGGGCCACGTCCCCCTGGTCCAGGCCATCCACGTGGTGGAGCCAGACGACGGCGCGCAGCTTCTCGGGGACCTGCGCCAGCAGGCGCACGGCGAAGTCACGGTCGACCAGGGCCGCCTCCAGGCTGGTGCTGACGGGACGGTCCGGCAGCTCGGCGACGGGCTCCGGGCGGAGGCGCGCGTCGCGGAGCTGGTTGAGACAGAAGTTGGTGGCAACGCGGTAGATGTAGAGGAGGCCCGTCTGCGTGTCGGGGGCCTTCTCCAGGAGGCGCAGCAGACGGATGAATGTCTCCTGCGTGGCGTCCTCGGCCGCGGCGCCGTCGCCCAGGATGCGCTGGCACCGGGCATAGATGGCCGGGCCATAGAGGCGATAGAGCTGGGCGACGCGATCTGCGGTCATGCCCGGAAGGGAGAAGAGTGACCGGCATGCAGCGGTCAACCCGCGACGCACCCCGGCTGCGCAAGAAAAGGAGCCAGGGTGTTACTACGACCCTTCAGGCACGGGCAACCGAAGGGGAGCATGGGAGGAAGAGAACTGCCCGGGCCACTGGGGGCGGCCCGAGCAGGGGCTCATCACCAGTCGTAGCCGTGGTAACTCTTCAGCGTGATGACCTTGCCGCTGTTCGGGTAGTACAGGACGCCGTGCTCCACGTAGCTGTGGCAGTTGTTGCAGGGGAGCTCCTCCCAGGTGAACCACGCCTGGATGGGGCCACCGCCCGCGAACGCGTCGATGGCGGCCAGCAGCGGGTCGCTGCTCGAGTAGAAGAAGTAGTTGTTGTCCACCAGGCCGGCGCGGTCGGTGACCTCACCCCAATCGGCCGGCGGCACGGACTGCGTCGTCGAGGAGAGCTCGTCCACCACCGCCTGGACGGTCACCGGCGTGGCCGGGCACTCCGGGGTGCTGTACGCGTTGAGGCCGACCGACCCGTACCAGGTCGTGGCCGAGGAGCCGGAGTCGGGCGCCTGGCGCGCGGGCGCCTGGGGCGGGAAGCCAATCTCGGTGAGCGACAGCGGCTGGCCCGGGAGCACCTCGCAGGCGCTCGCGTACATGCAGCGCTGCACCTGGCGGTAGCTGCCGCACGCGCCGAAGTCCAGCGTGCCCGTGGGCTGCGCGTGGATGCAGTTGTAGACGGACAACTGGCAGGCGGGGGACGGCCACGTGTTGTACGGGTCGTCGTTGGTGCTGATGGCCAGCCCGGTCACGCGCACCACCAGGCGCGCCGTCTCGTCCACCACGGTGCCGCTGTTCAGCGCGGCGGTGAAGGTGAGGGGAATCGTGTGCGGGTCCACGGCCTCGTGCACCGCCGGGTAGCGCCAGTCCAACTGGAAGGTGTCCGCGTCCACGCGGGAGACCGTCGGCACGCCGTCCGGCGCGGTGACGGTGAGCGACGTGGCCGCCGAGTCCACCCGGCCGCGATACATCAGGTTGTCGGTGCCGGCGGCGTTGAGCACGTAGACCGGGTCGACGTTCTCGAAGACGGTGATGGAGGTCGGTCCGCGGAAGTCGAAGAAGCGGGGCGCGAGGATGATCTGCGCGTAGTACCGCGTCGGCGAGCCCGTGAAGGTGTCGATGGCGACCAGCAGCGGCAGCCCGGAGAGCATCGTGTTCAGCTCGTGGCCCTCCTCGAGGACCACCTCGAAGCGCCGCTCGCTGATGACGTTCGCCGTGCCGAAGGCGTCATCCGGCACGAAGCTGAAGACATTGCTGATGTAGCGGTTGGTGGTGCCACGAATCACGAGCACGCGGCGGTTGTTGCGCGTCTCGAAGGTGCCCAGCGTCTCGAAGCTGAGCTCGTGCGTGCCCGTGGGCTCGTACGCGTAGATGCGGGTGGCCGTCGCCGCGGCGGTGGAGACTCCCGTCTCCTCCACGGGGACGACCAGCGACTCCTCGGGGGACGTGTTGCCACAGGCGGTGATACCGAGCGACAGGGCGCAGGCGAGTGCGAAACTACGGAACTTCATGTGGTTCCTCCAGGTGAAGAATTCCGGGGATACCACGTGTGCCTGACGAAAGCCTGACGCGGCATGTCTCAGACGTGTGATGACACACGTGTGGCACGCTGGCGCGGGGCGGAGGAGGGCGGGGCTGGCGCGAGAATCAAAGCGAGGCGCACCCCATGGTGGCCGGCATCAGGGGATAATGGCGCCCTCATGGCCGACGCTCTCCGTCCTCACATCGCGACCGCTGCCGCTGCCATCGTCGACGTCGCCGCGCTTGGCGACGGTTACGCGCTGCTGACGAGCGAAGGCATCGAGCTCCTCGACGGTGTGCTCGCGAAGCGCGGAGTGATTGCCGGCAAGAGCGACCACGTGCTCCGCGTGCTTCCCGACGAGCGCTTCCTCGTGCACGGTTCGCGAGGTTCGTGGCTGTACGAGGGCAAGGTCGGCGGCTCGCTGGAGAAGGTCGACTTCGACGGGCTCGTGTACTCCGTCGCGCTCACGGAGGGCGGGTATCTCGCGCTCGGAACGAAGGCGATCCTCGTCGATCGCGCGGGCGTGAGAACCGTCGTTCCGTTCGAGGAGCGGCTGAATCACGGTGGTGTCGCATGGAAGGGCGGTGTGGCGATCGCGGGCTACGACGGGCTCGCGATCCTCGACGCAGAGGCCGCGGTGCTCGCGCAGTCGAGCGACGAGCGACTGTGGAAGGCACCGGTCGCGCTCGCCGATGCGATCGCGGTTCCGGCACACGACGATGTCGTACTGTTCGATGGCGAGGCTCGCGTGATCGGCCGGATTCCGCGCAAGGTCTCCGACGACGGGCTGGTTGCGTGCGGAGATGGTGTGCTCGTGCGCGTCTACGACGACGACACGCGGCGGACCGAGGTCAGCTACTGGGAGCGCGGCGAGGAGCGGTGGAGCCGCACGTTCGCGGAGCACATGCAGCCGCCGGTCGTCGTCGGCTCGTGGGTGGTGATCGCGTCCTACAAGACCGGCGCGTGGATCTTCAACAGCGCAGGGCAGGAGCTCGCGCAGCTCGAGACCTCGCGGTTCGTACAAGAGGTCGCGGCGTTCGGCGGCGGGATCGCGCTGACCGTGCGCGTCGACGCGGACGCGCTGTGGTGGCGACCTGATACGGAGCTCGTGCGGCTCGGCCACGACGTGTGGCCGCATCCGATGCGCAGCGTGCCGGCGGGGCTCGCCACCGTCGAGAACAACATTCTCTATGTCTGGCGCACGGACGTGCAGGGGCCGGAGAGCACGGCGGTCGAGTCGGATCTTCCGATGAACGTGCCGATCGTCATCAACGGGACGCCGGTGCGGATCGTGGCAGCCGGACGGTTCGCGCTGCGCGGCGAGACCTTGCGTGGCAAGCAGGCGTGGCGCATCGCGCGCGGCAGCGTGTGGCGGCCGCTGACGACACGCGAGGACGCGTTGCGGATCGTCGAGCGTCTCGTGCAACGCACCTTCGATGGACCGCTGCCTGCGACCGACGAGCTCGCGCAGCAGCCGCTTGCGCAGACGGTGGGCTTGCACGGGCGCGCCCTGTTCGCCGCATCGACGCTCGATCCCGACGTGCGTGCGAAATCCGCGTGGTCGCGCGGCGCGTTCTTCGACGAGCTCGGCGCCGCGCTCGGCACGTCTGGCCGTGCACTGCTCGCCGCCGTCAGAGCGCGCAAGGTCGCGCTCGTGCCGCCACGCCCGGTGCCCGATTACGAGTATCTCGGCACGTTCGCGGCGTCGGGTGAGCTGACGATCAGCGATCCCTGCTACGTCGGTCGCAAGGAGTTGGCGAAACTCCCGATGTCGCTCAAGGTCGTCGGGCACGAAGGCATCTGGCACGTGTTCATCCGCAGCGAGGACGATCGCACCGCGGAGCTCGTCACGATCCACGACAACGGCTTCGACACGTTCGCGACCGAGCCCGCCGGTGTGTTCGGCGTCGACTCCGGCACGGCCGGCGTGTTCGACAAGAAGTGTCCCAAGCGCGACGGCGACACGCCGCTCGAAGAGGGCACGTTCGCCGCGCTCGGCGCAATCTCGTCGACGGGCTGGGGCGACGGCATGTATCCGGCCTACGTCGGAAAGCTCGACGGCCGCGTCGCGAAGATCCGCCTGTACTTCGTCGGCGACGCGCCCGAGGTCGATCGCTCGGTGCCGAAGAAGGCAGCCGGCGCCGCGAAGCCGTACAGCGCGTCGGCGAAGTTCGCGCTCGGCGACACGCTCGAGCACGCGAAGTTCGGCACCGGTTCGGTGATTCGCGTCGGCGACAGCAAGATCGACGTTCGGTTCAGCGACGCAACGCGGACGCTGGTCCACGCCAGGAAATGAAGTCCTGGGCCCGATGGGGCCCTTTGGCTTCCATGCGTTTCGGCGCCCGGCGGCCCGCCATGTTCTGTTGCCCCAGTCACCGGGTATTCGGTGCGCCTTGCTCCGTGGCGGTGCTCGGTTCCTGATGATTGGAAATGTATATAGAAGAGGCGGCACGTCCTTGTAATCCAGATGCTGGTGCATCCAGAATACGCATTCACACCTTCACGCAAGGGGGAATGCATGGTTGAGAAGCGACTGCGTGGTGCCCTGGGCATCTCGTTGCTGTCTTTGATTGCGGGCGCATGCACCGAGGCCACGCCCTCGGGCAAACCCCCGGACGCGGTGGTGGAGAAGGCGCCCTCGGCCCTGGAGGGCCTCCAGGTGGTTGCCGTCGACGAGGCCGCGGTTCCTACCTTCGTCACCGGGCCCCTGGGCGCCGTACCGACAGGGGCCGAAGCCGTCCACTCCATCCAGCCGGCCGGGTTGCTGCCCGTGCTGGAGCGCGTGGCGCCGCTGTTCCGGCTGAACCCTGGCGACCTCTACCTGAAGAAGGCCTATGTCGGCTTCGACGGGGACGCGCACTACCGCTACGGGGTGAGGCGCAACGGCATCGAGGTGTATGGCGGGGAGCTGCGCCTGCACGCCCGTGATGGCGCCGTCTTCGCGGTGAACACCAACGCGCGTGGAGACCTGCTGGCGCCGGACAAGGCCTCCGTCTCTCCCGAGGCCGCCATCGCCGTGGCGCAGGAGGACCGCGAGTCACCCGCGGGCGTCACCGTGAGCGGCGAGCCCCGGCTCGTCTACTGGCGCGAGGGTGGGCAGCTCGTGCTGGCGTACGACGTGCGCGTGAAGGGCACGAAGGAGGATGGCACGCCGCTGCATGACTCCGTGCTCGTCAATGCGCGCAGTGGGGACGCGTTCCTGCGCATCTCGCACATCCACTCCGCGCGGTTCCGCCGCGTCTACGACGGCGGGAACCAGACGCCGCTGCCGGGCGTCCCGGCACGCTCCGAGGGGGACCCGCCGGTGGCGGACCCCATCGTCAACGTCGCCTATGACCACCTGGGCTCCGTGTACGAGTGCTTCAGCAACCTCTTCGGCCGCGACTCGTATGACAACGCGGGGGCCCATCTGATCAGCACGGTGCACCACCGCACCAACTACGTGAATGCCTACTGGGATGGCACGCAACTGGTGTTCGGCGATGGCGACGGCACGACGGCGAGCAATCTTGCCCGCGCGGTGGACGTGACGGCACACGAGCTGGCCCACGCCGTGACGGACTACTCGTCGGGCCTCATCTACTCCGGAGAGTCCGGGGGCCTGAACGAGTCCATTTCCGACATCTTCGGCGCCGTCTGCGAGTGGCACAGCAAGGGCAGGGTGGTGGACGCCAACACGTGGCTCTTCGCCGAGGAGGTCTGGACGCCCGACATTCCCGGGGACGCGCTGCGCTACATGCACAACCCCACGCTGGACGGCAGCTCGCTGGACCACTACTCGGATTATGCGTCGGGCGTGGACGTGCACTACAGCTCGGGCATTTCCAACCTGGCCTTCTACCTGCTGTCCGAGGGCGGCCTGCATCCGCGCTTCCCCGGGCAGAGTCCGGTGCCGGGCATCGGCATCGAGAAGGCCGCGCGCATCGTCTACAAGATGAACGAGGACCTGCTGCTGCCGTCCTCCCACTTCGAGTCTGCGAAGACAGCCGCGGAGCAGGCCTCGGTGCAGCTCGGCTACGACACCGCGACGACGGGCTCGGTCACCGCTGCCTGGAAGGCCGTGGGCGTCGACGAGATCATCACGCATCCCCCGCCGCCGGTACTGGAGAAGGACGTCCCGATCACGGACCTCTCCGGTGCGCGGGGCGGGAAGTGGTACTTCCATGTGACTGTGCCCGAGGGCGCCAGGGACCTGACCTTCACCCTCTCTGGCGGCACGGGCGACGCGGACCTCTACGTGCGCCGGGGCCAGGCCCCGACGACCACCCTCTATGACTGCCGTCCCTTCAGGACCGGCAACAACGAGGTGTGCACCTTCGCGGAACCCGGCGACGGTCCCTGGTACGTGATGCTCAACGGCTTCACCGCCTACAGCGGGGTGTCGCTGGTGGTGACGTGGACGGGGGGCTACGTGGTGGTCGAGCCCGGGGTCGCGGTCACCGGCCTGTCCGGCGCCGCGGGCTCCTCCCAGGTGTTCACCGTCCAGATTCCCGAGCGCGCGAACGGCGGCACCCGCAACGTGCACGTCCGGTTGCAGGGCACGGGCAACGCGGACCTCTATGTCCAGCGCGCCTCGGCGCCCTCGTTCTTCTCCTACGACTGCCGTGGCGTGAACGAGCACAGCACGGAGACCTGCAACCTGAACGGCTTCGAGCCGGGCAAGTACTACATCCAGGTCTACGGCGCGAAGGGCGGCTTCACGAGCGGCTCGCTCATCGCAACGCTCAACTGAGTGGACCGCGGGCCCGTCCTGCCCCTGCTTTCAGGGCGGGGGAGGGCGGGTCCGCTCCTTCAGTCGGCGACGTTCGGCTCCATGCTGCTGGCCTTTCAAGGTGGACGTCTGCTCATGCGCCAGGTGCGTGGGCAGGCTCAAGTTGAATGACCTCATTCACGCCTTGGCTGATTGAGTCGGGTTCCCGCAAGCCGTGTGGGCTATACAGATCGCGCAGGGGCCGCACGCCGCACGAATGGGTTCACCTGTTCGCCGACGGCGTCATTCGAAGCGCGAGCTTTTCACCAATGACATTCATGAGAACGCAGTTCAGGGCGGGAGCATGTCTTCCATGGGCAGCGCTCCTGCTGGCGACGCTGGCGGGCTGTCAGCAGGAAGCACGGAGTAGCGGAAGGCCGGCACTGGCCACGACGGTGAAGGCCACCACCGCGGGCATCCAGATGGCTCGCCTGGCCACGGGCAACGCGCACTCGCTCCAGGTCACGTCGCTTGGCACGGTGCAGGCATGGGGCTCCAACTCCCGGGGTGAGGTTGGCGACGGCACCACCACGCAGCGGCTCGTCCCCAAGACGGTGCAGGGAATCTCCGGAGCCGTCGCCGTGAGCGCCGGCTCCGGCTTCTCCCTGGCCCTGCTGGGCGACGGCACTGTCTGGGGTTGGGGCTTCAACTACTACGGGCAGCTCGGCGACGGTACCACGACCTCGCGCCTCTCCCCGGGACAGGTGCAGGGGTTCACCGGCGTCACGGCCATCGCCGCGGGCGACTCCTACACGCTCGCGCTGAAGGCAGACGGCACCGTGTGGAGCTGGGGCTCCAACGGCAGCGGCCAGCTCGGGGACGGCACCACCGCCGCGCATTCCCTCCCGGCACAGGTGCCCGGTCTCTCGGACGTCGTCGCCATTCGAGCGGGCGGCTCACACTCCCTGGCGCTGAAGAGCGACGGCACCGTGTGGGCCTGGGGTTCCAACTCCTTCGGGCAGCTTGGCGATGGCACCACCACGAACCGCCCCTCGCCCACGCAGGTGCCAGGACTCACGCAGGTGCAGGCCCTCGCCGCGGGGAAGATCCATTCCCTGGCGTTGCTCTCCGATGGCACGGTGCGGGGCTGGGGCTACAACTTCTTCGCCGAGTTGGGCGATGGGAGCACCACCCACCGCTCCGTCCCGGTGCAGGTGCAGGGACTCCTGGACGTCGTGGCCCTGGATGCGGGCAGCAACCATTCCCTGGCGCTTCGTGCGGATGGAACCTTCTGGGCCTGGGGTTCCAACCGGTACGGGCAGCTCGGAGATGGCACGGTCCAGGACCGCACGGTTCCAGAGCAGATACCCGCGCTCACGCAGCCGGGCCTGGCCAACGTCATCGCCTTCTCCGGGGGGGTGATGCACACCCTCGCCCTGCGCTCCGACGGGACCCTCTGGGCCTGGGGGGCCAACGAGCAAGGTGAGTTGGGCGACGCCATGCCCCGCGCGCACCCCACGCCGGAGGAGGCGACGGGCTTCGGGGGCGCGTCGCAGATCACGACCGGCGGCACCTCCACGGTGGTCCTGCGGACCGACGGCACCGTCTGGGCCTGGGGCGACAACCGCCTGGGCCAGCTCGGTGGAGCTACGGACCACGTGCTGTGGGCCTCACCCGTGCAGGTGCCCGGGCTCTCGGACGTCACCGCCATCGCGGGCGGCGCCGGACATACCCTGGCGCGGAAGAGCGACGGCACCGTGTGGGCCTGGGGCCGCAACTACGGCGGAGAGGTGGGGAACGGCACCTTCACGAATGTCATCTCCGGTCCCGTACAGGTGCCGGGCCTCTCGGACGTCGTGCGAATCGCCGCGGGGTCCCTGGCCTCCTTCGCCGTGAAGTCCGATGGCTCCGTCTGGAGATGGGGAGCCGTCTACCAGGCCTTCAATCTCAGCGCGGTTCCGGTGCAGGTGCCGGGCCTCACGGGAGTCGTGGACGTGGCGGTGGGGGAACGCCACGTCCTGTTCCTCAAGGCGGACGGGAGCTTGTGGGGCGTGGGCGACAACTATGACGGCCAGCTCGGCAGCGGCCTCCCGCTCTCCAACGCGACGCCCGTGCAGGTTCAGGGCATCTCGAACGTCGTGGCCGTCGCCGCGGGCGCCTACTGCTCGCTGGCGCTGAAGAGCGACGGCACCGTATGGGCCTGGGGTTACAACGGCTCGGGGCAGCTCGGGGACGGCACGGATACCTACCGCTCGGTGCCGGCGCCGGTGCCGGGCCTCACGGGCGTCGTGTCCCTCGCCGCGGCCGCCGGAGTGGTCGCGGTGGCCCGCTCCGACGGCACCGTGTGGACCTGGGGCGAAAACCATCGCGGCCAGCAAGGCGACAGCACCACCACCATTCGCACCTCGCCCGCGCAGATGCCGGGAATCTCGGGCGCCTCACGGGTCTCCACCGGCGGTTTCCATGTCGTGGTCCTGCGCTCCAATGGCACCGTCGTGTCCTGGGGCGACACCTACCACGGCCAGCTCGGCAGCGGCCTGTCCACCTGGCACCCGACTCCGACGCCGGTGTGGAATCCGCCGCGCCCCATGCACATCTCCGGCGGCGGCTACCACACCCTGACGGTGCGTGACGGCGCCGTGTGGGCCTGGGGCCACAATCGCAGCGGGCAGCTCGGCGATGGGACCGTCCAGCACCGCACCGCTCCCATCCAGACGGTCGGCCTGTCGTGTGTCAGGGCCGTCGCCGCCGGCGTCTACCACTCGCTGGCGGTGCGCTGTGACAACTCCGTCTGGGCGTGGGGCGAGAACACCTACGGCCAGCTCGGCGATGGCACCTTCCTGGGCCGCTCGCCGCCCGTGCAGACGCAGGGCCTCGCCGGCATCCAATCCGTGGCGGCGGGCAACAGCTTCTCCCTCGCGCTCGACGCGGCGGGCATCGTCTGGGCCTGGGGAAGGAACGACCAGGGCCAGCTCGGCGACGGCACCACCACGAGCCGCCTCACGCCCGTCCCGGTGCAGGGACTCACGGACGTGGCCGCCATCTCGGCGGGAGGCAGCCATGCCCTCGCCATGCGCACCGACGGCACGCTGTGGGCATGGGGTAGCAACAGCCACGGGCAGCTCGGCAACGGCACCACCCAGGCCACGCTCGTCCCCGTCCAGGTTCCATCGCTCTGGGGCGCCATGGCCATTGCCGCGGGGAGCCGCCACTCCCTGGCGGTGCGTCCGGATGGCACCGTCTGGGCCTGGGGAGACAACGAGTTCCGTCAGCTCGGCGACGGCACCGCCACCTCGCGCACGTCACCGGTGCTGGTGCAGGCGCTGTCGGACGTCACGACGGTGGCCGCGGGCAGCTACCACTCCCTGGCGCATCGCTCCGACGGCACCGTGTTCTCCTGGGGCTTCAACTACTACGGGCAGCTCGGCGACGGCACCACCACCGGGCGCGCCACGCCCGTGCAGGTGCAGGGGCTCGCGGACGTGAGGACTGTCGCGGCGGGCGACCAGCACTCCGTGGCCTGGCTGAGCGACGGCAGCTTCCGCACCTGGGGCAATCACGAACACGGGCAGCTCGGCGACCCGGCCTCCGGTTTCCAGACGCACCCCGTCGACGTGGCGGGGCTGGTTGGCGTGGTGGACTTCCAGTCGGGAGCCAACCACACCCTGGCGCTGCGCTCCGACGGCACCGTGTGGGCCTGGGGTTTCAACATCCACGGGCAGCTCGGAGATGGCCTGCTGCTCTCGCGTGGCTCGGCGGAGCCGGTGCCGGGCCTCACGGACATCGAGGCCATCGCCGCGGGCAGTCTCCACTCGCTCGCCCTGGACGGGGATGGCGCCGTCTGGGCCTGGGGTCGCAACGAAGAGGGACAGCTCGGTGACGGCACCACGACCTTTGGTCGCTCCTCGCCGGTGCTGGTGCAGGGCCTCGAAGACCCCGCGGGGCTCTCGCGCGTCACCGCCCTCGCCGGGGGCGTCTACCACTCGCTGGCGCTGAAGTCGGACGGCACCGTGTGGGCCTGGGGTTCCAACAGCCACGGGCAGCTCGGAGACGGCACCGCCCTCCCTCGACTTTCGCCGGTGTGGGTGCAGGGGCTCACGGACATCGAGGCCATCGCCGCGGGCGATACGTGCTCCCTGGCGCTGAAGTCGGACGGCACCGTGTGGGCCTGGGGCTTCAACGGCTACGGGCAGCTCGGCGACGGCACCACCACGAGCCGTTCCACGCCTGTACAGGTGCAAGGGCTCGCGAACGTGACGGCCCTCTCCGCGAGCTCCTTCCACGCGCTGGCGCTGAAGGCGGACGGCACCGTGTGGGCCTGGGGAAGCAACGGCGAGGGGCAGCTCGGCACCGGCACGGGAGTGCCGCAGCTCACCGCGGTGCTGGTGCCAGGGCTCACCGGCATCACCGCCATCGACGCGGGCAGCTACCACTCCATGGCCGTGGGCTCCGCGGGCGCCGTCTACAACTGGGGGAGCAATTCCCAGGGGCAGCTCGCCGACGGCACCACCCAGGGGCGCAGCACGCCGCAGCTCGTCCAGGGGTTCTCCCCCGCGAGCGCTGTCTCGGCGGGCAGCCAGCACTCCCTGGCCCTGCGCGGTAACGGCACCCTGGCGAGCTGGGGCTCCAACCAGTACGGCGCGCTCGGCAATGGCACCATGGCCCAGCGCTCGACGCCGGGACCGGTGGTGTTCCCGTAAGCGGGGCTGACGGACCACGGAGGCCCCCTCTCCCGGAGGAAGAGGGGGCCTGAGCCGAGGGCCCATCGAGTCGCCGCGGTACGAGTCAGGGAGGCTGGCATCCTCGAGCACCTTCACATGGAAAACTCGAATAGTCTGTTTTTCTTGTTGTGCTCGCTAATGCAGGAATGCCAGTATTGCGGCTTACCTGACGCAGTACCGAGAGGTGCTCCTCATGAGGCGTGTCACCACCCTGTTCCTTCTGTTCTGCCTGGGCCTGCCTTCTCTGGCCACGGCGCAAATGGCGACCCGCTGCCAGGTGGACGATGTCCTGGCGCTGAGCTGGCAGTGGACGGGCCGTAACGCCTGGGCTCGCAAGTGCGGCTACATCACCGTGACGAAAGAGGCTTTTCTGAACGCAGAGTTCGAGTACCAGGTCTTCTTCAACGGGTGTGCGGCCTACCCGAACCTCCCGCCAAACTCGGTGAGCTGTGAGGTCTTCGTGCCCTACTGGGAGTCAGCTCCCTGCGTCACGAACCTCCTCAAGCTCGGTACCTGTATCACCGGCTGAGTTCGGGAGTGACAGGTCGGGGGCATGGACCGTGGCACCAGCGACTCATCGCCGCAGCGGGTGTCTCGCGGGCCAGCTCAGCCGTACGCGGGAGCCGCGGGGCTCGAGGGCCTCGATGGACAGCGCCCACTCGAAGCGCCGGGCCAGCCGTTCCACCAGCGACAGGCCGATGCCATGGCTCTCGCTCCCGGGCTCGGCGCGGCCGAAGCCAACCCCCGTGTCGGAGAGGGTCCACGCCGAGGGCTCGATGGCGATGACGATGCGCCCCTTGTCGGTGTAGGCGAGCGCGTTCTTGAGGAGGTTGCCCATCATCACCCTGGCAACGGAAGCAGGGATGGGGGCGTGGACCTCCCCAGCGGACTCGATGACGAGCTCGATGCCGTCACTCCGCCGGAGGTGCTCGTACAGTGCGAGCACCTCTCGCGAGACACGGTGCAGGTCACAGCGCTCCTCGGAGCGGCGCTCCCGGGCCAGCCAGAGGATGCCCTCTGTCAGCAGGCCCATCTGGCTTACGGACCGGCGCAGACGGTCGAACGTCTCCGCGTCTCGCGGAGGGTCGAGCTCCAGGATTTCCACCGCGCCCTGGGCCACGGCCAGTGGCGTGCGCAGCTCGTGACTGGCGTCGCGGTTGAACCGCTGCTCACGCTCCAGCTGCTCCTGGATGCGCGCGTTCCGCGTGTGCAGCGCGTCCACCAGCGCGCGGACCTCGGCCACTCCACCATCATCCTCGGGAGGCGGAGCCCCCTCGGCCCGTGTCCACTCCACCACCCGCTCCAGCGGCCGGCCGAGTCGGCGGGCGACGAGGCGGGCGAGAAGCGCGGCGGCCAGCAGCGCCAGCAGGGCACTGACGAGGAGCAGTCCGGCGGTCCGCTTCAGGTTGTCCGTCGTGCTCGTCAGGCGCGTCACGTCGAACGCGAAGTACCGGCTGTCTCCGCCAACGCCTGGGCGCACCGCGACGTGGAAGTGTCCGTGGCCCCTGGTGGGCACCTCGTACTCGCCCGGGGACCTCTCAGGGGGAAGCCGCTCTCCGAGCCAGGGCGGCAGCGCGGAGTGCCCGTCATACAGGGTGATTCCGGGGAAGTGTCCCGGCTCGGGCCGGTCCGCCTCCGCTGCCACGATGCGGTTGAAGATGACGTCCTCGAGGTCGTAGCTGAAGAGCGTGAAGAACCCGCCCATCAGCACCAGCGCGAACGCGGCGGACAGCCCCATCGCGCGCTGGAGCATGGCGCGCAGCGACCTGGTCCTAGCGCGCATCCAGGAGGTACCCCTCGTTCCGACGGGTGGTGATGGCATCGTCGAGCCCCAGCCCGGCGAGCGCCTTGCGCAGGGCATAGACGTGGGTGCGCAGCGCGCTGGACTCGGGAGCTTCGTCCCCCCAGAGCCGCTCCGCCAGCGTCGCCGCGGGGACTGCTTCGGGGGCGGCCTCCATCAGCAACCGCAGGATGAGGGCCTCGGTGCGGTTGAGCCGGGCGGCGCGTCCCCCCCAACGCGTCTGCCCGCTCTCCGGCTCCAGCGTGAGCCCGCCCAGCGTCAGCTTCCGCCCGCTCGGAGGGACGGGCCGGCGCGCCAGGGCCTCCAGGCGCCAGCGCAGCTCCCGGAGCGAGAAGGGCTTGACGAGGTAGTCGTCCGCTCCCGCCTGGAAGCCCTCTTCCTTGTCCTCGAGTGTGTCCCTGGCGGTCAGCATCAGGATGGGCACGAGCCGGGGCGCGGCCTGCCGGTAGCGCTCACACACCTCGAGGCCGCTCATGCCGGGCAGCATCAGGTCCAGCACGATGACGTCGTACGGGTTGGCCAACGCAAGCGCGAGCCCCTCGGGTCCGGTGCCCGCGAAGTCCAACAGGAAGTCCGGCTCCAGGAACCGCGCGATGTTGGCCTGGAGGTCACGGTTGTCCTCGACGACGAGCACGCGCATGGGAGTGACCCGGATACTACCCGCAGCCACGTCAAACGAATGTCAGCTGGGGAGTGACGCCCGGCTGACCCTCGCTCCCGCAGGTTCGGGGACTTCTCTCACTGGAGGAGTCCCGTCATGAAGCGCTCACTGTTGCTGGGTCTGATGTTCCTGGCCACCTCCGTGGCCCAGGCCTCGAGCCCCGCGGTCCCCATGGAGGTCGACGCGGAGGATGGACAACACATTCCCGTGCTGGTGCTGGAGCCGGAAGGCGGCACGGCGAATCCGCCCGTGGCCGTCCTGCTGCACGGCCTCACCCGGAGCAAGGAGGACTGGCTGTCCGACGCGGAGCCGACCTTCGGTGGCGCCCTGACGGAGCATCTGCGGAGTGTCGGCTACCGGGTCTACCTCATGGACGCGAGGCGGCACGGCGCGCGGGCGACTCCCGAGGCGCGGCCCGGAGCCCTCGCGAAGCGAGCGCACGCCGGTGAGCCCGCTCCCTATCAGGCGATGATTGTCGACACCGTGTGCGATGCCCAGGCGCTCCTCACGAAGGTTCTCGCCACCGGAAAGAAGCCGCCGAGGGTGCTCGTCGCCGGCTACAGCATGGGCGCCCAGGTGGGCCTCCTGCTGGCCTCGCGCGAGCCTCGCGTCACCCATCTGGTGACGATGGTGCCACCGCACGTCGACCCCGTGCTGGGCGACGCCGCACCGGTGAACCGGATGGGCAGGATTCATCAGGCCTGGCTGCTGTTGACCGCGAACCGCGATCCATTCTCCACCGAGGAGAACACCCAGAAGTTGTTCGAGGCCGCGCCCTCCAAGCGCAAGACGCGCCGGACCTTCGACAGCGGTCACGCGCTGCCGCGCGAGTACCTGGACGAGGTCCGCCGCTGGTTGAGCGAGGCACCGCTCCTGCCGTAGCAGGCGATGCCCGTCACCCACTGGGAACAGGCTCGAACGCGCCGCACTGCTCCCGGGAGCTGCTGCTCCCGGAGGGCCATGTCCGTGACGAGGACCCGGTGGCGTCCGTCTACTACCAGCCGCCGTCGCTCAGAAGGACACGGGCACGTCGAGCTGGAAGATGGAGTAGCTCGACGTCTTCATGGGCGCGTCGAGCGCGAAGGCGTAGGAGAGCCCGGGGCGGACCACCACCGAGTCGCTCAGCCGGACGTGGAGGCGCGGGCCCGCGGCGACCGTGAGGTTGTCGCGCAGCTCGTCCGACGTCACCGTCGACGGCGTGGACAGCCAGCGCTGGTAGCGCAGCTCGCCGCCGAGCGAGACGGCGGGAATGACGAAGTAGCCCAGGTGCAGGCCGGTGGTGAGGTTGGTCCTCGAGCTGTCCTGCTGCACCGCCTCGCCGCGCACGCGCGTGAGCTGCAGCACCGTGGCTTCCACCTGGGCGGTGAAGCCGCCCGCCACATAGGACAGGCCCACGCCCGGGAACACGGTGAAGTCGTTCACCGCGAACATGGCGTTGTCCATGGCCGAGCGCGCCGGCACGCCCGCGCGGGCGGCGCTCGCCGTCGCGGCCGCGGGCGTATCGCCGCCGCCCATGCCTACCGGTACCGTGACACCGAGGAAGAGCCCCAGCCGCAGCGCTTCACCCAGGTCATACGAATAGATGGCGCCGAGCACCGGATTCACCAGCGCCGCGCCCGGGAGCCCCGTCCCCGGTGCGGAGTCCACGTAGCCCACGCGTACCAGGGGCGCCAAGTGGGGCGTCACCTTGTAGCTCACCAGCAACAGGGTGGCGGTGGTGATGCTGTCCCCCGTGGCTTCCGTCGAGGAGAGTGCCAGCGACGTGTCCGAACGCACCACGTTCACCGCCGCCGTCGGGCGCAGCTGCCAGGGGAGCGAATAGGGTGCCGGGGGAGCCGCGCGGGCGGCCCACGGGCCGAGCATGGTGAGGAGAAAGAGCGATGCGCCGAGTCGAGCGGTGTACGTGCACATGACGGTCTGCCTTTCGAGCTGAAGGGGCGGGCTGCTCAGGCGTGGGGCGCGGGGCGGCCGCGCGTGAAGGGCACGAGGAAGGCGGCCCACACCGCCGTCGCGCCGAGGAAGGCCGCCGCGGCGATGCCCAGCCACAGGGTGAAGCGCTCCGCCGCGAAGGGCACCAGCACCCGCGCCACCACGGCTACCAGCATCAGCGCGCCCACCGCGCCCACCTGCCAGGGGTTGCCCATGAGCAGCCGCCCCTGTCCGCCGTGCGCGAGCACCACGTGCACGGAGACCGCGAGCGCCATCAGCGCGAAGCAGCCGAGGAAGACGACATGCAGCCCCGCCGTGCGCAGCTCGGGCCGCAGCGCCACCACCGCGTAGCCCGACGGCAGCAGCCAGCCAGAAGCCCAGATGAACCAGCGGTGCAGCCCGGCCTGCGACGGCGGGCGCCACAGCCGCGTCGGCCCCACCAGCGCCACCGCCACCACCAGCGCCCGCAGGCCGTGGCCCCAGCGCGAGGACGCGAGCAGCTCGACAAAGAAGCTCGCCACGAAGCAGAGGGCCGCCGCTACGTGGAGGGCCTGCTTCACCCTCCGACGCGCCCCCTCGGCCGCGCCCGGGCCCTCACCGTGGAGGAACATGGGAAGCAGCATGCCGCCGACGCCCAGCACCAGCCCCGCGAACATGCCCTGCAGCAGCAGCCCCGTGCCCAGCGGATGCAGCCAGCGCGGCCCCACGCCCGGGGGGATGGCTGTCAGCACCGCGCCGGCCGCGCCCATGGCCAGCGAGAGCGGCACCCAGAGCATGCCCTCGGGCACCGTGCGGCCCGGCCCCGGGGACAGGATGCGCGGCACCACGAAGGACAGCAGCACGCCGAGCTGCGCCAGGAAGCACGCCTCGGTCAGCCACCACGCCTCCCACCACGCGCTCGCGGTCACGGCCACCGGCAACGCCAGCGAGACACCGAGCTGCACGGCCGACGGGCCCTCCGTTCCGGTGCGGCGGGGGATGAAGGTGTAGAGGAAGCCGAGCGCGAAGCAGAGCATGAAGCCCTGCACCAGCGTCAGCGCATGCGACGTGGAGCGCCAGGTGGAGGCGAGGCCCAGGGCGTACAGCAGCCAGTGCACCACGCCCACCTGTCCCAGCACCACGCCCAGCGGGAAGAGCAGTCGGTACGGCTCGCGGCGCCAGACGGGGACGGGCCGCAGAGAAGATACGGGTTCCATCAGCGTCCTCCCTCATCACCCCGGGGTTCGGCCTTCGGGGCCCGCCGCGCGCGCATCTCGGCCCGCACCGCGCGAGCGTCCTCGGGGGAAAGCAGGCTCCGGGCCTCTGGAAGGAGCGCCTGCTCTTCCAGGAGGAGGTGCGACTCCAGCAGCGCCGCGAGCCGCATGCTGTCCTGGCGCAGCTCCGCGGCCAGCTCCGGCCCCAGCTCCGGCGCGGTGGCCAGCGCATTCCATGTGGGTAGCAGCCGGGCCAGAAGGCGCTCGATGTCCACGTGCTGGCGGGACATCTCATGGAGCGCTTCGAGTCCTCGGGGAGACAGGCCCGCGCGGAGCAGGCGGGGCGCCAGCGACAGGTCCTCATCCGCCACGTGCCGGGGAAGTGCCTCGGTGAAGTAGCGCTCCAGCCTGCGCGCGGCCTCCGAGCGCTCGCGCGGCGGTGACTCGACATCGCGGGCAAGCCGCAGCGCGAGCTGGCTGAAGTCGCGAATCCGCCCATGGCAGTCGAGGAGGAGCTGGAAGGCGTCCTCGGGAGCGGCCGGGGCGGGTTGGAAGCGGAGCTGGACGAACATGGCGTCTCCAGCGCCGGGTACTGCAAGGCGGGAGCCACTTCCGTTCAGTCCCAGACCCGGGCCGAGCCGGCGCAGCGGCTGCGCCAGGGGCGCCCGGGCGCGCAGCCCATGCGCGCCCGGGCTCCGGGTCGATTGTCGTGAAAATATAGGTCAATTGACCTAAAGTTGATTTCAACGTGCGTGGCCAGGCCGCGCCGGGTCATGGAGCGTCGAATGGAGTCCGAGGGAAGCGTCGTGCTGGTGGGAGGCTATGGCGTGGTGGGGGCCCGGCTTGCCGGGTTGCTGCGGGAGCGGCATCCGGGCCTGCCGCTGGTCATCGCCGGGCGCCGGAGGGAGCCGGCCGAGTTGCTGGCGCGCCAGCTCGGAGGGGCGGAGGCGGTGGTGCTGGACGTGAGCACGGAGTCGCCGCTGGCGGCGCTGGCCTTCAGGCCACGGCTCGTGGTGTCGCTGGTCAACGACCCGGAGGACCGCCTGCTGCTGTCAGCCGCGCGAGATGGGGTGCCGGTGCTCGACATCACCCGCTGGACGTCACGCGTGAAGACGGCGGTGCTGCGGCTGGCGGGGACGCCCTCTCGGGCACCCGTGCTGCTCAGCTCGGCGTGGATGGGCGGGCTCGTGCCCAGGCTGGTCGCCGCGTCGGCCCCGCGCCTCGGGCCCCTCGAGCGCGTGGAGGTGGGCATCCGCTTCGCGCTCACCGACCAGTCCGGCCCGGACTCGCTGGAGTACATGGACCGGCTGGGGCTGTCCTTCGAGGTGACGGAAGAGGGTGCGGAGCGGCGGGCGGTGCCGCTGACGGATGGCCGGCGGGTGACGTTCTCGGACGGGCGGCGCACGCGCGTCTTCCGGCTCGACACGCCCGAGCAGGCCACGCTGCCGGTGGTGCTGGGCGCCAGGACGGTGGCGACGCGGCTGGGGTTCGACTCGGGGGCCGTCACCTGGCTGCTCGCGGCGCTCCAGCGGCTCGGTGTCGTCCGACTGCTCCAGCACCCGCGCCTGACGCCTCTGCGCCGCGCGCTCATGGCCAGCAATGGCGCGGGAGGTGAGGCGGCCTGGGTGGCGGACGTGGAGGGCGCGCGGGGCCACACGCGCATCGAGGTCGTGGACCCCCGGGGACAGGCACACCTCACCGCCGTGGGCGCGCTGCTGGGTGTGGAGCGCCTGCTCGGGTTGGATGGTGCGCCGCCTCCCGGGGCGGGCGTGTGGTTCCCCGAGCACGACCCCCGGCCCGAGCACGCGCTGGAGACGCTGCGCGCCTGCGGCGTGCAGGCCCGGGTGGAGGAGCGACTCCAGCGGGAGGCTGCCTGATGCCGCGCGCCCCACGGAGGAAGTCCGTGCGGCTTCCCTCGGCGCGGCCCCGAGAGGGGACGGCGGTCCATGCCAAGGGCCACGAGCGGGTGGAGTCCATCCTCGAGGCGGCCACCGACACCCTGGTCGAGGAGGGCTACGCGGGGCTTGCGCTGCGCGAGGTGGCGCGGCGCGCGGGCCTGAGCGTGGGGAACCTCCAGTACTACTTCCCCACGAAGCAGGACGTGGTGCGTGCCCTGCTCGCGCGCTACCTGGAGGAGGCCACGAGGCGGGTGAGGGCGAGGGTGGACGGCGGTGGCACCGGGCCGGCGGGGCGGCTCCGGCGCGCGCTGGACGCGCTGCTGGAGGACCAGGAGTCGCCACGGCACTGCCAGCTCTTCGCGGAGCTGTGGGCGATGGCCGCGCGGGATTCGATGGTCGCCGACGCGCTCGCCGTCTTCTACGCCGGCTTCCGGGCGGGCATCGTGGAGCTGTTGGGCGAGCTCGCGCCGGGTCTTTCTCCGGCCCGGAGGGAGCGGCGCGCGGCGCTGCTGGTGGCGTTCTTCGAGGGGCTGTCCCTCTTCCGGGGGGGCGGAGGACTGCGCGGCGCCGCGGTGCCGGGGCTGGAGCAGGAGTTGCGAGCCCTGCTGGAGGAGGCGCTGGAGGGCCACCCGCCGTGAGTCATCGCCGAACTCATGGGGCAGGGCCACCATGCAGGGCGCGTCGTCCGTCAGCAGGGCTTTCAGCTGGGGAAGCAGCGTGGGCCGCGAGCTGCCCGCTCAGCACCGGGAGGGCCACCTTCACCGCCACCGTCAGCAGCATCAACCCGAAGGCCCAGATGCCCGCCGTGATCTTCCACTCGGTGAGCGTGGGCACGTACTCCACCAACTCGTGCAGGGTGCTGGGGACGAAGCCGGGGATGATGAGCCCCATCCCTTTTTCAATCCACACGCCCACGAAGGCCAGCACACACGCCACGTTCAGCACTGTGACGTGGCGCCGGCTCGCCGGCAGGTGCAGCAGCACCGCCGAGGCCAGGTTGAACGCCACCGCCGTCCATATCCACGGCACCAGCGCATGGTGCCCGTGCAGCCCGAAGAAGAGGTACTTCACCGGCCCGGCATGGGCGCCCCCCGTGTAGAAGGCGGTGAACACCTCCGAGCCCAGCATGAAGAGGTTGAGCAGCACCGTCACCCGCATCACCGACGTGAGCGTGCGCTGCGGCCCCTCGCCGATGGGCAGCCCGGTGGCCCGACGGATGACCTGCAGCAGCAGGATGACGAAGGCCGGCCCGGTGATGAACGCGGAGGCGATGAACCGCGGCGCCAGCAGCGCCGAGTTCCAGAAGGGCCGTCCACCCAGCCCGCTGTAGAGGAACGCCGTCACGCTGTGGATGGAGACGGCCCAGAAGATGGAGAGGAAGACGAACGGCAGGTACCAGCGCTTGCGCGGCTTGCTCCCCAGGAAGCGCATGTAGAGCAGGTACCCGCAGATGTGCAGGTTCAGCAGCAGGTAGCCGTTGAGCACCACCACGTCCCAGGTGAGCATCGACACCGGCCAGTTGAATCGGCCCACGCCGGGGATGAGGTGCCACGCGCGCTCCGGGTGCCCCATGTCCACGACGATGAACAGCAGGCTCAGCGCAATCGCCGCCACCGCGAGCAGCTCGCCCACCAGCGTGACGTCGTGCATCTCATGGTCGTGGTACAGGTACGCGGGGATGACCATCATCACCGCGCCGGCGGCCAGCCCCACCCCGAAGGTGAAGTTGGCCACGTAGAGGCCCCAGGACACGTGGTCGCTCATCCCGGTGAGCGCCATGCCCTGCGCCAGCTGGCGGGCCCACGCGTTGGCCCCCACCAGGCAGACGGCCGTGAGGACCGTCATCCACGTGTAGAAGCGCCAGCTCCCGTCGGTGCTCATCCACAGCAGCCGGCCGAGGAAGCGGGGGTAGTCGAGGACGTGACGGGGGGCGGCCATGGCTCACTTGTCGAAGAAGTAGAAGAAGCGCGGGCGGGTCCCCAGCTCCTCCTTGAGGACGAAGACGCGCTTGTTCTCGAGCACCCAGCGGATGGGACTCTTCGGGTCCAGCAGGTTGCCGAAGACGCGCGCCCCGGTGGGGCACGCCTCCAGGCAGGCCGGCAACCTTCCGGCGCGCGTGCGGTGCAGGCAGAAGGTGCACTTCTCCACCACGCCCTGCGGGCGGATGCGGTTGGAGAGGTAGCCCTGGTCCGGGTTGATTTCCTCCGCCGGGACTTCGGGCTTCGTCCAGTTGAAGCGCCGCGCGTGGTACGGGCACGCCGCCTCGCAGTAGCGGCAGCCGATGCACCAGTTGTAGTCCACCACCACCACGCCGTCCTGCTCCTTCCAGGTGGCCTGGACGGGACAGACCTTCACGCATGGCGCGTTGTCACACTGCTGGCACTGCACCGGCAGGTAGTACTTCCCCGGCGCCGGCACCGCGTGCGTGTAGTCCGCGTTGCCGCGCTCCATGTCCAGGCTGCCCTGCTCCATCTCCAGCACGCGGATGTAGGAGTTGCCCGTGCGCCGGTCGTGGTTGTTCTCCTGGTGGCACGCCTCCACGCATTTGCGGCAGCCGATGCAGATGCTGAGGTTGAGCGCGTAGCCGAAGGAGACGCCCTCCTGCGGCGGCAGGTCCTGGATGGTGACGTCGCGGCCGTACTCCCGCTTCGCGTCCTTCTCCAGCCGCCAGAGCACGGCCTTCATGTCCGAGGGCGTGAGCTCCTTGTAGTGGCGCTGGAGGAACGCGTCGAGCGACAGGTCCTCCGTCCACTCCGTCAGCGGAGCCAGGGCATGGGCGAAGGCGGCGGCGCCCAGCGTGGCGCCGGCGCCCTTCAGCGCGGTGCGGCGGGTGACGTCATTCATGGGCGTGGCTCTCGGGAGGAGGGTGCAGGGGGCGGGGCGGCATGACGGGAAGGGCCCCGGCGTACTTCGGGGCATGCGGGTCGTGGCAGGACACGCAGTTGTTCCGCGTGCGCCCTCCGCGCGATGCGTCCCAGTAGCCCGTCATGCCTCCGTGCGCGCCGGCCCGGAAGTCACGTGCCTGGGGCCCGTGACACTGCGAGCACAGCGTCACCACCTCCGTCATCGGCAGCGGCTCACCCGTGGCCAGATGCAGCGACTGGGGGGCGTCCGCCTGGTGGCAGGACGTGCAGGCATTGTCGCCATGTCGGAACTGGAGTCCGCGGTGGAACGCCTGGAGTTGCTCGGGCGACCGCGGCATGGGCGCGGGCTCCTTCAGCGAGTGACACGTGACGCAGGGCACCCGCAGCGGTCGGCCGAGCGCGTCCACCCCGCCGGACTCGATGGAGGTGAGCTTCTCCGGCACCAGCACCGTCTCCACGGGCGGTGCGTCACCGGGAGGCGGCTGCAGGCGCCGGGGCACGTCGCGCTCACAGCCCGCCAGCGCGAGGGCCACGAGCACGGACAGCAGCGGGAATGGAGAGGTCGCGGCCACGGCCTCCTTCCAAAGCAGCGTCCATGCCATGTCGTTTCCGAGCAGGCCCCGAGGGGGCCTCCCGCCCTCCGCGACGCAGCCTTTGCTCAAAGTGGGCTTCGCCATGCAGCATTTGCGCGTGCGCCCGGAGCGGGTGCCGGGTGGGGCGCTCTGGTCCGCCTCTTGCTCAAAGGAAGCGTGGACCCGGAGCGAACATGACCTTCAGCAGCCTGGTGCTCACCCTCGAAGACTCCGCGGCGCAGCGAGCCCAGGTGCTCGCGCTGCTCGAGGGGGATGCGCGAATCACCGTGGGGACACCCTTCGAGGAGCGCTGGCTTCCGGTGGTGACGGAGACGGCGACGACGGAGGAGGGCGAGCAGCTCGCCGACTTCCTCCGGGATCTGCCCGGGGTGAGGTTCCTGGACGTGGTGATGGTGGACTTCTCCGGCGAGGTGAACTGAGTCATGGACCGGCGCGACTTCCTCAAGACGACGGCGATGACCGCGGCGACGCTGGCCGCCAGCCGGCTCGCGTATGGCCAGACGCCGGGCGCGGCGCCGCCCGCGGTGTCTTCCTCGAGCGGTGGCGTGAAGTGGAACAAGGCGCCCTGCCGCTTCTGCGGCACCGGCTGCCACGTCCAGGTGGGCGTGGAGGGCGGGAAGGTGGTGGCCATCGCCGGAGACCCGAAGGCGGAGGTGAACAAGGGCCTGCTGTGCGTGAAGGGCTACCACGTGGGGCTCGCGCTCTACGGGAGCGACCGCCTCACCCAGCCGCTGCTCCGCAAGGGCGACACGCAGGTGCCCATCTCCTGGGACGAGGCGCTCGACATCATCGCCGCGCGCATCCAGAAGGACCCGAAGGGCTTCGGCCTCTACGGCAGCGGCCAGTGGACGATTCCGGAGGGCTACACGGCCTCCAGGTTCGTGAAGGGCGGACTGGGCACGAACCAGTTGGATGCCAACGCGCGCCTGTGCATGTCCTCGGCGGTGACGGGCTTCCTCGCCACCTATGGCGTGGACGAGCCGGCCGGCTGCTACGACGACCTCGACACCTGCGACGTCCTCATCATGTGGGGCAACAACCCCGCGGAGATGCACCCCGTCCTCTTCTCGCGCGTCATCGACCGGCGCTCGCGCGGGGAGAAGGTCACCCTCATCGACATCGGTACGCGCCGCACACGCACCAGCGCCTTCTGCGACCACGTGCTGCGCTTCAAGCCGAACACCGACCTGGCCATCGCCTGCGGCATCGCCCACCTGCTGGTGGAGAACGGCACCTGGGACAAGGCCTTCGTGGAGGCCAACTGCGCCTTCCGCGCCCCCAGCGAGCCAGCGACGCTGCAAGGCAGGGCCATCACCTTCGACGAGTACCGGGCGCTGCTCGCTCCCTACACGCCCGAGCACGTGGAGAAGCTCTCGGGGGTGTCCCAGCAGGACCTGCGCATGCTGGCGGGGCTGTTCGGCCGCAGGGACGTGCGCATCACCAGCCTGTGGTGCATGGGCGTCAACCAGCACACCCGTGGCACGGCGATGAACTCGCTCATCCACGGGCTGCACCTGCTCAGCGGCCACTTCGGCAAGCCGGGGGACGCGCCCACCAGCCTCACCGGGCAGCCCTCCGCGTGCGGCACGGTGCGCGAGGTGGGCACGCTCGCGCAGGCGCTGCCGGGCGGCCGCGTGGTGACGAGGAGAAGCACCGCCACGAGATGGAGGACCTCTGGAACGTGCCCGCGGGGCGCATCTCCGCGACGCCGGGCTACCACACCGTGCAGATGTGGGAGCGCTTCTCCACGCCCACGGAGCAGGGCGGTGACATCCACACCGTCTGGGTGCAGGTGACCAACCCGGCGCAGACGCTGCCCAACCGACACAAGCTGGTGGACCCCAGCCGGAAGCTTCCGGACAAGTTCCTCATCGTCTCGGACGTGTACCCCACGGAGACCACGCGCATCGCCGACCTCGTGCTGCCCTCGGCCATGTGGGTGGAGAAGAACGGCATGGTGGGCAACTCCGAGCGGCGCACCCAGCAGTGGTTCAAGATGGTGGCCCCGCCCGGCCAGGCCCGCGACGATGCCTGGCAGCTCATCGCCGTGGCGCACCGGCTCTTCGAGCGGGGCTTCGAGGGGATGAAGGACAGGGACGGCCGCTTCCTCTTCGAGGTGAAGAAGGACGGCAAGCCGGTGCCCATCTGGGACTTCGCGCACTACTACGACGTCAACGTCGACGCGCACCTCTTCGAGGAGTACCGGAAGTCGACGCGCCTCAAGCACAAGGACCTGGCGCCCTACGGGGAGTACGTGAAGGCGCGCGGGCTGCGCTGGCCGGTGGTGCAACAGCCGGACGGGAGCTGGCGGGAGACGCGCTTCCGCTTCTCCGGGTTCGATGACCCGTATGTGGAGAAGGGCCGCGACATCCAGTTCTACCACTCGCCCACGCATGACGGCCGGGCGCAGGTCTGGTTCAACCCGTACGAGCCGCCCCCCGAGTCGCCCGACGGCGAGTTCCCCTTCTGGCTGTGCACCGGCCGCGTCATCGAGCACTGGCACTCGGGCACGATGACGATGCGCATTCCCCAGCTCCAGCGGGCGATGCCGAGCGCGTACGTGGAGATGAACCGCGCGGACGCGCGGCGCCTGGGCGTGGGCAACGGCGACGTCGTCACGGTGGAGACGCGCCGGGGCCGCCTGGATTTGCCGGTGTGGCTGGGCGGGCGTGGCGAGCCTCCGGAGGGCTCGCTCTTCGTGCCGTTCTTCGACGAGCGGCTGCTCATCAACGAGCTGACGCTCGACGCGCATGACCCGTTCTCCAAGCAGCCCGACTACAAGAAGTGCGCGGCCCGCGTGCGCAGGCGCGGAGGGAAGGGGGCCCGCGGATGAGCGGCGCTCCCCAGGGGGGCGGCCCGGGCCTGCCCGCGCGCTGGCTCCACGTGGCCGCCGGCGTCGCCGTGGCGCTGGCCTTCACGGGCTATGTCGCGGGCACGCGCTCCGAGCCGGAGCGTCCGGAGCCTGTCACCGGGGCCCGGAGCGCGGGTGCGCCCGCCACGTCCGAGCGCGCGCCGAGCTACCGCGAGCTCCGCGAGGCCCGCCGCGGGGACAACGCGCGGATGTATGAGGGCGCCATCGAGGTGCTGCAGCAGGGCCTGGACCCGCTGAGGCCCACGGCGGTGGCCACGGTGGAGCAGCGCGCCCGGGCCGTGGAGGCACGCAGGGCCCACCGCGCCTACGACGGGGCGCCGCCCACGATTCCGCACGAGGTGGATCAGGCAGGGACTCCCGGATGCCTGTCCTGCCACGGCGAGGGCATGAAGCTGGGGGAGCGAATCGCGCCCCGTATCAGCCACCCGCCGTATCAGAGTTGCAATCAGTGTCACGTGGTGGAGGTGGCGCCGAAGCCGCTGGCGCCGTACCCGGACATGCCGGGCAACCGTTTCGTCGGGAGGGCCTCGTCCGGGGGCGGCGCGCGGGCGTGGCCAGGGGCGCCGCCGACGATGCCGCACTCACAGCAGATGCGCTCGGAGTGCGTTTCCTGTCATGGCCCCACGGGAAGGCCGGGGCTGCGCACGTCCCATCCGGAGCGGCAGAGCTGCGTCCAGTGCCATGCGTCCTCGGCGGTGCTGGATGGACGCGAGCCGCCGCCCGGCCTGCTGGACTCCGCGCCTCCGCCGGGGGTGATGATGAAGGAGTCGCCATGAGCGCGCAGTCCGGACTCAGCCGCCGTGCGCTGCTGGGCCTCTTCCGGAGACCGCGCGAGCACGTGTCGCCTGCCGCTGACGCGCACGCTCCCGTCGCTCCCGCGGCCCCGGAGCCTCCTGCCTTCTCACTCGAGGCCTTCTACGCGGGCCGTGCCCGCACTGGCGAGGCCACCGTCGATGGCAGGATTCCCGTGTTCTCGCCGCGGCTGGCCGCCACGGTGCGCGTGCGGACGCAGCACTGCCTCGCCTGGCAGGGCTCCTTCTGCACGACGTGCGTGGAGCGCTGCCCCGTCGAGGGCGCCATCGTCGTCGAGGCGGGCAGGCCGCGAGTCGTGGCGGCGAACTGCGACGGCTGTGGCACCTGCGTGCGCGCCTGCCCGGCCCCCATCAACGCCTTCGAGCTGCTCCCCGCCGGAACCCCTGGAGTCACCCCATGAGCACCCCGCTGGACACGCAAGCACTCCCGGCCCTCCAGGACACCGTCCTCGATGCCGCGACGCTGGCCCGCCTCGTCAGCGACATCCAGGGGCTCGCCGTGGTGGACGAGGTCCTGCTCAAGGGCGGCTCCAGCGCCATGGCCTCCACCCAGCGCCACTCCCTGGAGGACGCGGTGGACGCACTCCAGCGAGGTCAGGTGCTGGGCGTGCAGGTCCGCTACCGCTACCAGGGACAGTGCTGGTGGGACACGCTGCTGCGCGCACCCCAGGGCATCCGGCTCGTGCGCATCTCGCCCGACGTGGAGGCCGCGAGCCGGTAGCGCGTCAGCAGTCCCCGAGCCGCGCGACTGCGAATCATCCGCACGAAGGGGAACTTCATCCAGGTCGGCGCCATGGTGGACTGGGACAGCCCCTGGTGCCACTGGGCTGGCTGCGCATCACCGACGAGAACGGCCTGCTGCGCATCTGGCCCATGATGGCCTCGATGTGCTGAGCGCGGGACGGGCCCGAGAGGCCCGTCCCGGTGCAACCGGGTACCGGCTCGCGACGACTACGAGCCCGACATCATGCTGCCGAGGATGTTGAACACGATGCCGGCCACGATGGTGCCCGTCCACCCGAGCATGATGTTCTTGTTCTGGTTCTGCTCCACGTTCATCCAGCCCCAGATGAAGGTGTAGATGCCACAGATGATGCCCAGGATGCCGTGCAGCGGGCCCTTGGCCTGGAACAGCTTGATGAGGACCATGATGAAGCAGATCAGGTTGCCAATGCCGCAGAGCGCGCCGAGCAGACCGAGGATCATTCCCATTGTGTGTGTCTCCTAGGGTGGTGTGGTGGGGTTCAGCTGAGGGTTGAGTCGATGAAGGTGCCGCGAAAGACGAGCAGTCGGACGAGCCAGTAGGCCATCAGGGCCACCAGCAGCAGGGCCGTCACCCGGGTGCGCCGCTCGAAGCGGGCGACCGCGTCGATGCCCCGGCGCCGGGCCGCTTCCGGGAGGAACGCCATCCCGGTGATGAGCACCAGCGCCGCCAGCAGGAGCGGGGCGAAGGCGTGCCAGGTCAGCGCGCTCCGCCACTCGCCGTGAAGCAGGGCCGTCATGGCCCGGGACAGTCCGCAGCCCGGGCAGGGGACTCCCAGCGCGCTCTGGAGGGGGCACGGCCACGCGGGCAGGCCGAAGTGCAGCAGGCCCAGATGGACGGCGGCCATGGCGCCCACCACCCAGCCGGTGGTCCGACGTTCCAGGACCTGGGCCATGACGGGCGTGGAGAGCAGTGGCGCGTGACGAGCGGATGAGGCCGGGACTGGATTCATTCCCCGCCCCCCCTCGGAAGCAGGTCCGCTTCGCGTCCTAGCACGACCCGTGTTGGGCGTCGAACAGAAGACGTATCAGGGCCTGGATTCTGGAGCCCTGAGAGCCTGCGCCACGCGCACTTCCCGGCGCTCGGCGGGAAGTGCGCGCCGGGGCCTCAGTAGGTGCCCTTCATCGTGACGTTCGTATAGGCGGCGTAGCCGTAGGAGCAGGCATACCAGCCGCCCGCGGACGGGCTGCTGATGGTGCACGTCTCGGTGCTGCCCGACAGGTAGGGACGGCAGTTGTAGGAACCGGTCGTCGGCGCCGCGCCGAAGCGGACATACAGGTCCGCGTCCCCCGTCGTGCCAGAGGCCCCCACCTGGTTGAACACCAGGGAACTCCTTCCCGAGGGCACGGTGAGAATCCAGCATTTCCATGCATTCTTGGCGCCGCTGTATGGCGCCGTGGTCGAGCCGTTGGACAGAAAGCTGTCGATGATGACACCGCTGTATGTGCCCGTGAGCGACACGCCCGAGTAGGTGGAATAGGCATTCAACATCACATACCAGTCGCCCGCGGCGGGGTTGGTGATGTTGCACGTCTCGGCGTTGCCAGACTGGTAGGGCCGGCAGTCATAGCTGCTCGGGGTCGGCGCCGAACCGAACTTCACGTAGAGGTCCACGTCACCCGTGCCACCGCTGGTGGTGAAGATGAGTTGGGTCTGGCCGGGCGGAACGGTGAGCTTGTAGTACGCGGCGGTGCCCGTGCTCCCGGCCAGCCCCGTCTTCGGCACGCCGTTGGTCAGCGGAGTAGGGGGCGGCGGCGGGGTCGTCACCCCGACACCCACGGCCTGCCACGCCGCGCTCACGGCATCGACGGTGGCCTGGTCATAGCCGAGCTGCAGGGCTGCCTGCTCCGTGTACGTCTTCGCCTGCGCGAAGTTCGTGGAGGCGGTCCAGATGTCGACGTTCGCCTTGTAGAAGATGCGCGCCGTCTTCTCGACGCCGATGCCCGGCACCACCACGCTCGTCCTGCCACGCGGGTGCGTGCCACCCGTGGACAGCAGCGAGAACGCCAGATTGGAGATGCCAGAGCTGTAGTGCACGTCCGTGTTCGAGGTGTAGTTCGGGTAGTAGTCGAGCGACGCGCCATCCGAAGCCGGATCATTCATATAGCGAATCGCATCGCCCGCGGTGCCGGGCGTCCAGACGTCCTCGCCGATCTTCCAGACATCCGCGTCCGGCAGCACGAAGCCTCGAGTCCAGCTCTCGCACGTGGCGGCAATGGCATCCGAGAAGCTCTCGTTGAGGCCGCCAGACTCGCCCGAGTAGGTGAGGTTGGACTCGGCAATGGTCACCGCGTGGGCAATCTCGTGCGCGACCACATCCAGGTCATTGCACAGCGCGGTGGAGTTCACGCCGTCGCCATCGCCGCACACCATCTGGGTGCCGTTCCAGAACGCGCCGACATAGTTGTTGCTGTAGTGGGTCGAGCACACCAGCGCCGCGCCAGCGCCATCGTAGGAGTCGCGGCCGAAGAGCGTGTGCAAGCAACTGTAGAAGGTCCCCAGCACGTCATAGCCGGCGTTCACGACGGGGTCGCTGACGGACGCCTGGCCCTCGGAACGCTTGAGCGTGCCCGGAAGGCTGGTGCCATTGTTGGCGCTGTACACCTTGCGGTCCATCGCGTTGAAGATCCGCGGATCCCTCCGCACCACCGCGCCGTCACTGGCCTTCACGTACACCCGATCATTCAGGGGGGTGCCAGCGGCCATCAGGCCTGTTACCCGCACCTCGTGAGCCAGGATGAGCTGGTCGTCGGCGTCGCGCACGTACACCAGTCGCTCGGTTTTGGCATCCCGGGTGGGCGCGGCAGTCGCGTCGAGCGCGACCCTGGCAGCGGCCTCCGCGGAGAGCCGCGGCGGGACGCGCGCGAGGCCCGGGTTCCGGGTGTCACGCGCGGAGCCGTTGGCTGCGTAGACGACACCCGCCCGGTCCACGTGAAGGATGAGCTCACCGTCGACGACGGGCAGCCCCTCCTTCCACTGGCTGAAGCGCAGGTGCTGGTGCCCGTTCTCATCCACGGACATCCGCCTGAAGTGCAGATCCTCCGCGCGGAGGCCGTAGACCGGAGCAATGCTCCCCAGCGCGGCCTGAACGGTGGCCTTCGCGTCCGCCGCCGACAGTCCCCGCGCCGACCCCTCGGCCATGCCCAGGGTGCCCTTGATGAAGTCAGGAGTCCCATCCCGCTGACTGGACAGGACGGAGACCCCGCTCATCGCGCTCAGCGCCTGCTGGATGTCCGCGCCGTCCTTCTTACTCGCGCGCGTCAGCGAGTCCCCGGTCTCCGCCTGATCTTCGGTGGAGCTGCACGCGGTGAAGACAAACGCCAGACACGCCGCACCAAGCGACCTCAGAAATGCATGGCCCAAGTTCGTTTCCTCCCAGCGCACTCTACCCTGGGTGAAGTGCACTGGGACCCCGAGAAAAGGTGGCCGGGTGCCGGGCCCGGAAGCCGGGGCCCGGCACCCGGCCGGTCTCAGCCCGCCCGGGTCAGGGGGCGGGGGTCAGCTCGTAGCCGACGTCCACGTTGAGGATGGTGGGCTGCCTGATGCACATGCGCGCCGCCTCGTGGGCCGGCGCGCATGTGGCCGAGTCACATCATTGGGGCATGCTCAGCCGGAGGCGCAGCAGGGTCGCCTCCGTCCAGGCGCCGACCTCGGGCTCGCGCAGGAACGCGGCGTCGATGAAGGCCTGGAGCCGGCCCGCACGGTGAGCCACCGCCACGTCCAGGTCCGTGAGCAGGTTGCCCGAGGGAGGAGCCGCCGTGGTGGAGCTGAACAACTGGTACAGATTCCGCACGTTGTTCGGCGAGCCCTCGCCCGTGAGGTCACGCCCCGACAGCACCGCATCGTCGCCGTACAGCAGCGCGTGCAGTTCCTCGTCGAGCTCCACCGAGATTGGCAGCCGCAGGGCCACGTACGACTCCCACACCAGCTTCGCGCCCGTCAGCAGCTCTGCCTGGGCCTGCAGCGGATTACCCGCCTGGCCCATCTTGTCCACCACGGAAGCGTAGAAGGCCTTGTGCTCCACCTGCTTCAGCCGCTCCACCAGCCGCGCCTTCACCGTGGCGCGGAAGTCCGGCGCGAGCAAAGTGACGGTGGGAGTCATCGAGAGGGAGGCGTTGTGCAGTTCGAACTGCGCGCGGCCGTCCGGGTTCAGCGCCGCGTCCGCGTTGAACGACGAGAGCTCGGTCGAATGGAGCACGCGGGACGACGTGAGTTCGGGGAACACGCCCCACTCCTGGGCGTCGATGTCGTACTCGAGCTCCGGCATGTAGGTGAACGCGAGCACCTTCTCTGTCTTCTTCGTGTTCGTGGCGGGGTCCACGTAGCTGTACCGGACGTACAGGTCGATCTCGAGATAGAACCTGAGCGTGTAATAGAACGGCCGGTCGGGCACCTGCTTCCGGCTGTACTCGTGCCAGTGCCCCTCCGAGCAGAGGTCCAGGCTGGCGCCGTCGACGCCGAGGTTCTTCGCGACGAGCAGCGGGCGCAATGCGCTGAGGTCCCACTGCGTCGGATTCACCAGCGGCCTGGTGCCCGCGGTGCCGTCCTCGTTGCAGCGGGACACGGGCAGGCCGGTGGCGTCACCTTCCAGCTTCAGGGCATGGCGTGCCGGGTCCTTGTCCTCCAGGGAGCCGAACATGTCCACGCCGTAGAGCCCGTGGGCTACGTCGTTCTCCCAGGCATGCTGGGCTTCCACGATGCGCGCCTTCAGCTCGGTCCACTGGTCGAGGTAGCGCCCGCGCAGCCTGGCGAACAGCGCCGGTTTGATTTCCAGCAGCCCCGTGTTGAGCGCCGCGCCAATCGAGATGATGTCCTCGTGCCCCGTGTAGTTCATCCTGGCCCCGTGCTGCGGGTTCTCCTCGAAGAGCCTGGCGTAGGCCTCGGCGCCGGCCGCCCAATCCATGGGGCTGGGCAGCCGGACATCGGACAGCTTGGCCAATTGGAACTGGCGGGGATACTCGCGCAGGTAGTTGATGTTGTACGACAGCGGGCGGCCCGCCAGTTCCTCCACCGGGTTGATGCTGGCATTGCTCCCCCGGCCGTCGACTCCGGAAAGAGGGGTCAGGTTCACGGCGTGGTAATACGCCCAGTCATAGAAGGTGGTCTCGGCATCCGTGAACTGCTCGTCGTACTTCAGGGGAATGCCATAGCGTGCCTCGTAGCCGATGTACTCCGAGACCGCGTGCTGGAAATCCATGCGGACGGAGTCGGAGAGGTACGCGTACATGCTCTGGTCCACACGGTTCAGCTCCGAGTGGAGGTTGAGCAGCGAGCTCTGGACGTCGTTCATGTCCTGCTGCAGCACGCCCATCTCCCAGTCCACCTGGTCGAACCGGTTGAGCATCGCCGTCTGGAGCTGGTTGAGCTTCCGGTCGACGCGGTCGAAACGGCCGCCCAACTGCGTGCGCAGGTCGACGATGAGGTTCCTGATCTTGATCACCTCGGAGAGGATGGTCTGCTCGATGGGCGGCTCCGCGGGGTTGCTGTTCAACAGGGAGAAGAGCTGGAACACCGCGCCTACGACCTGCCCGGTGAAGATGAGTGCGCTGAGCGACTGGATATTCTCCGCGCCAATGTCCAGGAAGCTCGCCAGCCTGCCGGCCACCTTGACGGAGCTCTCGGTGTAGCCGGCGACCGCCTTCATCGTCGTGTCCAGGGCGCGGGCGAATTTGTCCACGTCCTTCGAGAACCCGGGATTGCTCTGCGCGAAGATCATCGAGGTGAGCGAGAGCGCGCCGTTGACGCCCTGGCTGACGCCGTCGAGGGTGTCCTTCAGCTCCGCCTGCTTCGCCTTCGCCTGCGCGACGGCGGCGGCGAGGGCCTCCCGCTCCGGCGAGGACGCCGTGCCTCCGTCGGTGCCACCGTCAGTACCGCCGTCGGTCGCGTCAGTCAGTCCCGCCAGGGCCGCAGTGGTGGCGGTGCCCGCCGGCTTCAGCGCCAGGCTGTCCCGGTACTCCTGCTCCGCCGTATTGACGGCGTAGAGGACGTTCGCATACTGCCGCGCCATCTCGTAGCCCGCGGTGGCGGCCGTGGACACGAGCGCGTGGGCGTCATTCGAGGTGACTGCGAGGCTGCCGTCCGGCATGAGGTGTGCGAGCACGAACGACTTGAGCGGCTCCATGGGGAAGAGCGCCAGGATGCCCTGGGCGCTGCTCGTGGTGCGCAGGCCGCCCATCCGGGTGCCAATGGGCGCCCCGTCATTCACGGCCGCGGCCAGCGCGGTGTTGCCTTGCGCGAGGTCGAAGAGCTGTCCCCACGTCTGGGTGGCGAAGGCGTCGGCCAACGCATACCGGTCCACCTGCGGCGGAGCGGCCCGGAGCAGGCGCGCGGTGTCTGAGGGGTCGCTGCCCCGGAGGCTGTCCAGGAAGGCCCGCGCGTACGCCTTCAGCGCCAGGTGGTGCGCCGAGCCGGAGAGGACGTTCTTCTCAGCCTTGCTCAGCAACTGGATGATGCGCCGCGCCTGCAGGCCGGGGACCTCTTCGGCATCGGGGTCCACGGGGCCGAGCGCGGTGTCCACGGCCTGGAGGCCGGAGGTGAGCGCCGCCTGGGTGAGGCCCGGGTTGGCCTTCGCGAGGTAGTACGCGGTGCCCGCGAGGATGTGCAGCCGGGCGTCCGCCTGGTACGAGGCCGCGGTGGCATACACATGGCGGTTGAGCGCCTGCCGCGTCACGCCGTACGGGGGCCGGCAGTCCGGGCAGGTGATGGGCGCGTCGTACACGAGCGCTCCCACGCTCCCCGAAGCCGTCCACTGCGCCTGCGCCTGCGTCGCCACCTGCTCGGGCGTGGCGTCCGCGGGGGCCTGCGTGCCGTCCAGGAAGCCCGCGCCACAGTCGCTGTCCGGAGCGAGGCCGTGGCTGTCGTGCCGGCACGCCCGGTACGCCTGCGACACGCTCGCGGACGAGCAGGGGCCGACCATCGTGCCGCACTGGGGGCCGCTGCCCATGCGGTAGTCGGGTGTGACCACGCTGAGGTCGCAGACCAGGGCCGCCGTGTTCGGGTCCCGGCTCGACGTGAAGAAATAGGTGGCGCCCGTGCGCTGGTACGTGGGCAGCCCCGCGATGTACTGCTGAGCGAGGCTGTCACAGGTCTCGCCGGAGCTGTTGGTGGCGGTGCGCTGGAGGAGGTGCGTGGAGGTGACGCCGGTGCCGAAGTCGGGGTGGCGGCACAGCTGGTAGTTCACGCAGGCAGGTGCGCAGGCCGTCGTGGTGGTGCCGCACTGCGGGCCGGTGCCCGTGGCGACCAGCGGGTAGTTGGCATAGGTGATGTAGCACGTGCCGCCCTCCGTGGAGCTGGTGCCTCCGCCGGAGAAGCCCACCCCCGAGCGGGCCCTGAGGCTGGAGTCGCCAGGCGGCTGGCCATCCAGGATGTACGTGTACGTCACGCCCGCGCGGTCGGCGGTGGACAGGGTCGCGAGGTGGTGCTGCGCGAGGGCGTCGCAGGTGGAGCCGTTCCAGCCGATGAAGGCCACCTGTGAGTACGTGCCACGCGTCTTGCCGAAGTCCGGATGCTGGCAGCTCTGGTACGTGGTGCACTCACGCGAGGCCGTGTCCACGCCGCAGGCCGGGGACTCCTTCCGCGAGTAACACTCCAGGCTGTACGTGAAGGGGCCGGCGCAGGCGTACTCACCGCTCGTGACCTCCTCGGCGGGGCACACCAGTTCCTTCGACGCGGTGACCGGTGCGACCGGCTCGGGTGCGGGTTCCTCTCGCGGGCCAGCGTCACCGCATCCCCAGGCGGCGAGCGCCGCCACCAGGAAGACCCATCCCCTCACGCGCGCAGACCGTGTGCGCGGGGGCGCTGCCGCTGGGCACACGCCTCCCGTGAGTTCCCTCTTTACAGACCCATGCATCGAGGACTGCTCCTGTCTTGTAGCGTCTCGTGGTTGTCGCCCACGGGGGCACACTTCAGGCGTGCGACCCTGCTCCTGCGCCGGCACGGCCCCGGCGTCATTGCTTCGCGGACGCACTCCTCCATACGGAGGCGGGCGCGGAAGCGGGTCGTGGCAATGTTCAGGAATGACGCAAGGGGCGGCAGGTCAGTCTCTACCCGGGTTAGACTCCCGGGCCGCCTTCGCTGGGGGAATCCGGATGAACCGCTACGCACTTCGCGACCACACCGACCGTCTCGACGCGCAGACGCAGTACGAGGAGATTGTCCGCATCCTCTCCACCCAGGAGTTCCCCTGGGACATCGAGCAGGCGCTCAGCTTCGCGCTGTTCCGCACCTACGCGGTGCCGAGCATCGGAGTGCTGCTGCACGAGACGGGAGAGTTCAATCAGCGCACCCAGAAGCGCTACGACGACACGGTGCTCATCCTCGATGCGATTCTCGAGCACGGCATGGCCAGCCAGGCCGGCAGGAATGCCTTCCGGCGCATGAACCAGATGCACGGCGCCTACGACATCTCCAATGACGACATGCGCTACGTGCTCTCCACCTTCGTGGTGACGCCCGTGCGCTGGCTCGCGGAGTTCGGCTGGCGGCCGTTCACCCCGCACGAGGTGGAGGCGTGGACGCACTACTACCGCGCCGTCGGTCGCCACATGGGCATCCAGGACGTCCCGGAGACGTTCGACGCGTTCACCGCGCTGATGGATGGCTATGAGGCAAGGCACTTCGCCTTCGACGCGCGCAGCAGGGCCGTCGCCGACGCCACCCTCGAGCTGCTCGCGACGTTTTCGCCGACCCACCTCGCGCCGAAGCGCCTGGTGAACCTGTTCGCCCGGACGCTCATGGACGATGGGTTGCTCGACGCGTTCCACTATGCACGCCCCTCCGCCCTCAGCCGGAAGGTGTTCCGCCTGGCGCTCAAGGCCCGGGGGAAGTTCGTGCGCTACGCGCTGTCACCTCGAAGCGAGCCGCTCTTCGGCCGCGGCCGGCCCAACATCCGCAGCTACCCGAACGGCTACGACGTCGAGCAGCTCGGCACCTTCCCGAAGGGTTGCCCCGTGAATCATGGCGCCGCCGCGGCGGACGCGAGCCGCGGCGCTCGTCAGCGACCGTGATACGGGAGAAGTCGTCGCACGGCTGGACTCGCAGCTACTTCGACCAGTAGACGTGGCTCGCCACCAGGGGCTTGCAACCGCAGCGCTCGGTGCCGGTGACGTAGAACCAGACCGCCATCACATCCGCGGCGTTGCCGCCGCCGGTCAGCACCACGTCCTTGATGGTGTTGCACAGCCGCCGGTTCTCCTCGGCCTGGGTGTCGATGGCCGCGGCGCGCGCCGCGATGTGGTTGGCATTGGCCGCGCCGGTGCAGAAGCCGCCGCCGGCACAGGGATAGGCGCAGGCCCAGTCCTTGTCCTTGTTGAGCCCGTGAATCTGCGCGGCGCCCGCCGGCAGGCCCGCGGTCACCCCGTCGTGGAGGTAGATGGGCGCGCCCCCGTGGAGCCCGGGGACGGTGACGGTGAAGGGCGGGGCACCTCCCGCCACCGCGCCTCCCTGTCCCTCGGCGGTGAACGTGTTGTAGACGCCCGGCTTGGGTTTCCCCGAACTCCAGCGGTGGACGGTCTCGAACTCCGACACCCACCAGCCCGAGCGCAGCACGGTGTCCTTCTGGGGCGCGTTGGCGAACCGGGCGGCGCCCGCGGGGAAGGCGGTGCTGGGGTTGCGGGTGTAGGCCGTCGGTGCGGCGCAGTTGCTGGCCTCCACGTAGGTGGAGTGCGAGTAGAAGTCGTGGGTGGTGTGTGAGCGGACGCCCACGGACTCACGCACCTGCTCGTCCAGCTTGTCCAGGTACTTGCGCTTCAGACAACCGGCCTTCGTCGGCTGGCAGTGGTTGTTTTTCTCCACGACGACCTTGGCCCACAGGTCGTCGATGGCGGCCTTCACGCGGATGCGCTTGTCGCTCGGGCTGGCGATGACGGAGTTGCTCCAGGCCCGGTCCATGAGCTGCCGTGCGTTCAGCCCGGTGGCGCCTCCGGTGCGCAGGACGACGGTGTCGTCGTCGGCGTGCCACTCGGCGGGGCACCACGGCGCGAACCCTTTGCCGCAGCCGTTGTCGACCCAGTAGTTGTAGTCGTCCAGCGCGTCGTTCTCGTCGTTGCCCCACAGACCGGGAGCCACGTTGCCCTGCCGGTGGATGGCTCGGTGGGGCTCGGTCTCGAAGGCCAGGGCCCCCACCGCCAGGAGCCCGCAGGCCACGGCGGTCATTACGCGTGCGTGATTCATCGTCCACCTCCCCACGGGTTCACGATGCGGCCGGAGTTCACATCCCCCGGAGCCGTGTGGCAGGCGAAGCCGCCGTCCACGTCCTCCTCGATGATGATGACGGGGTCCTCTTCCTCGGGCAGGCCGGCATCGTCGGTGCCGCTGTCGCGCACCTCCGTGCCGGGCCAGGTGCCGCCGTCAAGCTCGCGCGGCTGCGTGGGCACGCGGGAGATGGGCCGGCCCGGTGGGACGGGCTTCTCCTCGCACTCGCGCTCCGGAGAGGCCGGGCCCCGCGGTGGCTCGCCCTCCAGGTCCGCCAGCTTGCCGCAGAAGGAGAGGGGGCCCTCGAAGCAGACGGTGCGCTCGAGCAGGTTGCCACTCAGCTGCACCGGCACCTCCCGCCGCTCTCCGGCGCCCGGACCCGTGCCGGCGAATGTGGCGATGAAGGCCGTGGAGAACCGGCCCGTGCGGCCGTCGTAGTCGCCCTGCGCGCACGAGGGAAACTCCGTGGGCGGGAAGGGGTTGGACTCGGTGACGCAGTCGGACCAGGTGAGCGCGCGCGTGCTCCCGTCAGGCAGGGCCAGCTTCAGCGTCGTGCCCGGCTGGGGGCGGATGCGCCAGAGGGTGGTGTCCCGCGCGGCGTAGGCTTCGTCCGGCAGGGGCTCGACGGGAGCGCCGTGATAGCCGGCGTCGGCCGTGCCGCGGGTGAAGGTGAGCTCCTCGAGGGGCTGCTCGATCTGCAGCTTCAGCCGGCCGTTCAGCCGGGCGACGACGGGCTGGGTGGAGCCCGGGAGTCGGAGGCCGGGCTGCCCTTCCAGCCGCGCGGAGAGCGGCCGCCGCACCAGTGGCGCGCAGGTGTACAGCAGGCACTTCCCGTCCTCGGTGGTGAGCGTGCTGTCGGCGCACTTCAGCGCCGGAGGCTCCACGGGGATGGGCTCGGGCCGGGGGGTAGGCTCGGGAAGAGGAAGAGGTGGCGGTGGTTTCGGCGGACAGCCGACGCTCATGGCGCCGAGCAGAAGCAAGGTGGGCAGCAACCCGCGGATGCCGGAACGCAGCGACATGAAGTGAACGCCCCCCTTCCGCGAGTCGTTCGCGGAGTGGGGGCGAGGGTAGTTCCATGGAGTGGAGTGGCAAGAAAGTGGCGCTGCTCCACCCCTCACGTCACGTCGCTGCACGAGCGGGGGCGTTTGGCAGGATGACCACCTTTCCCGAGGTCTTCCGCTGAGCCAGCGCGCGGTGGGCGTCGGCCAGCTCGCGCAGCGCGAAGGTCTGTCCGACGACGACCTCCAGCTTCCCGCTCGCCACGAGCGCGAAGACGTCGCGGAGCGTCTCGCCCTGGACCTCCGGTGGCAGCGCCGGCAGCGCGAAGCCGACGAGCGACTGGTTCTGGAAGAGCAACTGGGTGAACTGCTCGCTGCTCACGGAGGTGCTGAACATGCTGTCGGCGCCGAAGACGACCATCCTTCCTCGCGGCGCCAGCGCGCGGAGGCTCCGTGCGAAGGCCTCGCCCCCGTCCCGCTCGAAGACCACGTCGGCGCCGCGTCCCTCCGTGGCATCCCGGACGCGCTCGGGCCAGTCCGCGCGCGTGGAGTCGACGGTGACGTCCGCGCCCAGCCGCCGGGCGAGCGCGCGCTTCTCCTCGCTGCTGGCTCCGGCGATGACACGTCCCGCGCCGAGCTGCTTCGCGAGCTGCACCATGAAGGAGCCCACGCCGCCCGCCGCCGCGGGGATGAACACCGTCTCACCTTCCCGCAGACGGGCCGCGACCCGGAGCCCCGCCAGTGCGGCGGGCGCCTGGCTCAGCAGGGCCACGGCCTTCTCGAAGGGAAGGTCGTCTGGAATCGGGGTGACGAGCGGGGCCGGTGCGACGGCCAGCTCCGCGAAGGCGCCCTGCGCCGGCAGCATCGCCACGACACGGGTGCCCTTCTGGAGCCGTGACACCCCGCTGCCGACGGCGCTGATGATGCCCGCGGCCTCGTAGCCCGGGGTGAATGGCGGGTTGGGCGCTCCCGGTACGCGGCCCGCGCGCTGCAACAGCTCCGCGTAGTTCAGGCCAGCGGCGTGAACCTGGATGAGCACCTCGCCCTCGCCCGGAGCGGGTGTCTCCAGCTCCTCGAGCAGAAGCTCCTCGGGACCACCGAAACGCAGCAATCGCATCGCCTTCATGTCTGTCTCCAGGGTGGAGCCGCGCATCGGGAGGAGCGGCTCGCGACGGAAGGTAGTCCCGTGAATCCGGACGGGCACTGGTCACACGTCCGTCTTCATGGTCCATTCGTCCTGACGGAGGTGCCATGGACGTCCTCGCCGACACGCTGCACGGCGTTCACATGCGGAGCATGGTCAACGGCCGGCTGGAGGTGACGGCGCCCTGGGGCATGCGCGTCGATGCGCGAGACGTATGCCTCTTCTACGTGGTCTCCCGTGGGAGCTGCGTGCTGGAAATCGAGGGCACGCGCCACGTGCTCGCGAGCGGCGACTTCGTCTTCATCCTCGGTGGGGTGTCCTACGTCCTCAAGGACAGCGCGAAGACGCGCCCCGTCCCGGTCAGCGAGGTCTACGCGAACCGGGGCGGACGCTGCGGAGGCGTCGTCCGCTACGGTGGAGGGGGCGCGCCCACGACGCTCATCTGCGGCCGCTTCATCTTCGATGGAACCTCGCTGAGCCCGCTCGTCGCGAGCCTGCCGCCGTTCCTCCATGTGAAGGGGGATGGCGGCATCGCCACGCGGTGGCTGGAGTCCACCATGCAGTTCGTGGCCTCGGAGATGGAGGCCGAGCAACCCGGCTATGAGACGGTGGCGAGCCGGCTGGGCGACGTGCTCCTGGTCCAGGCCCTGCGGACGCACGTGGCCTCCCTTCCCCCCGAGCAGGGAGGTTGGCTCCGGGCGCTCACCGACCCGAGGCTCAGCACCGCGCTCCAGCGCCTGCACGAGCGTCCCGAGGCGCCATGGACGGTAGAGGGGCTCGCCCGCGCCGCCGGCATGTCGCGCTCGGTGTTCGCCGCGCGCTTCAAGTCCATCGTGGGCGAGGGGCCGCTGACGTACCTGACGCGCTGGCGCATGCACAAGGCCACGCGGCTGATGACGGCGGGGAACCTGTCGGCGAGCGAGATTGCCCAGGCGGTGGGCTACGAGACCGACAGCGCCTTCGTGAAGGCCTTCAAGCGCCATGTCGGAGAGACGCCCGGCGCGTATCGGCGCCGGCTCAAGGGACGCGACGCGGACTCCGCTGCCACGCCGGGCCCAGGAGGGGGAGGAAGGCCGAGCCCGAGCCGTACCGGACTTTCCTGAAGCAGGTTAGCGTGTCCTCCGCATGCCGACCGAGGTCACCGTCCAATCCACGTTGTTCGAGTCCCTCGTCCGCTTCACGAAGCCCGATGCGAAGCTCCGCGCCGACTTCATGGCCGCGGGCTACGACGTGGACAAGCCGCGCGCCACGTATCCGGCCGCCGTGTACCTCGGGTGCCAGGAAGCGGTGCTGCGCCACCTGTATCCGGGCAGGGAGCGCAAGGCCGCGCAGCGGGAACTGGGGCGCGAATTGGTGCGCATGTACTTCGAGACGCTCGTGGGCCGCGTCGTGGGCATGGCCCTGAAGGTGGCCGGCCCCGAGCGCGCCATGAAGCGCGTGGCGCTGAGCTTCAGCTCGGTGCTCTCCCCGGTGGACATCCAAGGGCAGCAGCTGGCGCCCGCGGACTGGCGCGTCCAGTTCCGCGGCTACCCCTTCCCGGCGGACGCCGCCGCGGGCACGTGCGAGGGCGCCCTGCGGCAGGCCGGCGCCCCCGAGCCTCGCGTGGAGGTGGAGCGGTACGAGGGCACGGACGGCTTCGACCTGCGCATCCGCTGGTGACGGCTCCCGGCGGCGGTCACCGCCGGGAGGACTCGCGGCTCAGCGCGCGGGCTGTGCCCCCATCGCCACCGGCTCTCCGTCGGTGGGCTCCGTCACGTTGTCGCTGGACGTGCGGTCGATGAGCACGTTGAGCGGATCCACGCCCACCTGCGCGGGCTTCACCGGGACGGTGAACTGAATCTCCGACTCGCCCTTGGGCACCTTGCGCTTCTCCAGGAAGACGGCCTCGCCCTTCTCGTCGAGCGCGCCGACGTCCATCCAGTCGTTGAAGTCCAATTCCGTCTGGGTGCCCTTGTCGTCGCTCCGGTACTTCTTCGCCATCACCTTGAGGGTGACGTCCCACGTGCCCTTGTCATTCTTCCGCGTCGTCGCTGACACGGTGCGGTTGTCGTAGAGGGTGATGGTGTCGAAGAGGTCCTCGAGGAGGTACTGGTACTCCGGAGGCGTCTCCTCGCGGAGGAAGCCGAGCAGCTCGGTGGAGCCCGTGTACGGCGGGCCCCGGAAGCGCACCTTCTCCACGTAGCGCTTCAGCGCGCGGTTGACGCGCTCCTCGCCGATGAAGTCCTGCAGCGCGTACATGACGAGGCTGCCCTTGTTGTAGTGGATGTACGCCTGGTTCTCCACGCGCGACAGGGGCACCTCCTTCTTGCGCTCCATGGCGCGGCCCATGAGGTAGCGGTCCAGCTCGAACTTGAGGAAGCGCTTCATCTTCTCCGGCCCGTAGCGGTGCTTCATCACCATCAGCGCCGAGTACTGCGCCATCGTCTCCGACGTCATCGTGGCGCCCTGCGCGCGCCCGCCGACCACCTGGTGCGCCCACCATTGGTGGGCAATCTCGTGCGCGGTGACGTAGTACGGGTAGTCCACGTCGTCGGCGTTCCCCTCGCGCACGCGGGCGATGAAGCCGATGCCCTCCGAGTAGGGAATCGTGTTGGGGAAGGCCTGGGCGAACGTCGCGTAGCGGGGGAACTCGAGGATGCGCGCCTGCCGGTGCTGGTACGGCCCGAAGCTCTCGCTGCAGTACTCCAGCGCGTCCTTCATGCCGCGCATCATCCGCTCCAACGCGTAGGTGTGCGTGGGGTGGTGGTAGATCTCCAGCTTCACGTCGCGCCACGTGTCGCGCGTGACGGCGTAGCGCGCGGACAGCACGGAGAAGAAGTTGAGGATGGGCTGGTCCATCTTGTAGCGGAAGAAGCGGCGGCCGTTCTCCGTCCACTCCTTCTCCAGGTAGCCCGGTGCCACGGCAATCTGGTCCGGCGACGTGCTCACCGTGGCCGTGAAGGAGATGAAGTCCGAGTCCTGCCGGATGTAGTTGTCCTCGAGAGCCTTCGGGTCATCGCGGTCGGGCAGGCGCTCCTTCGGCGCGAGGCCGTACTCCTTGCGGTCCCCGTCCTCCACCAGCTCCGAGTCCTTCTGGTAGCCGAGCACCGGCAGGTTGCCGTTGTTGAAGAAGGTGCCGTTGCCAGCAATGTTCGTGGGCTGCGCCCCGTGCTCGAAGCCGCGCGTGCCGAACTCCAGGTCGAAGGCGAGGTCGGCCTCGGCGCCCGGGGCCAGCGGCGTGGGCAGCTCGAAGACGAACAGTCCCAGCTCGGTGTCGTGGGAGGCGGGCGTGTCCGCCCCGGCGATGGACAGCCTGCGCACCCGTGCATCCTGCGGGAGGCTGATGAGCACCTTCTGGATGGGCGCCTGCGTCTTGTTGCGGACGCGGTAGGTGCCGAGCGACTCCAGCCGCAGCTCCTCCGGATGGATGTGGAAGGTGACGTCCGCTGCGATGATGCGCGGGTGGGGCAGGTCCGCGTAGGACTTGTAGTCCTTCTCGTACCGGGCCGTCTGGCGCTCCCGGTCCTTCGCCGTGACGTACGGGTTGAGGACGTGCGTGTTGTAGAAGATGAACGCTCCGGCCCCGAGGAACACGAGCAGCGACAGCGCGGCGGTCAGCGTCCAGCCCGTGGAGCGGCGGGCCTTCGCGGCGGTCCGGCGCTCCCGCCAGCGCGTCTCACGTCCGCGCACGGTGAGCAGGTAACCCGTCGCGACGAGGAGCACCGCCAGCGCATACCAGTACAGCCGGTACCAGAAGATGACCGGGAGCAGGTTCGCGTAGCGGTTCATGTCCGAGTACTGCACCGAGGGCTCGGAGGCATAGCGGACGAGGGCGTCCTCCACGCCCAGCAGCCCCAGCCCGGCCTGGGCCGCGAAGTAGAGCACCATCACCAGGTACGCGAGGTACTTCTGGTGGATGAGCACCTGCGCGAAGAACGCGAGCACGCACAGCAGCACGTCCCGCAGGTAGTCCAGGAGGATGAGCTGGGTGAAGTAGAGGTTCCACTCGATGTCGAAGAAGCCCCGGCCCACCTGGGACACGAGCGCGGCCACGGCGACGACGCCCTTGAGCGAGAGCGCGACGAGCAGCAGTGCGCCCAGCTTGCCGGAGTAGACGACCCACGTCGGGACGCGCGTGGCGTCCACGATGTCCCCGAGCTCCGCGTCACGCTCCTTCCACACCAGCTCGCCGGCGTAGAAGGTGATGGTGATGAGGACGAAGGGGCGGAAGGTGCCCATCGCGAGCTCCAGCACCTGCCACGTCACCGGGTACGTGGGCGTGCCGAAGATCTGATTCGAGAAGAGGATGCCGAGCGTGACGAAGGAGAGCCCGGCCACCACGAAGGACCAGTACACGGGCGAGCGGAGGACGTCGCGGAAGGCGAGCCACGCGGAGGACGCCGCCGTGCGCAGCCAGCTTCCCGTCGTCGGCGCGGCGGCAACGGAGGGCAGGGCGACGGGCGCAGGAGAGGCCGCCTCGCGAGTCGCGCCCCGGCCGCTGTGCTCCTCCACGGTGGTTCGGAAGCGGGCCACCGCGAGCCCGAGCAGCGCCGCGCCCACGGCGAGCCAGATGAGGCGGTTGGCGAGCATGGCACCGGCCAGCGGCACCAGGTCGCGGTTGCGCTCGGCGGGAGTCCAGTACCGCGTCACCAGTTCGAAGGTGTTGAACCCGAACGGGTCCAGCAGCGAGCCCAGGTACTGGTACTGCACGTCCCCGACGGCCGCGCTGATGACGATGTAGCCGAGCACCAGGACGACGATGCCCACGTACACCGGGGCCATGCGCCGGGTGACGGCGGCCAGCGTGAAGAAGAGGGCTCCACAGAAGAACAGCGTGGGCCACACACCGATGACATAGGGCCACAGGTACGCGACCGTCTGGTGCGCGGTGAGCTGCGAGGGGTCCATCAGCCACGCCACGAGCAGGCCCACCACCGTGCCGGGGAGGATGGACAGCAGCAGCACCGCGCTGAAGAGGTACGCGCCCAGGAAGCGGCCGAGCAGGTACGGGGCCTTCTTCACGTTCTTCGTGAAGATGAGCATCCACGTGCCGTGACCGAAGTCCTGGTACGCGGCCTGGCCGAAGATGGCGGCCACCATGAGCAGGCCGAAGAAGGCGAGCGAGGTGAGCTGGCCGAAGAGGCTGTGGGGGCTGTTGGCGAAGACGCGCTCGGAGCCGGAGCTCGCCGAGACGCTCTTGAACACGCCTCCAGTGGCCATCGCCATCAGCAGGCCGGCACCGGCCAGCACCACGGCGTAGACCCAGGTGGAGATCATCTTCACCCGGCGACGCAGCTCGAAGAACACGAGGGCAGAGAACATGGTGTGCCCTCTCAGGACTGCTTCTGGGCCCGCGACAGGGCGTGGAAGTAGACGTCCTCCAGGTCGGGATTCGCGGGCTCGAAGCCCGGCGGCTGGGTCTCCGCGTAGACGTGGACGAGCCGCTGCCCGGCCACGCGGCGCACGGCGATGACCTCCAGTTCCTTCATCAGCGCGTCCAGCTCCTCCTGCTGGGAGATGAAGCGCTTCCACACGCGCTGCTGGAGCGCGTCCACGAGCTTGAGCGGGTGCCCGCTGAGGACGACGTTGCCCTGCGCGAGGATGGCCATGTTCTGGCAGAGGTCCGCGACGTCCGAGACGATGTGCGTGGACAGCAGCACCACGACGTCGGTGCTGATTTCGGCGAGCAGGTTGTGGAAGCGGAAGCGCTCGGCGGGGTCGAGGCCGGCGGTGGGCTCGTCGACGATGAGGAGCTTCGGGTTGCCGAGCAGCGCCTGGGCGATGCCGAAGCGCTGCTTCATGCCGCCAGAGAAGCCGCCGAGCCGGCGGTCCCGGTGCTCCCAGAGGTTGGTCTTCTGGAGCAGCGCCTTCACCGCGTCGTGGCGTGGGCCCCGCTGGGCGAGGCCCTTGAGCTGGGCGAGGTGGTCCAGCATGTCCCAGGCCGTCACCTTGGGGTACACGCCGAAGTCCTGGGGCAGGTAGCCGAGCACCTCGCGCAGCTTGTCCTTGTCGCGGCGCAGGTCGATGCCGTCGAAGGTCATGCTGCCCGTGTCCACGTCCTGCAGCGTGGCGATGCTGCGCATCAGTGTGGACTTGCCAGCACCATTGGGCCCGAGCAGGCCGAACATGCCGCGAGGAATGTTGAGGTTGACACCCTGCAACGCACGAGTGCCGTTGGGGTAGGTCTTCGACACGCCTTCCAGTCTGAGCTCCATGGGGCGCACGCTAGCGGACCCCGGGGCCAGTGCGCGAGGCGGGTCTCGCAGGTAGCATGCGGCCATGTCCTCTTCGTGCCGGAGCACCGCCGCGGCCCTGGCCCTCGCACTGTGTGCGTGCGGCGACGGTGAGCCGGTGATGCTGGAGGCGGTGGCCGCGGACTGCGCGGGCGGCCCGGCACAGCAGATGGACCGGCTGCCGTCGGGCAGCATGGTGCTCAACGCGTACTTCCTGCAGGAGGAGGCGGCGCGTGACGTGCGGCGCGGGCTGTCGGAGTCGCCGGTGCTGGAGGAGGTGCTGGCGAAGGCGGCGGCACTGGGCGTGCGGGCAGTGCGGACCAACGGGCACAACGAGGCGGTGTCGAAGGTGGGAGACAGCGCCATGCAGGTGGCGCCGCTCCAGTACGACGAGGTGTCGCTCGAGGGGTTGGACCGGGTGCTCGCGCGGGCGCGGGTGCACGGCGTGCGACTGGTGCTGACGCTGGGCAACTACTGGGACGCGTATGGAGGGGCGCGGCAGTACGTGGAGTGGGCGGGACTGCCACAGCCCGTGGAAGGCGACCCGCGCTTCTTCACCGAGCCGTCCGTGGTGGCGCACTACAAGGCGCATGTGGTGCGGCTCTTGGACCGGGTGAACACGGTGGACGGCATCCGCTATGGCGACCACCCGGCGGTGCTCGCGTGGGAGTTGCTCAACGAGCCGCGCGGGAAGGGCTTGGACAAGGAGGGCGTGAAGCTGCGCGCCTGGATTGATGACGTGGCGCGCGAGGTGAAGGCGCACGCGCCCGGGCATCTGGTGGGCACGGGGGAGGAGGGGTTCGAGCCTTCACCGGAAGGCTACGACGCGCCCTTCTGGGCGGCGGTGGGCTCGACGATGCTGCGGACGCCGGGCTCCAGCTTCGCTCGGAACACGGCGTCACCGTTCATCGACTTCGCGTCCGTGCACTTCTATCCGGAGGCCTGGGGCCTGGATGGCGCGGGCACGGCGGTGGCGGGGGCGAAGTGGATTTCGGAGCACGCGGCGATTGCGCGGAGCCTGGGCAAGCCGCTGTTCGTCGGGGAATTGGGACTGCGCAACGAGGGCGATCTGGACCTGTCGCAGCGCCGGGCGCTCTACCGGGGCTGGCTGGAGTGCATGCGCGAGGAGGGCGTGGGCGGCGGCTCGCTGTGGATGTTCGCCAATGACTCACGGCCCGACGCGTGGGACGCGCACACGTTCTACTTCCGCGACGGCACGGCGCCGGAGGACCCGGTGAATCGCTACGCGGACCTCATCATCGAGGCGGCCTCGGCGGCTCGGTGATTCCCGAGGGCGCGCGTCCCCCCGGGACGCGGCTGCGTTCCAGCGGGCAGCGGACGGGATGCGCGGTGAGGGCGTGTGCCTCGGGAGGGCTCGGCACGCCAGTGGCAAGGGAGCGGGCCTGGGAGCGGAGATGGCCTTCCAGGAACGACTCGCGCTGGACCTCTCGCTGAGCATCGGCGGACAGACCTTCACTGTTCCGGGCGGACAGGTGGAGTCGTGCTCTGTGCACCTGACGCTCCATGGCTTCACCGCGTCCGTGACGTTCTGGACCGGGCTGGAGAAGGACGACGCGGCGCTCTTCACCGCCTTCTCCACGCCGGACCTCCTCAAGGTCCGGCTGGCCATCTCCGGGGGCTATCCGGTGCCGGCGTCACCGCCCGAGCCGCTCGTCGTGCAGGGGCTTGCGCGCACCCGGCGACTGGAGGCGCGGACGCATGGCACGGTCGAGGGCACGGCCGTGCGCTTCCGCCGCTACACCGTGGACTTCGAGGATGCCGCACGGGTGGTCTGGCGCCAGCACCGCCCCACCGAGCTGCACACCCAGATGTCATTGGCGGACCTGCTCACAGCCCACACTGCGGGCGCCGTCACGCTGGAGTGTGACTGGGACGTACTCGACGAGAAGCGGCCCCTGGTCTGCCTTGCGCTTGGCGAAGACGCTCCGGGCACCAGCTTCCACGACTTCGTCCTCTGGCTGGCGCACACCTACGGCGGGGCCTGGACGTATGACTCCGCGAGAGACGGCTACACCCTGTCCGGGCGGAAGCCCCGGGTGGGCACGGTGGCGCGGCTCGGCGCGGACCGGGTCGAGCGGTGCGAGGTGTTGTTCCCGCCCGTGCCCCGCCATGCGGCGCGGGTCCTCAATGGCTCGGCACTCCAGGGCGCTTCGCTGGACGTGGACTCCCAGCAGGCCGCCACCGGCATCCGCCACGACTTCCTGGTGCGCACGCCCATCGCCGCCGAGGCGGAGCAGCGACAGTCGCTGGAGGCTGTGCGGCTGCGCGTGCCCCAGCGTCAGGTCCGGCTCACCTTCCGTCACTTCCCCACCGTCGCGGTGCATCCGGGCGCTGGGCTCCGGCTGGAGGGAACCGGCTGGAGCAAAGGTGCCGTGGGTACGGGCGAGGACCTGCGCGCGGTGGAGCTGTCGCTGGAGGCGCGGAGCCTGCACTCGGGGCCACACGACGGGCTGCAGGTGTCGCATGCGGGCTACACGGTGGAGCTGAGCGCGCGGCTGGAGCGGGCTTCCGACACCTCGGTGGAGCTTCCGCCCTTCCGTCGGCCTCGCTACCCGCTGCACGTCGAGGGCAAGGTGCACAGCCCGGCGGGCGGGGAGACGGACCGCACCTGGCTGCTGTCCGAGGACACGAAGACGTCCGTGCTCGCGTGGCAGGTGACGGTGCCGCTGTGGAACAAGACGGTCCGTGTGCCGGCGGAGCCCGGGGCCTTTCCGGGCGAGTTCTACTTCCCGCCCTACAAGCATGAGCGGGTGCTGGTGGCCCTTCACTTCGACCGGGCCGAGCTGCACCGCCACCTCGACTGGGCCGAGGGGGCGCGCCTCCCGCAGGACGGGCAGGGCGATGGGATGCTGCTGGGCAAGAGCGCCACGAGCCAGACGTCGCTCATCCACGACTACCAGGACGGCAAGCCCGTGTGGAACATGCACCGGGTCTCGGGCTCGGACACGGGGACCGTGCGCATGGCCGAGGGCGTGCTGTTGCTCCAGACGAAGGAAGACCCGGGAGCGGGTTCGACCGAGTCCACCTACGACGTGTCACCGCAGGTGGAATCGGCGCGGGCGGACCTGTCGGCCGGCGTCACGGGGGCGATGGGGGAGATGACGGCCACGTACCGGGTGGCCTCTGGCGGTGCGCAGGCGAAGCTGGACGGGGCAACGACGGAGACCACGGCCGCGCTCGAAGCGGCGCAGGCGGCCGTGAGCGCGAAGGTCTCCGAGGCACGTGCCGAGCTCAATGGGGCGCTGGCTGGTTTGTCGGGGCGCACGGCCCCGCTCTCGGGCGCTGCGGCGGAAGTTCGCGCTGCACTGGAGCGGCTGAAGTGAGACGGGCGCGGCATGACATGGCAGCGCGGGAGCCGCGTGGCATGGATGTGCTGACGGCGCGGATGACGACGTGGGAGCGGCGTCGCAAGGCGGTGCGGAAGTCGGCAGGGGAGGGCACGTCATGAAGGCACTGCTCGGCACGGTGACGGAGCTGAAGGGTGAGCTGGAGTCCACCGGGGCAGGTTTCTCCTCGCGTCTTGGCGCTGCTCGCGAAGACGTCGAGGCTCGGGCTGGTGGTGTCGGGGCGCTTATCGCAACCTTGCGTCCCGAGATGGAGCCAGCACTCACCGCACTTTCCGCGCGCATCGAGGCGCTCGATGCGAAGCTTGCGGCGCGTGAGGACACGCCGGAAGTTGGCAGGCTCCGTGCGGGACTCCCTCCGTTGCGCGCCCAGGTGGAAGGCACGGCGAGCGCCGTGTCCGGGACGCTCGCCGCGCTGGAGCAGGGCGTGGGGGCGACGCTCACGAGCGCGACCGAGGGAGCCTCTGGCGCGCTGGATACGCTGGACACGCTCCTCTCCGGCCAGGTGGCCACGCTTCGCGGGCAGGTGGAGGCGGTGGAGGCGGCACTCCTTCCGGCCATCGAACAGGTGGAGGCCCTCATCACTGGAGCCCAGGAGGCCATGGATGCGCTGGTGAAGGCGGCCCTGGCCGCGGTCGCCGCCATTCGCGAGCCGCTCCAGCAGGCGGTGGACAGCGCGCTGTCCACGCTCGACTCCCTCGCCGGGCAATTGGCCGCCGTGAAGGAGCAGGTGATGGCCCTCTTCGCGCCACTGCCCGCCGTGCTCGAACAACTCCAGACGCTGTATCAGACGCTGACCGGCTCACTGGATGCGCTGCTCGTCCGGATCAACTCCCTGCTGGATGCGATTCCCGTCTCCAACCTCCCAAAGCCACTGGTGGACCCCGCGATTCAGGCGATTGGACAGGTGGTGACCCAGGTCACCCAGCAGCTCGGCACCTTCTCCAGCCAGGCTGCGCAGCAGCTCCAGTCCCTGCAGCAGCAGCTCCTCTCGCGCGTGGACTCCGTCCAGTCCCAGGCCGTGCAGCAGGTGGAGACACTCCAGCAGCAGCTCGTGCAGCAGGTGGACACGCTGAAGCAGTCCATCCTCCAGGCCGTTGAGCCGGCGGGCGCGCAGTTGGACCAGGCGGTGGCCGCGGCCGTCACGCAGCTCGGCACCGCGCGGGACCAGGCCGTGCAGCAGGTCCTCTCCGTGAAGGAGCCGCTGACCGCGCGGGTGGACGCGTTGAAGACCCAGGTGAAGGCCGGTCTGCCGGAGCTGGGTCAGCAGGTGGATGCCGGCACCGAGGCCGCGAAGGCGCAGGTGGATGCGGCCGTCACGGCCGCCGAGGCGCAGGTGGCCTCCGCGCGCACGCAGCTGAAGGCCGGGGTCGACGCGACGGACACCTCCGTGGGGGCCTCGCTCGACGCACTGGAGCTCCAGGCGGGAGCGCTCGCCACGGCGTGAGCGCGCGGCTCAGGGCGCCTTGGCCTCCACCTTCGCTTCGACCTTGGGCGCCTCGACTTTCGGAGCCTCCACCTTGGGCGCCTCGGCCTTCGGAGCCTCCGCCTTCTTCGCCACACCTCCCTTTCTGGTGGGGCGCCGCGCGACATCCGTACGGATGCGGCTCTCCTCCAGCTCGATGTCCACCTTGCCCGGGAAGGGCGCATCCAGCAGCACCTGCCAGGCGCCGTCCGGCGTGGTGAACAGGAAGGACACCGCCAGCGACGCGTCCTCGGGAACCTTCACGCGCGTCTCCGTCCGCGTCCCCGGGTACACCACCAGCGTCTCCACCATCGACTCGTCCGGGTGCACCACCTGCTTCGCCACGTCGGCGTAGGACTCCGTCAGGTACTGCTTCGCGTCCACCGCGCGCACCACCATCTGCAGCGGACGCCCCTGGTTCGCTCCCGGCGGAGCATTCACGCGCACCGACAGGTGACCCGGCCCGCAGCCCACCGCGCCCAACACCAGCGCCAGTCCCACCGCCCTCAAGCCGCCCGCGTTCATCGCACCACCTCCCGGAAGACGGTCCACGGCCCGCCCCGCATCCCGAAGCGCAGACTCAGCTCCGTCGCCACCGTGGCTTCCGGCCCGGGCAGGGGCCACGCCGCGTTCTGCTCCGCGTCGAACGACGCCTCATCCAGCAGTCGGAAGCAGTTCCACGACGAGCGCGACAGCTCCGTGGACCGGTAGCGCCGGGTCTCGCTCCCCGGCGTGCGCAGCTCCGCCCCCACCGAGGCCGTCTTCGGTTCCCACCAGCTCAGCGGGAACTCCTGCCAGGCCGGCGTCTGGTTGAACCCGAAGGCCGCGGCGGCGCCGCACTTCAGGAACGACATGGTGACGAACCCACTCGCGCCGGTCGCCGGCAGCGGCAGCGGGCGCACCTGCAGCGGCAGCGGCTTCGGCTTGCCCTCGTCGTCCCACAGCGCCCGGGACAGCCGGGACAGCCGGGACAGCATCAGCAACATGCGCGGCGGCACCGAGAGCTGCTGGCGCAGCGGCCGGCGCAGCATCCACTCCGTGCCCTTCTCCTCCACCACTGGTGTCAGCACCTGCGCGACGAACTGCCAGAAGGCCCCGTCCCCACGGCGCAGCACGTCCAGCTCTTCGGGGTCCAGTTCCTGGCTCGACTCGACGTTGAACGGGTAGCGCCGCAGCAGCGGCTCCAGTGTGCGCTGGCGCTGCTCGTCCCACTGCTCCGCGAGCACCCGCTCCAGCTCCGCCCGCCCCAGCTCGCGCGTCAGCACGAAGGGCTCGCGGAAGGGACGCCGCAGCTCGCCCAGCAGGCCTTGCTTGTCCAGCCACGCGTCCACCCGCGCCAGGTACGAGCCCTCGTCCTCCAGCATCATCGACAGCGCCACCCGTCCCAGCGGCGATATCAGGTCCACCAACTGCGTACCTCCACCCTCCGGCACCGCAGCCCCCGGGCCCGCCTTCGCCGCGGTGGGCGGCGAGGCTGCCGAGCCCCCCAGCTCCGCCTGGAGCTGGGACACCAGCAAGAGGTACGGCACGAGCTGCGCCGTCTGCCCGTCCTTGTCCGGCGTCATGAGCTGGACGATGGGGGAGAACATCGCCAGCTCCTGGCGCAGCGGTGCGTAGTAGGGGCTCTGCAGCGGGCCGATACCGGCTCCATCCGCCACCTCGCGCAGCATCGTCGTCAGCTCGGATGCGGGCTGGGAGAGCGCCGAGAGCTGCGAGGCCAGTGTCAGCGCTCCCGCCGTGAAGCGCTGCTCGCGGTAGCGCACCAGCAGGTCCTGCCGGTACTGCCGCGCGAAGTTGCCCACCTTGCGCAGTACGTAGGCCTGGCGCTGGGCCGCCTCCGCCTGGCTCAGCTTCGTGTCCGCCATGCGCAGGGTGAACTCGTCCACCAGCGGCTTGAGGTCCGTGTCGAACCCCAGGCGCCCCGTGGGCCGCGGCAGGGCCAGGCTGTCCCCCGTCCGCCCGGGTTGCGCGTCTGCCTCCGCCAGCCCCAGGCCAATATCGGACGCGGAGGACACGGCGCCCGCGGGAAGCCCCTTGGACGCGCGGCGCGGGAAGGGCCACCGCCCCGCCTCGCGCTGACGGATGAGCTTCTCCAGCAGCATCCGCGACACCTCGCGCGGGCGGAACTCGAAGGCCTGCTGGGGCATCCGCACCTCGATGCGGGCGTCGCCCTCGCCCGGAAGGAAGAGGCCGTCGGTGCGCGTGAGCAACTGCGCCGTGGTCATGGTCTCCACCGCCTCCAGCCCGGTGCCGATGTCCTCCTCCAGGCGCAGCACCTCCATCAGGTCCGCGCGGTGCTTGTGGAGCCAGTCCAGCGCCTGCGGGATGCTCCCCACATTTTTCAGCGTGCCCTGGTTCTCCGGCGCGCGAGAGGTGTCGATGAGCGCCAGCAACTCGCGCGTGGACGTGTACACGGCGCTGCGCGTGAGCACGGCGTGCAGCCGCCTGCGCTCCACCTCCAGCGCGTCCCATTGCTCCAGGTCCACCTCCCGGGCGGACAGCACCGTCTGGAGCCGCCGGAGGTGGGCCGTCCACGGGTTCAGGTAGCTGTCCACCTCCAGCCACGCGTAGGGCCACCGCAGCCACGCGGTGTCCGGCTGCTGCTCGGCCGCCACCAGCCAGGGCACATCGCTGCTGATGATGTAGTCACCCACGGCTTCCTCTCGCAGCCCCGTGGCCTGAACCCACGCACCGGCCTCCGAGGCGTGTCCCTCCGACAGGCGCACGCCGAGCGCGTCGGTGGCCCATCCCCAGCGCCGGTGATGCTTTGCGTTCAGCGACGACAGGATGTGGTTGCCCAGGTCGTCGTTGCGCGAAGCGCGGACCACCGCCAGCAGGTGCAGCATCTGCTCCGGCTGGCACAGCTTTTCGCGCTCGCAGTCGTCGGGGACGAGGCGCTCCGGCGACAGGGTGGACTCCGCCGGTGCGCAGCCGGGGATGAGGGCTCCGCAGCGCGAGCACTCCTGCTGGCAGCGCTCCAGCAAGGGCTTGAGGTGCGCCAGGCGGATGCCGCGGGCCATGCGTCCGCGCAGCCCCGTCATCTCCGGGGTGAAGCTGTCCTCGAGCGGCGGCCAGTAGCTCTTGGTGGACCAGAGCGTCGCCATGGCGTTCATGGTCGCCCGCGCCTTGCCCTCCACGACTTCGCCGGAAGGGGTGAGGTGCTGCTCCTCCAGGTGCGTCACCGTCGCGTCGAAGTCCGCCATCGCAGCCTCCGCCGAGTCCAGTCGCAGGCGGAAGACGCCGTACGCCGCGAGCACCGGCAAGCACCCGAGCGCCAGCAGCGCGGCGCAGCGTCGCAGGTGCACCCCGAGGTAGCGCGCCCGCAGCTCCGGTGCCTTCTGCTCTTGACGGAAGGTGAGCGCTCCGGCCGAGCGCGCCTCCGGCTCGGGCGAGGACAGGTACACGTGGGTGAGCTTCGGCGGGAATGAAAGGGCGCCGCCCTCGGACAGTCCGGTGACGAAGCGCGCGAGCGCCGCGAAGGACTCGCCGCCCCGGGCGTAGAACTCCTCCAGCCGGCCGAAGGACTCCACGGACAGAGACACCAGCCCGAGCGCGAAGTACTGCTCCATGGGCTGCAGGCCCGAGGCCAGCCTCGCCTCCTCGCCCGGCGGGGGCACGTCCCATTGCAGTGGGGCTCCGTGGGTGCGCAGCAGCCGGGCGAAGTCCGCGAAGCCCTCCATCGCATCCATGTGCGTCAGGCACAGCCGCGTCTCCACGGACGCCTTGCACACCTCGGTGAGGAGGTTGAGCTTGCCGCGCACCAACTGGGTGATGCGCCGCACCTCGTCCGGGGGCGACTCCGCCAGCCAGCGTGCATCCAGCGCGATGACGACCAGCGCCCGCTGCCGGCGGAAGGTCGCCTTCCACAGCTTCCGCAGCGCGCTGCGCGCCTCCCGCGAGTCGTCCTCCAGCAACGAGGACGACAACTCCTGCACCACCCGGTCCGCTCCGAGGAAGCACTGGAGCAGCGGGTCCGAGGTGTGGCTGGGCATGAACTGGCGCTCCTGCCTCCGCCAGTCCACCTCCAGGTCGATGAGCCGCGACTTGCCGCTGCCGGCGGGCCCGAGCACCACCACCGTGGGAAAGTCCCGCACGGCCACGCGGTAGCGCCAGGGCAGGGCCCCCAGGAAGCGCTGGCGGATGCGCAACAGCCTCCGGGACTCCAGCGTCCTGCGCGGCTCCCGGGCGGGCGCCTCGCGGCGCCGCTTGCGCCACCACCACACGATGGCCACCACCAGCGCCACGGCGAGGAGCACCGCCAGCCCCACCAGCACCCAGGTCAGGTACGGCCGCGCGGCCTCAGCGGTCTCCACCGCCGCGCCCGTGGCCGCCGTCACCTTGTCTCCGGCCCCCGCCATGCTCAGTCCCTCCTCCCGCCTGCGTCCGCGCGGGACGCAAGCTGCAGGCCCTCGAGGACGTCCTCCAGGACGTCCATCGACTGGAGCAGTCGCGCGCGCCAGGCCTCCCGCTCCTTCGGTGCAGGACGCGTGCCTCCGGGCCCGGGCTCCAGTGCTCGTGCGCCCTGGCGCAGCGTGTCCACCAGCGGCTCGGTGCCCGCGCGCAGCGCACCCAGCTCCGCTTCCATCAACTGCTCCAGGTGCTCCAGGCGCCGGGGCATTCCCTCCGGCTCCCGGACCGCGGTGCTCCGCTCGCGGGCGGAGGCGGCAGCGGGGGGACGCGCTTCGCTCATGGTCCGCACCTCAGAGGTTGGACAGCCGCCACAGCACCACGGGCAGCAGGAGGATGATGACGGCCGTGACGGCGTAGTACCGCCACGGGAAGTCGTAGACGGTGGGCGCGGGCGCGGCGAGCGTGTGGGCCTCCGGCGCGGCCACCCGCTCCGGCTGGGGGATGCGCGCCGCCAGTCGCTCGCGGTACTCGCGCAGGCGGGCCGGGTGGCCCACGTGGCGTCCGGTGAAGCCGGCGGTGAGGCAGAAGTGGAGCAGCTCGAAGAGCAGGGGCGGCGTGTCCTGGCGACGCAGCCCGGTGTCGGCCAGCTCGAAGAAGGCGTCACCACCCGAGTCCACGCCGAACAGCTTCAACTGGAGCAGTGGCCAGTGTGGCGCGTCCGCGTCGTCCAGCCGCCGCAGCGCCTTCTCGTCCACCAGGAAGGTGAAGGGCTGGAGGGCCTGCTCCACGTCCTCGGAGCGCAGCTCCGCGCTCAGCGCGGCGCGCAGTCCTTCCACCTCGGCTTGCAGGCGCCGCGCGAGTGCGTCCAGCGTCTCCGGGGACAGGCGCTCGCGCGACGCGTCCAGGGGCGGCAGCTCGGCGTCGAGCAGGTCGTCCACGCGGCGGTACACCAGCAGGATGGTCTTCCAGTGCGACAGCTTCATGTCGGCGCTCCTTCCGGCAGCGTCAGCGGGCCCACGCCGGCCACGGTGGCCCGCAGCTCCACCGACGCCTCGTGGTTCCACGCGTCCAGCAGGCGCTTCACCAGGTCGAGGAAGCACACCACCAGCGGCTCCAGGCCGGGCTCGAACGGCTCCAGCACCACCTCGTAGACGTGCCGCAGCCCCGAGCCGCGCAGGGCGCTGTCCGGCACGCGCGACACGGACAGCTCGCGCAACAGCGGCAGGACGCGGCGGAAGGGCCCCTCCCTTGGAGTGCCCAGGTGCTCCAGCACCGCGCGCAATTCGTCCAGGCCCAGCGTGGCCCGCGCCTTCCAGGCCAGCAACTGCGTGAGCGCCGTCAGGTCATCGTGCAGCGGGCTGTCCCGGTGCGGCTGCAGCGGACCCGCCAGCCGCCAGTCCAGCCCCTCGATGAAGCGGCCCGGCACCGTGACGCCAACGCGGCCCGAGGCCTCCGCGGCGAAGCGGGGCTGGTGCCAGAGCGCCTCCACCACCAGCTTGCGCGGCGTGGTGAAGGCCTCTGGCATCCGCAGCACCAACTGGGGCGAGGGGCCATTCGCGCCGGGCACGTCCTCCACCTCATAGGAAGGCCCCGTGCCCGGCAGGTGCGTCGGGCGCAGCGGGGAGAGTCCCGCCTTCGTCAGCTCGTACACGCCCGTCACCGAGTGCAGCGCCAGCTCGCGCCCGGCGCTCATGTTGCGGATGGGGTGCTCGGAGCGCGTGCCGTCCGTGGTGATGACCTGCGCCGGCTCCGCTTTGAGATTCACCACCGGTACCGCGAAGGGCACGAAGAAGTCCGGCCGGTGCGAGCGCCCCACCGTCCACGCCTGCGCCAGGTCGAAGCACACGCTGAAGCGGCGCCACGCCCCGGGCGCGGGCGGCACCTCCACGTGGACGAACAGCTCCGGCTCCGGGAAGAGGACCGCGGCGCGCAACTGCTGGAGCGGGTGCGCGTACGCCGCGGTGTCGTCCGGTGCGGGCGCCTCGCGGCCGAAGGACACCGCGCAGGTGGCGCCCGTGGAGTGCTCGTCCGCCCGCTCCCCGTACACCACGCTCACGCCCCGCACGTGCTGGCGCAGCGCGTGGAACACCGCCAGCGACGGGAGGTACTCGTCCAGATGGCGCACGTGCAGGCTCAGTGTGCCCACCGCGTCGTTGCGCTCGTGGCGCGACTCGAAGGTGAGGATGAGCCGGTGGCCCCCGCGCACCAGCGGGCGCACCTCCGTGGACTCCAGCGTCACGGGCAGCACGCGCAGGTCGCGCTGGAGGCGGAAGGTACCGGCCACGCCGTCCGCGGGCGTCAGCCGCAGCTCCGTGCCCCGGGGCAGCACCACGGCCTCGCCCAGCTTTCCGGTGGGCACCGCCTGTACCACCGCGGCGGTGGGCAGCGGCTCCAGCAGGAAGTCGAAGAAGCCGGCGAAGAGGCGCCGCCAGGTGGAGCGCAGGTTCTGCAGTGTCGCGTGCCGCGTCTGCACGGAGAAGAAGGCCAGCGCCTCGATGAGGCGCCTCACGTCCGGGTCCTCCTTCTCCAGCGGGGCCGCGGGGTAGCGCTCGTGGAAGTGCTGGCGGAAGCGCTCCAGCGAGGACATCTCCTCGAGGAAGTCCTGGTAGATGCGGTCTGTCGTCGCCTGGCTCACCGTGTCGCTCCCTTGCTCAGCCCAGCTTCACCAGCGCACCCGCCACGCTGGTGATGCCGCTCGCCTTGAGGTTCGCCATGCCCTGCGCTTCCAAGTCGAGCGAGGCCTGACCGGACACCTTCGCCATGGCCCCGGCCAGCTCCGCCTGCGTCTGGCCGGACAGCTTCAGCGTGAGGCCCTCCACCTTCGCCTCGCCGCCGGTGGCCTTCATCGCCGCGGACAGGCCCTGGAGCGCGAGCGACCCGGTGGCCTCCACGTTGACGTTGGCCGTGGACGACAGCTTCGCGTCCGCGGTGGCGCTCTGCGTGAGCTTCGCCTGCGAGGTGAGCGTCATGTCCTGCGTGCTCTCCAGCGCGAGCGTGGCCTGGCTCGTCCACTTCGAGGCCTGCTTGGACAGGAGGGTGACGGTGTCCGCGTCCACCTTGAAGTCCTTGCAGGTGACGGTGACGCTGTCCGCCTTCTGCACCACGGTGCTGGTGTCGGACGCCCCGGCGACCTTCATCGTGATGCTGGTGCCGTCCATCACCACCGTCTGCACGATGTTCCCCTCGGCGTTGTTCACCTTGACGGTGATGCCCTTCTGCTTGTCCAGCTCGATGGTGCAGACCAGCGTCCCCATGACGTCTCCTCGCCCTCAGGCCTGCTCCTCCTCCACGTGGATGAGCAGCGTGCCCTCCTTGATTTCGATGCGGGCCGTGTCCTTCGCGTTGGTTCTCTGCAAGAGGAAGACCGGCTTGCCGTCCGTGTACGAGTGCTTCAGCGACGTGCCGCTCTGCGCCGTCTTGCCGACCATCAGGTGCACGCCCTGGCCGTCCGCGGGCATGCGCGCCCCGTCACGCCAGTCCAGGAAGCGCTTGAGCCAGGCCTTCTGGAAGTCCAGCGCCACCAGCACGCGCTGTCCCTTGTAGGCGGGGAAGTAGAAGTGCCCCGGCAAGAGGTGCGGGTTGAAGGGGACGGTGATGACCTGGTCCTCCCACAGCGGCACCTTCACCCGGTAGCCGTCCAGCGACGTGGCGCTGTCCGTGTACGCCTGCCACGTCTCGTCGGCCTCCTCGCCGACCTCGCTGACGATGGTGCCCTCCACGTAGCGCGGCCAGCGCGGCGGCGTGTACGGCGGCAGGTCCACCCACGTCTCCTCCTGGCGCTCCAGCCGCGTGGCCATGGAGAAGTGGAAGCCCGCGTGGGGCTCCAGGTGCGCCGCGTCCGGGCCGGGCTTGAGCGCCTCGCCGCGCACGTGCAGGTGGCGCACGCGGTACGTCCCACCCGCCGCCAGCCCCGTTGCGGACCAGGCCTCCGCCGACGGCAGCTTCACGAGCGTCCCGGGCGCGAGCGCCGCGGCGGGGAAGCGGCGCCAGCCCAGCTCCACTTCCATCCCGGGCACCTTGAGGCGCGCTGTCTCCAGCGTCACCCGCGCATCCACCTCGTCAGCGACGGAGGTGCGCAGCAGCACGTCCTGGCGGATGCCGGTGACGGCCTGGGTATTCGCGATGGGCGTGGTGGCCGCGCCCTCCGCCACCGCGTTGAGCACCGCCATTTCGTGACGGGGCACCTCCGGGAAGCTGAGCGCCACGGTGTCCACGTCCGGAGCGAGCACATCCACCGGCGTCCCCGAGGCCGCCTTCGCCGCGGACAGCGAGAGCCCCTGCGCCGTGTAGTCCCAGGCCAGCACGCCATTGCGCGTGTGCACGTACCAGATGAGGAAGTCGTAGAAGCTGGCGCCGTCCTCTGGCGGCAGCCCGAGGAAGAGCTGCGCGTGCGTCGTCCCCAGGCCGTCCTGCCAGTCGTACGTGAGGGAGACCTTCTCGCCCTTGTGTGCGTCCAGCACGTCCTGCACCGTCTTCTGCGTGTAGAGGCAGACGGGGTGGTGCTGCCCCCACAGCAGCCGCGCCGCGTCCACGAAGCGCACTCCGTAGCGACGGAACAGCAGGGGCGTGCCCGGCTGCGGGGCCGCGGGCAGCTCCACCAGCGAGCGCTCCACCACCAGGCCCTTCACCTTCACCGGGGTGATTGCGGGCTGGGTCGCGGCATCCGTCTGCACCGCCTTCAGCTCCAGCGCCACCTCCAGCAGATCCGGCTCCAGGAAGGCGGCCTTCAGCGCGTCCGATTCCAGCCCGCCCACCGCCGCGTTGTCCGCGACGAGGAAGTCCACCCGGCCCTCGAAGCCCCAGGCGCGCAGGTCCAGCTCGAAGGACTTCACGTCGCCGGGAGGAATGGCGTGCGCGGTGCCTCCGGCGGTGAGGGTGACGGACACGGCGAGCCGGTCATCGAAGGTGCTCGCCTTCATGGCTCCGGCTCCACCCGCACCCGGCCACTCTGGGTGTCGAAGAGCAGGCGCAGCTTGTGGCGCGTGCCGCCCAGCACGGCGCTCAGCCCGAAGTGCAGCCAGAGGCCGGCGTCCCGGCCCCGCAGCGTCACCTCCACCTCCGTCAGGCGCGGCTCGTGGCGGGCAATCTCCTCGCGCAGCTCGGCGGTGAGCGTCTCCACCAGCTCCCGCGTGCCGTACTTCTCCGTGTAGTCGCCCAGGCCGAAGTCGCGCCGGAAGTAGCCGTAGCCCTCGCGCGTGTTGAGCACGGCCTCCAGGTTGAGCAGCACGTGCTCCAGGCCGTGCCGTCCCGTGGACCCGGCCCCGGCTCGGTGCCTCCCGGAGAACTTGTCGAGGAACGAGGCGCGCCCCATGTCACGCCTTCCGCCAGAAGAGCGAGACCTGCGCCCCCTGGAGCGCGGGAGTGACGAAGAAGGCCACGCCGTCCTCGCGCAGCGCGAGCTGCCACTCCTCACCGGGGACGAGCTGGTACCAGTCGATTTCCGGGCCCAGCGCGTGCGGGAAGGCCGGGTGGGGCACGTGGTGGAAGGGGATGCCCTTGAGGGCCATGCGCCGCACCATGGACAGGCGCGAGGGGCTGGCCAGCTTCACCCCGTCCAGGGGCAGCGGCTCCGCGGCCTGACGGCGCTGCACCAGCAGGTACACCTCGCTGCCGTCCCGCACCTCCGTGGGCAGCGGCGAGAAGGTGAACTGTCCGTCCCGCGCCGCGAAGGGCCTGTGCGTGGTCCGAGTCGCTTCCGGACGGAGCGCGCGCGTCAGCAGCTCCAGCCAGCGTCCCAGCCCCTTGCCGGGCGCGTCGTGCTGGTACGCGGGCAGCGTCCCGTCGGGAAGCAGCTCCAGGTAGCAGCACGCCTCGAAGTAGAGCTGCCGCAGGGCGTCGAAGAGGGCGTAGGGGTGGGGGGAGATGTGGTGCCGCATGTCGTCCCGCAGCGATTGCAACCTGTGGACCTGGCACAGCGCCCGGCGGGCGCTGGAGAGCCTGTCGCTGCGCAGGTAGCTGTCCGACAGGCGCGCCAGGAGCTGGAGGCGGGACTGCTCCAGCAGCGCGTCCAGCCGTCCCAGCAGGCCGCCCAGGAAGGGGTGGGGGCCCACCAGCAGCAGCGGTGGCACCTGCTCCTCCGCCAGGTGCCACACCCCTTCGGTGTCGCGGCGGAACGTGGCCAGGGCCAGCGAGTCCACCGCCCCGTCCAGCACCGGCTCCGCCGACAGCCGCAGCACGCGCAGCACCCGCTCCAGCACTGGCGGATCCTCCGCGTACAGGCGTACTCCTTCGGCGCTCGTCGTGTCCCGCAGCACGTGCAGGTACACGGTGGCCTCCGAGCGGCCGGTGCCCTCCAGTGAGAAGGGCGCCAGCACCGCGTTGCCCGGCACGTCCACCACGAAGCCGGCGGGCGTCACCGCCGTCAGCGTGGAGACGGACAGGCTGCCGCCGGCCAGCAGCGGCTCGCTCCACGTCAGCGCCGCCACGCCGTGGGCCGGCATGCCGGACAGCGAGGCGTGGAGGCGGACCTGCGCCTCCAGCGCCTGCTCCTGGGCCTCGAAGTGCTCCGGAAGCAGCGTCTGGCCGACATGCCAGCGGACGCGGGCGAGCTTGAAGGGGGACATGGGGCGCTCGGGGTGAAGAGTGGCTACGCCGTCTCCGTCACGCCCCACTTCTTCACGATGTTCTTCGAGGACGCCGCCGCCACGTTGACGGACTGCTCCAGCGTCTTGGGCTTGATGCCAATCTGGAAGGCGAAGTTCTTGGGCGACTGCACCTCCCGCGACTCGTTGTTCGCCACCTTGATGGTCAGCCGGTCCCCGTTCTTCTCCAGGATGCCGTTGAGGTCCGAGTCCACGAAATTGGACTTGAAGTACTTCTTGGCGATGGGGTCGTACTCGTAGACGACGTACTTGAAGACCACCTCCACGTTGGCGAAGGTGCCCAGCAGCATCTCGGCGATCTTCGTCTTGTTGGACGTGGACAGCTGCCCGTTGAAGTACATGGCGTCGGTGACGCCGGTGTCCCAGTGGTAGCTGTTGAGCACGGCGACCACCTTGGACGTGAGCGCCTTGTCGGGCTGCTCGGGGTCCGAGATGGTCTCCATGTCCGCGGTGAGCGCCTGGCCGCCAATGCTGACGGACAGGATGTAGCCGACGGCGGTCTGCTGGTCCTTCTTGAAGTTGAAGCCCTGGTACACGTCCAGGTCGCGAGAAAACTCAGGCATGGCTTGCTCCTAAATGTGGAAAGGGTGGGACGTGGCGCCGCGCTAGCCGAGCCGGGACTCGAGCATCAGCTCCACGTTGAGGCCTTCGAACTGGATGTGCGGGAGGACGGCGACCTTGCAGTCGTACCAGCCGATCTCCCCCGCGCGCTGCAGCACCTCGACGCTGGTGGCCTTGAAGGGGAAGCGCCGCACCGTCAGGTCGTCCGGGCTGGCCACCGTGGTGACGTAGCCGGCCAGCCACGCGTCGATCTGCCGCTGGATGTACGCCGCGTCCGCGGTGCTGCCGATGTTGTCCCGCATGATGCACTTGATGTAGTGCGCCAGCCGGGTGATGGAGAACGTGTAGGCCAGGTTCGTGACGAGCTGCGAGTTCTCCGAGTCCTTGGGGTCCTTGAAGCGCTTGGACACCTTGGCGGACTGGGTGCTGAAGAACGTCGCGTCGCTGGAGCTCTTCCGGTACACCAGCGGCATGAAGCCGCAGCGGGCGAACTCGTACTCGCGGTAGTCGGGAATCGCGATCTCCACCGGCGCCTTCAGCTCCTCCTGGCCGCGCAGGAAGAAGGTGTCCACCGGCAGGCCGTTGATGAGGCCGCCGCCCTTGGGGCCGCGGATGGCCTGGCACCAGCCGGAGATCTCGAACGCCTTCGCCATGTTGCGGGCGAAGAGGATGGCCGCGTTGCCCCAGAGGTACTTCTTCGAGTCACCCTGGGAGTCCTCGGTGAAGTGCAGGTCGTCACACGGGTTCTTGTCCGGGTGCCAGGGCAGGCGCAGCACGTAGCGCGGGAAGGTGAGGCCCAGGTACGCGGCCTCCTCGCTGTCGCGCAGCGCGTTCCACTTGCCGTAGCGCGGGTGGGCCAGCGCACCCTCGAGGTCCTTGATGGCCTCCATCTCCTCCACCTTCTCGCAGCCGAAGAACTTCGGGCTGACGGCGCCGATGAAGGGGCAGTGCGCGGCGTTGGCCACCTTGGCCATGGCCTGCAGCCACTTGATGTCGGCGGGGGAGGAGCTGAACTCGTACTGGCCGATGAGCGCGCCGAAGGGCCGGCCGCCGTACTGGTCGTACTCCTGGATGTAGACCTTGTCGAAGAGCGCCCCCGCGAAGACGTCCGCGGAGTTGTTCTCGAAGTCCTGGGCCAGCTCGCTCTTGGCCACGTCCAGCAGGTCGATGGCGATGTTGGCCTTGAAGTTGGTGTGCGCGACGAGGTCCTCCAGGCCACGCCAGGCGGACTCCATCTCCTGGAACTTGTCGTGGTGGAGGATTTCGTTCATCTGGTCGTCGATCATCGCGTCGATGCGGCTGATGACGTCCAGCACCTGGCCCTTGTCGAAGCGCACGGCGTCGCCCTGGCCCGTCTCGGCGGGGGGCACGTTCTGGAGGAGCGCGGCCAGGGAGGACATGAAGCGCGCCTCGATGGTGACCTCCTTCTCATCGAGGGCGGGGACGAACTTCTCGGCGATCATCGGCTTGGCGTCCGCGGGACGCTCCAGCCGCACGCTCTTGAAGAGATTGGGCAGATAAGAGGTTTCAGCCATGGTGGGACCTCGGAGTGAAAGGGTGGGGAAGGGCGGGGCTCACGACTTCACCGTCGCGGCGACCGTCTCCTTGGCTTCGGCGGTGGCGGTAGCAGGCGCGGTGGCAGCAGTAGCAGCGGGCGTGCCAGCGGCGGCGGCGGGGGTGGCCTTGGAGGGCAGGCGCAGCGACTCGTAGTCCTTGAGCTCGGCGAGCACCTGCTTGAGGGCCTCCTTGTTGGAGAACAGCTCGTAGACGAGCCCGCGCAGCGCCTTCTGGTTGTCGATGCTGGACTGCATCTCCAGGAGCAGCTTCTTGAGCAGCCGGAGCGCCTTGAGCTTGGGGACGTGGTGGACGACCTCGTCCGGATGGAAGGACTTCATCCGGTCGATGGGCAGCTCGACGTCGAGGTCCGCCTCCACGTCCGGGTTGATGCGGTTGGGCACCTGGAAGCGGAGGGACATCTTCATGTCCTTCATCAGCTCATCCAGGTTGCGCCCGTTGACGGAGCGCAGCTTGCGGGCCTCGAGGTCGACCTTGCGATCCTCCGAGGAGCCCAGCGAGAAGTCGCCGAGCATCAGCATCCGCAGTGGGAGGCTGACCGTCTCCGCCTCGCCGTTGATGGTGGTCCGGTATGTCAGCGTGATGCGCGACCGGGGCAATTGGTCCTGAATCGACATGGTTCGGCTCTCCTCTCGTGAGGGCTGCACTGCGTTGCGACGTCACTGCGTCAGGTGGTGGCGCGACGTGTCCCCGGAGAAGAGGACGGCCTGTCGCGGCTGTTCGGGCCCGCCGATGATGGGCTCGTAGCCCAGGTGGTGGGTGTCTTCGATTCGGGCGTGGCCGTGCTGGTCTCTGAGCACCAGCAGCACGGTGAGCAACAGCGGCGTGTCCTCCAGATGCGGCAGCACGCGCGAGCGGAGACGGCGGCGCGCCTCCACGGCCCAGGGCGTGCCGGTGCCGGAGGTGGCCTCGTGGGTGTACAGCCACGCCTCCATGCCGCCGGTGGGGATGGTGGCGAAGCCGCCCATGGCGTTGCCGTCCCCAAGCACCGTGCCGCCCAGCCGCACGCCGCGCGTGTCGATGCGCTGGCGCCGGGTGGCGCGGTGCACGCGGACCTCGGCTTCGGGGAAGGCGCGGGCGAAGAGCCAGTGCAGGGTGCTGGGGCAGGCGGGGCGCAACAGGCCCAGGCGGTGGCGGGCGTTGCCCTCCCAGCCAGGGAGCAGCGACGCGTCCCGTTCCGGGAAGAGGCCGGCGACGCGCGCGCGCAGGAGGACGTGGTCGAAGTACCCGAGGAAGCTTTCCAGGGCGTCGTGCTCCAGGCGCTCCATCGCCTTGAGGAAGAAGGAGGGCAGCGGCGTCTGCACGCTGAGCAGGCCCAGGTTGAGGGTGACGATGGCGCGGCGGGGCTGGCGCACGAAGGTGATGGCCTGCACCAGGTGGGGCGCGTGCACGGTGCCGCGGTGGCTGCGCAGCTCGATGTCGCTTTCGCCGTAGCCCTCCTTGGCGAGCAGGTCCATCAGCGCGGGCAGGTCGAAGGACTGGATGCGCTCGGTGATGCGCTGTTCGATGGATGGGTTGTCCATGGCGTCAGTCCTCCTCTCCGCGCCGGCTCACGGGCTGGGACATGAAGGCTTCCAGGTCCACGCGGTAGAGCTGCTCCAGGGCGCGCTGGGGCAGTGAGTCGGCCTCATGCAGGAAGGGTTCCAGCTCACGCGCGTGTGTGCTCAAGCCGCTGTAGAAGCGCGAGAAGAGCGACGGCAGGTAGACGCGCGGGTCGAAGCGCTCCACCGTGGCCACCACGTCCGAGGCCACCACGCCCGCCTTGGTGACCTCGCCCTTCGCCAGCAGCGTGTCGAACGCCTCCAGCTTGCGCAGCAGCAGCGCCATGGCCGGGGAGATGGGCAGGCCCGGTGCGGGGGGCGGTGCCACGGGAGCTGGTGCGGGTGCGGCCGGAATTGGCTCGCTCGTTGCGGCAGTGGGCGCGGAGATGGGCTCGGGAGGCGCGGGCCGGGGCAGGGACTGGACGTGGCGGGTCAGCCAGAGGGTGAGGTTGCGGAAGGGCTCCTCGCACCCGTTCTTCGGCAGGGTGGTGGCGAGCGCGGTGAGGATGGGCTCGGTGAGGGAGAGCGCCTCCTCCAGCGGGACGCGGTTGTCGGGCTCGCACCAGCGCTGCCAGGTCGCGTCTCGTTTCTTCTCCTGGTGTGCGAGGTGCTTGTTCAGCGTGCGCAGCAGCCAGCGCAGGCCGGTGTCGGTGAAGACGTCGCGCTTGTCCTCGGGGCCGAGCGCCGCGTGGCTCGTGGTGAGCACCTGGTGCACGGAGCGGAAGATGCCCGCCATGGTGAGGAGCCCGTGCTCGTGGAAGGCGCCGAAGAGGTACGGGCCGACGAGCCGCGCGTCGTAGACGCTCTCGCGCAGTAGCGCCTCCGCGCCTCGGGCTGCGCCAGCATAGTCACCCCGGGCGACGGCCTCGGTGAAGGCCTCGATTCTCGCGTCGGGCGCGTCGCCCTCGGAGGCTGGAGGAGGCGGGCCTTGCAGCGGCTGCTCCAGCAGCGTGCCGTCGAAGGGGACGGGGATGAGGGCCGCGTCAGCCATCGATGACCTTGAACTGGCCGGGAGTGACGACCTGGATGACGCCGCCGTACGAGCACATCAGCTTCGAGTTGCTCTCCAGCGCGGGCATGTTCCCCACGAGCACCTTGGGGCAGCCCGGCACCCACGGCGCGGCGGTAGCGGGGATGCAGGGCATGGGTGTCAGCACGCCCAGGGCCGCCGCCGTCGCCGCCGCCACCATGGGGTTGGCGAGCGACTGGCACATCCCGAAGGGCGGGATGTTGAGGATGGGCTTGTTGTCCATGATGTTCGCCAAGGGCGTCGTGCCCATCACCTTGTTGGCGGGCAGGACGACGAGCGAGGAGGGCGCGACGCCGAAGCTGCATTGCAGCATTGCTCCCATCACCACCTGGACGCCCATGTCCGCGCTCCTCGCGCCCGGTGTGAAGCGTGGACGCGAAGCAGGACATTGCGCGGAGCGTGCCAGCGTCGCGGAAGCCGCATCATCCCGACGCGAGCACGCGTTCTAGAGGGAGCGGCGTCTCTGGAGGTGGCGGCCCCCGTGTGAAGGCGCGTTGCCGGGGGAAGCACGGGCGTTCGGTGGGAACGCGCGGCGCGTAACGCCATCGCGTTGCGGGTGAACGCGGGGGCGTCTGTGGGGAACGCGGGTCGCGCGAGCCTTCATGCCTCCGAGCCGAGGCACGATCGCGTGTGCCATCGCGGCGCGGACGGGTAACGGAGGACGTAGGGGAATGCTCACCGCGAATTCCCCGAATCCGACCTCGCGCTTCGCCGTGCCCCGTCGACGGAGAAGCGAGAGTGCTTCGCTACGGCTTCGTGCACGGAGGCCATGGGCATCGCACTCCGAGTCGTACAGACGCGGAGACGTGAGCGCCTCACCAAGGCTGCGTGCCCGAGGGGACGCCGTCGCCCGGCGCGTCCAGCGTGCGGAGGCGTGAGTGCCTCGCTACGACTTCGCGCCCGAGGGGATGCCGTCGCCCGGCGCGTCCGCCGTCTCCAGCACGCGGCCTCGCAGCGCGGTCAGCGCCTGGAACATCGGGTCCGAGGACTTCCGGTGGAGCGCGCCGGTGAGGTACTGCGAGCGGCACCACGCATCATCAACTCGGCCGTCCTTCGTCCGTCGCGGGTACATCGGGAACAGCTCGGTGCGGTCCGGCAGGTGCTCGGCGCCCAGCCGCAGCTCCAGACGGCGGCGGATTTCCTGGCGGCGCGGCCCGGCCTCGCGCTCGAAGACGTCCGCGGCTTCCGCCCCCGTGAAGACGAGCAGCACGTGTCGATGATGGCCCGGAGTACCGCCCGTGGGGACGATTGACACCGAGGCTCCGGCACAGAACGTCAGGTCCGCGAGCGCTGCGGCCACCTCGGCGGCGGGATAGACGCGACCCTCACGTCGGGCGTCACGCGTCCCGGCGAAGAGGAACGTGCCGCGCCCGCGCGTGAGGACGACGTAGCCGGGAGGCCGCTTCTTGTCCGGCAGCAGCGTGAAGACGCCCACGTCGCCCGCCGCCTCCTGCCCGCTCATGTTGAGGTCGCGCAGGGCCCAGGCCCGTCCCGGAGCGGGAGCGATGCCCGTGTGGAGGTCCGCCACCCTCCGCCCCGAGGTGAGCACCGCGCCGCCCGCGCTCGCGTCGACGAGGACGTTGGAACAGGGCACGGCGACGAGGTCGCACTGGCGCACCCAGTCCCGCCATGCCTGCCAGTCCAGGGGCTCGTCGGCGGAGCGGAACCAGTGCGCCACATTGCGAAGGGGGCCCGAGCGCGCGCGCAGCAGCGCGTCCCTCAGGGCGGGCGAGACCCCGAGCGCGCGCAGCGGATGTTCGGTGAGGAGGCCAGGCGCTCGCTCGACGTCCGCGGGCTCCAGGTGGAGGAAGGTGGCGCCGCGCAGCAGCGTGGCCAGCAGCAGGGCTGGCTGATGCTGGAGGAAGTGGAAGCCGGGCGCGGCCAGGTGGTCCCCGGGACCGAGGCCGAAGGTGAGCACCCCGTCGCACAGCGCGCCTCGCCACGCCGCTTCCGCGGAGAGGGGCACGGGTGTGTCCGTCGGGTCCACCAGGGGAGAGAAGAGGAGGGCCACCGGCTCGTCGGGGCGGTACGTGTGTGAGGTGAAGGCGGGCGCGGCGTCTCCGCGCGAGCGCAGCAGCAGCGGCTCGAAGCCCTTGAGGAGCGGCGCCTGGTGCGACTCGGCGGCGACGTGGGCCGGCGCGAGCTTCGAGAGCCTGCGCGAGAGGAAGTGCGTGCCCACGGGTGGCAGCAGGCTGACGCAGGTGCCCAGCTTCAGGGCGGCCATGAGCGAGACGAGCAACTCCGGTCCAACGCCATACAGGAGGCACAGCTTCGCGCCGGGCTTCACGCCCTGCGAGGCCCACTCGGCGGCGCGGCGCGAGGCGCGGTCCTGGAGCTCCCGGTAGCCCAGCGTCTGCCAGCCGCGCAGCGGGTCCCACGCGCGCAGGGCCACCCCGCCCGAGTCGGCGTGCCGGGTGACGAGGTCATGGAAGAAGTCATGGTGCTGTCCGGGCCGGCTCTTGGGCGCGGGCGCACCCCGGCTCGCGTGGTGGGCGGCGAGTGCCATGGCGAAGCCGTCCGAATCGGTCCAGCTCTGCTGGCGCCAGTCCGGCAGGTCCGCGTCGAGCTGGCGGAGGATGTCGCGAAGGTCGAAGGGCATCGCGTGCGCTCCCGCGTCGGGCCTACGTGACAGCCGAGAGTGCCCGCGCCGGCGTCACACGCGGACGCGCTCGCGTCCCGCATGAACGCCGGCCAGGGCGGGGCGGGCCCACGGCGATTCTCGATGACCGGGGCTCCCAGCTTCGTGGCGCGATAGCTGCACTCGTCATTCCCCGGCGTACTGCAAGAGGCGTGACATGGCCGGAGGGTTCGTCGCCATCGAAGGCCATCGTTCGACCTGGGGAGGGCCACATGAACGTGCAGGCTTCGGAAGAGAAGAAGAACGCGATTCTGCAAACGCTCCAGAGAATCTTCACGAGCTACAGCGCGCTTGCCGAAGAGGTGGAGGACAACGACACCGGGTGGGAGTTCGACGACAACGTCTACCAGTACTTCAACTTCGGTTACGACAGGGATGACGAGCTGGGCGACTCCCTGCGGCTCCTCCTCGAGAAGATGGAGAAGGTCTTCACCAGCTCCTTCAGCCACGTGCATGGGCTCGCCAAGGAGGTGGACAGCGCCTTCGGGCAGATGCAGAAGGGCCGGACGCTCATCGGTGGCATCGCGGATGTTGGCAGTGAGACCGGCTATGGCGGCAAGGCCATCCAGCACAAGTTCACCTCCACCAAGAACTATTCCGACGTCGATACCCACATCAAGAAGGCGCTCCTGCAGTTGACGGGTGCCAAGGGGGAGACGCCTCTTAACGGCAATGTCCGCGTCGCGGATGTCACCATCGAAGACGGCTCGAACACCTGGCCCTTCACCCAGGCGCAGCAGCCCACGGTGGCACTCAATGCATTCCTCACCGAGGTGAGAACCCGTGTCTCCACCCAGTACACCAACATGGTCCAGGGGTTGAATCACCCGCATGCCGGCAACTTCGCGCAATGGCTGACGGGCCAGGCCCTGCCCGCTTCGGCCAATGACGTCATCAGCGTCTCCGATTGGTTCACCCGGTACGGAAAAGAGGAGGAGCCTCGCTTTCCCAACGCCTCCTGGGTCGTGTGCGGGACTCCCGGCCAGCTTGGAAAGGTCAACTGGAACAGGCCACCCCAGCTGCTGGTGAAGCTCCGCTTCATCCGGGGCTTCGAGGTCGACCTGAACACGGTCTTCGGAAGCGCTCCGGTGCATCGTCGGGTCTCCCAGGTGAATGTGGCCATCTGCGCCGCGCAACACGCCCAGGTCATCTACAAGGTCACGAAGTACCGCTACCTGGACTGAGGCCGGACGGCGAGGGCAGGCGCGCGCGCTCGCGCCTGCTACTGCTCCACGTTGAAGACCTTGGCTTCCGCGGCCGTGTCCCAGAGTTTCTGCCAGGCCTGCTCCGACGTCCTCCTCGCCGTGGACAGCGGGCCCCACCACGCCTCGTTCTCGTCGCGGAGCCACTGTTTGATCTGCTCGCTCTGCGACTCGTTGTACCCGATGCGGGTGCTTTCGAGCTGCCCCTTCTCCGGCTTCACCTTCCAGGGCAGGCGGCGGCCCTGGACGATCTGCTCGACGATGGCCTCGGCGACCTTCGGGGGGATGTGGGGGAACTCGGACGCGATGTAGACGGCGAGCATGGTGCGGTCATCGGTCGTGAAGTTGGATTCGCCCCCTTTGGTGATGTGGTCGGGAATCATGTTGTTGAGCGCCGCCGCGGCGGCCCGCACCGCGCCGAGCTGCGCCGCCGCCAGCACGGAGGCAATCGCCGAGCCCGCCGGCTTGTTCGGCGTGCTGAGCCCCTTGGGTAGGGCATTGGGGAACACCTTCTTGAGGTCCGGCACCTTCGACGGGTCCACCTGATGCTGGAGCAGGAGTCCCACGCTGATCAGCTTGAGGTAGTCCTCGGCCTCCGTGACGTGCTTGTTGACGTACGTCACCGTGCTCTCGCGCACCCTCTTCTCCTCGAGCGTCTCGTTGACCTTGATGGGCGGGGTGAAGGCGAATTGCTCGCGGTAGTTGTGCTGCACGCTCGTCGCCTCACCCTGGCCCTTGAGGTGCCGGGCCTCGTCGGGCCGGACTCCCGCGAGGGACTCGGCGGCGGCGCCGATGATCTGCAGGCCGCGGCCGTAGGTCGTCTCCTTCACCTGGATGCCGAGCACTGTCTGGTACGGAAGGCCGAAGATCTGGTCCTTGTCGTAGATGGGCTCCAGGTCGTCCCAGCACAGCCCGCCCCGGCTCAGCACATCCCCGACGGCGCCCGTGTCCATCGGGTTCTGCCCGAGCGCCGGCACGTAGAAGTCCACCTCGTAGGAGGACTCCTGGTCGCTCTCTTCCTTGAACTCGATGTCGACCTGGACCTTGCCCTTGGTCGCCCCGGGGCGGACGGTCACCTTGTCGTTCCGGGCGGAGACCTTCACCTCGGTGACGCCGTTCTCTTCGTCATCGTCCTCGGGGAGGTCGATCTGGAGGCGGCTCTTGGTGGGGCTGACGCTCAGGCGGTTGCCGCTGAGCCACGCAGGCTCCTCGCTGCGGAACAGGTAGACGGTGTACCCGTGCTCGCGGGCTCGCTGAACGGCGTCGATGCCCGCGTTGGCGCCGTGGATGATGACCGTCAGGTCCTCCTTGTCGCTCTCGGCGTTCTCCGGGTGCATCAGCATGAAGCGGTCCAGGTTGATGATGCGGCTGCGCAGGAACTGCATTGCGTCGGAGTCCTGCCTCACGTTCGGCGCCGGCTGGGGCACGTACCGCTCATACGGGAAGGTGAAGTGCGGCCCGGCGCCCATCCCGAGGATGACCTTGGCGGCCAGGACGGGGGCATCTCCGCCTACGTCCAGCGCGAAGAGGTCCCCTTTGCGGCTGACGGACCTGAGGAGGTTGCCGCCAGTGCGGTGGGCTCCCTGCTTCACCGCCCAGGCGAGGACGTCACTGTTCTGCGCGACCCAGTCCTGACGGGGAAGGTACTTCGTGGCGTACCTGGGAACCTGGTCGCCCCATTGGGCGATGTTGTGGTTCTCGTGGTTGATGAACCCCTCGCCGCGGATGGTGGCCTCCCACGCGTCCTTGTTGCCGATGATGACGGTGCGGGACCACTTGAAGCCGGGTATCTCCGCGCTGCGCTGACGGAGGGCATTGATGTAGTAGGCGATGCTGCTGCCGTACCCGACGAACGCGAGCTGGTAGACCTTCTTGATGCTCGGCACGACGTACTCGTTGCCCACCGGGTCCTGCCACCGGACGTAGTCTCCCTTGGGTACGCCGTTCGGCATCAACTGCCAGAGGTGGTCCTTGTCGAGCAGGTAGACGCTCATCGTGCCCTCTCCCGGTAGGTCGGTCGCATGCGGTGGTGCGGTCTTGTTCCGCCACCAACAGCAACCCACGTGCCGTGACGCCGCGAAGGCGCGACGACAGTCCGCTGCACCGCACCGACTGGAGGGAGACCCACCGGGCGCCGTCCCGCCAGGACGAGGCCGCGTCCCGGGGGGACGCAGCCGGAGGACGGGGACTCCAAACGCAACGGGCCGCCGGGGAGGTTCCCCAGCGGCCCGTGTTCACGCTGCGTGTACTGGCGGTGGCTTGACCCTGGTCAGCGGGCTACGCGGTGCGCCGACGCTCGAGCAATGCGAGGAGCAGGAGCGCCAGCGGCAGCGCCGTCGCGCTCGAGGTCCCCGTCGACGAGCACCCGGATGCCTTCGGCTGCACCACTGGCGCCGGGTTCACCACCACCGACACGGTGTCCTCCGCGGACAGGCCGCTCTCGGCGGTGACCTTCACCACGAAGGTGAGCGTCGTGGAGGTGCTCACGGCGGGAGCGGAGAAGCTGGCGCTGGCCTTGTCCGCATCCTGCAACTGCACCGTCGGGCCGGACGTCTGGCTCCACGCATAGGTGAGCGTGCCTTGCTCCGGGTCCGTGCCGGTGGCGCTGAGGGTGACGGAGCCGCCGCCCTGCGCGGAGAGGTCCGGGTCCGCGCTCACGGTGGGAGCGCGCGGCGCGTTGCGGACCGTCACCGTCGTCGTGGTGAGCTGGCTCTCCAGCAGGCCGTCGCCGACGACGAGCTGGAAGACGAGGTCCACCGGAGAGGACTGCACCTCGGGCGCCGTGAAGGTCGGCGTCGCGGTGTTCGCCCCGGAGAGCGTGACAGGGGGGCCGGACACCTGGGTCCAGGTGAAGTGCACCAGCGCGTCCCCGTCAGGGTCCTCGCCGCCGCCCTGGAGCGTCACGGTGCTGCCCTCGTCCACGGCCTGCGCGGGCCCCGCGGCTGCCATCGGCGCCTTGTTCACCTGGCGCACGAGGACCTCGACGAGGTCCTTGTCACGCATCCCACCGTCCGACACGGTCAGCCGGAAGGTGAGCGTCGTGTCGGCGAACACCTCGGGGGCGGTGAAGCTCGGAGTGGCCGTGTTCGCCCCATTGAGCACCACGAGGGGCCCGGTGACCTGCTCCCACCGCCAGGTCAGCGTGCCGCCGGCCTGGGTCGTCCCGCTTCCGCCGAGGCTCACATCCGTGTTCTCGTCGGCGACTCTGTCCGCGCCCGCGTTCGCGCTCACCACGCCGGTCGTGCAGAGGCCCTGCTCGTCGGCGATGGTGGTGAACGGGAGGTGGGTGAGGCCCGTGAAGGCGATGTCGTCGATGAGCCAGCCAACGTTGGCGCCGCCCTCGTCCGTGCCGATGCGGAAGCGGATGAGGACCGTCTTCCCGGCATGGGCGGTTCCGAGGTTCACCTTCGTGGAGACCAGCTGCTTCTGCGAGAACGCGAAGCTCACACCGCGGAAGGCCCGGCGCCCGCTCAGCGGGTTGACGTTGCCGTCATAGGTGGCCAGGGTGCCGGTGTAGCCGTTGGAGGTGATGCTGTTGCCGAGGTCGGTCCAGGTCTGGCCGCCGTCCTCGGACAGCTCGAGCACGCCGCCGTCGTAGTAGCTCAACCCGTCGTTCTCGAAGGCGTAGCGGTGCCGGAAGGTGAAGGAGAACTCCCCCGTCCCCACATGGAGCTCCGGGGTGACGAGCGCGAAGTCCGCGCCGTGTCCCACGTCCACGCCGAGGAAGGCCCGGCCGTACGCCCCGTCCTGGCTCACCACGAACGCATCTCCGCCCCTGGCGGACGTCATCTCCCACGGCAGCTGGTGCGACTCCACCGACTCGGTGGCGGACGTCTGCGGCAGCTCGTCCTGCTCCACCTTCACCGCGAGCTTCGCGAGCTTGTCGCCGGTGGCCACCCCGTTGCCGTCGCGGTAGGCGATGGTGAGGTTGACCGTGGAGCGGGCCGTCGCGCCGGCGAGCGTCACCGGCAGGTCGACCGTGGCGGTCTCGAAGAGGCCGACGCTCGGGAACGTCACCACGCCACCATTGGCCAGCTGCACGGCCGGGTTGTCCGCCGTGACGGTGGCGCTCGTCGCCTGCAGCGGGGTGACACCGATGTTGCGCAGGGTGATGCGGAGGCGGCCGGCCTCACCGTTGTCCAGGTAGTCGTCCACGTCGCAGGTGCGCATCGCGTCGTCGGCGGTGAGCTCCGCCGACACGAACGCCACGTCCGCGCCGGTCCGGAAGCTCTCCACCACACCCGTCTGGGTCGTCGAGTCGCGGTCCGGCGCCACCGCGCCGATGCCCGCGCCGCGCCGTGCGAACGCGTCCGCGAAGCGCGGGTAGTCCTCCGGGTCCGTCGCGTAGACGGCCGCGAGCAGCGCATCCCGCGCCTCGAGCACCGTGGGCGAGGCGGGCGTCAGCTTGTAGCCCGCGACGATGTAGCTCTTCATGCGCTGCCGCGCCTCGGCGAACGGATGGGTCCGCAGCAGCGAGACGTAGCACTCCCAGAGCATGGTGGCCCACACCTCACCGGTGTTGTGGACCTCCGCGTTGTCGACGCCATCCGTGCGGAAGGAGGGGGAGTAGGGGATGGGCGTGCCCTGCCAGGTCGCCGGCAGCGCATTGCCCGCGGCGATGTGCTTGAAGGTCAGCGGGTTCTTCTTGAAGTCCACCGAGTAGGGGACGCGGCGGATTCCGAAGTAGGCGCTGTTTCGCGGGACGATGTTGCGCGTCGCGTACTCGCCGACGGCGAAGGTGCCGGTCCAGTCCGGGTTGGAGGCGGCCTGCGCATCCTCCTCGCGCACGGCGAGCAGCAGCGCGTGGAAGTCCGCCCAGCCCTCGCCCATGCCGCGGCCCTGGTTGTTGGAGAGGCCCGAGCCGTCATGGATGAGACGGTTGCTGATGTAGTGGCCCCACTCGTGCGCCACGATGCCGGCGTCGATGGTGCCATCCCGGTCTCCCACCGGGCGCCTGCTCAGGGTGGCCGTCACGCTGGCGTCGAGCCTGGACCTGAGGAGGTCGCCGTCCGTCCTCGAGACCAGCAACGAACCGATGGTGGGCTGGGCGAGCGTCGCGCTCGCGCCCATGCCGCCGGGCATCGGGCTCGAGTCGTTCGCGACGATGACGCCTACGGCCCCCGCGGCCTGGGCGTTGAGCACCTTCAACTGCAAGGAGCAGGTGCCACGGTCGACGAAGGCAATCCTGCCGGCCACGTCCGCGGCGTTGGTGAGGGCAGAGCAGCCATCCGTCGTGGAGGCGCCCACCGGGTCCGACGCATCGAGGGCCTGGACCACCTGGGCCGTGGTGGTGAAGACCGGCGGACCGAACGCGGCCGGGGCGAAGTCGTAGCCGCGCGCGACGTCGGCCGGTGCGGTCACCGTGAGACCTCCGTTCACGGTGGAGCCGGGGAAGATGTACATCTGCATGCGCGGGCGGGCGCCATCCGCCGGGGTGGACATGTTGGCGTTGTTGACGCCGCCGTAGTCCTGCGCCTCGGCAAGGATGCTGTCCCCGCCGACGCCGCCGCGCCCGTAGTTGTCCACCTGGGCGTTGCCGTCCTGCTCCGTGAAGCCGGCGTCGTAGTACCAGTCGTGGAGCCAGTTGTTCATGTAGAACAACTGCGTGATGGCGGCCTGGAGCTGGTCGGACGTCTCGTAGGGCAGCAGGTTGAAGTCGTAGGGATGGTCGAAGCTGTCGGTGTCGGTGGTCCGCGCGTGCGGGTCCCCCGCGCTGAGCCCGTCCGGTGCGCTCAGGTCCGCGTAGGCCTCGGCGTTGTTGCCCGTCGTCTCCGTGGCCCCCGCGGCGAGCCAGGGGTCGTTGCGGCTGAACGGCACGCTGTCGAGCGTGACGAGGTTGGGCGCGATGAGGGTGGGGGAGTATCCGTCGGGGGTGCCCGTCGGGTGCGGAATCGGGTCGTTCCCCGCCGGGCCCGCGAAGGGCTGGAAGGGCGGCGTGGAGTCGGCCCACACGCGGTAGGAGTGGGTGGCGTCCGCGGTGAGGTCCTTGCGGAAGAGCACCCGGCCATCCTTCGCGCTGATGACGTACGCGTAGTAGTCCGAGGTGGTGGAGCCCGGCGCCCCGGTGTTCAGCTCCACGTAGTGGGCCGGCACCAGGCCGTCGGGCAGCTCGAAGAGGACCGGCTTGACGCGCGCGGGGATGCGCAGGCCCACCTCGAGCGGCCGCGCGAAGGAGGCCAGCTCATAGCGGGTGTAGCGCCCGGCGGGAGCACCCGTGGGCTGCAGCAGGCCCGCGTCGAGCCGCTGGCCGGTGAGGTCCAGGTAGGCGGCCGAGGTGGCCTCCGAAGCGCTCAGCCGGAACGCGTTGGCGGGGCGGGTGGTGCTCCAGCCCGTGTCCGACGAGAGGTGGCCCGAGGCCGCGACCAGCGCGTTCTGCCTGTCGAGCAGCAGGTTGACGGAGCCGCGGAACACCTCGAGGCCGTCGAGCTCCTGCTTGAGCGTCACCACCGAGGTGCCCTGCTCATTGCGGCTGACGCGGGCGACGGACGCCCCCAACTGCGCCAGCGAGCGGCCGCCGTACAGCGGGGCCAGGGCGTCGAGCTGGGCGAGTGCCGCCGCGGCGGGGGCGAGCCGCGCGTACGGCGCCTCCGCGCGCAGGCTCGTGGGGGATGACTTCGAGGGGGTAGGCTTCGAGACCCAGACGAAGGTCGGCACGCCGAGTCGTGCATCGCGGTGGAGGACTCGGGCGTTCGGGATGACGCTCTCCTCCGCCGAGGCACGCATGGAGGGGGCGCTCTCGGGAAGCGCGTCGTGGTTGGGCATCCTGCCGGCACCCGCCTCGGCGCTCGCGAGCGCCAGGGCAAGACTGGCAAGGGTTCTGATTCGGCTTTTCACGGATGGACCTCGGGGACGACGGAGTGCGGCGGTGATGCGGAGCGGACCTTCTGGCGGGGGGACCGGAAGGTCCGCTCAACTTGTTGGATCGGGCTACTTCACCCAGGAGATGCGCCCCACGTAGTACGCAGGCGCGTTCCCCATCGGGACGGCGTTCGAGCCATCGAGGTCGGACACCGTGATGGTGTAGCCCGTGGCCACGTCATCCCACTGCGCGTACGCGACCCGCGTGCCGTCCGGAGAGAGCGCGAAGCGCCCCTGGAGGTACCGGGCGTCCAACTCGCTGAGCCCGATGGGGCGCACGATTTCGCGCCCCGTCCCGTCCGGCTTGATGCGCTCGAGCCAGTTGTCGCTGCTCATCTCGTCGTTCACGTAGTGGTAGAGCAGGTCGCCGTTGGGCAGCACCATGGGGAACTTCGAGATGGACGCGTACTCCTGGCCCTTGATGGCGAAGTCGACCACCAGGCGCGAGCTCCCGTCGGCCAGCGACCAGGCCCAGAGCCGGTTCCCCGCCGCCGGGAACTCGACGGTGTAGAGGGTGGAGCTGTCCCGCGAGAAGACGCCGAACCCGAAGCTCGAGATGGGGGTCGGGGCGGGCATGTCGTTGTGCCCGGGGATGAAGACGCGCCGCTCGTCCGTCCCGTCGGTGCGAATGATGAACTGGAACTCCGTGCTGCTGCGCCCCGGGGCCGGGTCGCTCGAGCAGGAGCGCACGAATGCAATCCACTTTCCGTCCGGCGAGAACTCGACTTCCCGCTCACCGCAGAGGCTGGCGTCTGCCTGGGTGAGGCGGCGCACGTTGGAGCCGTCCGCGTCCGCGAGGTAGATGAGGCCCTGGGAGAAGATGCCCCCGCTCATGTCCCGCCCGTCCACCCAGGCCACGGTCTTTCGGTCCGGCGAGCGCGTCACCTCCGAGTGGGTGTCCCGCGGCAGGACGACCGGAGCCGTCACGGGAGTGAGCTGGTGCAGCTGCGTGCCATCCGGGTAGACCGAGAAGGCCTGCGGCCAGACCGCTTCCGAGTCGATGTCGTTGTTCGTCGAGGCGACGTACAGCAGGAGCTCGGACGCGGCGGGCGCGCGAATCGAGCCCACGATCAGGTCCAGCGTGGTGGGCTCATCGATGCGCGCGGGGGCGCCGGAGTCGGTGAGGTCGTACAGCTCGAGGGTGAGGGTGTAGCTGCCCTTGTAGGGGAACTTCAGGCGCAGTGGCGTCGTCTGACCGGCGCCGCTCTGCAGCTGCGTGGTGCCCACCGGGACGCCCGATTCCGGGCCGATGAAGCCCACGCCGCTCGCGTCCGTCTCGAAGCTGCTCCACGTCTCGGGCCGCTGCGGGTCCTCGCCGGCCGCGCCCGAGAAGTACTGGATGGCCTGGCCCACGAAGGGCTCGTCCGCGGCGGGCGGAAGGCCCTTGCGGCCGAGCGTCAGCTTCCAGCGCAGCGGCATGGTGGCCGGGAGGGTGGAGGTGAGGCGGGCGTTGAAGGAGAGGACGCCGTCCTCCAGCGGCTGGAAGGTGGGCACGGTGGCGGTGACGCGCATCAGCGCGGCACTCACCTGGGCGGTGGCGCTCAGGCCGTTGAAGGTGGCGGTGACGGTGGAGGAGCCCGCGCCCACGGCGGTGGCTTCACCCCGGGTGGCCGCGTCCAGGGAGATGACGGCCACGTCCAGGTTGCTGCTCGCCCAGGTGGCGCTGCCGGTGACGTCCTGCGTGTGGCCGCCGGTGAGGGTGGCCTCGGCCTTCAGCTGCACCTTGTGGCCGGTGGTGAGCTGGCTCGTCGTCGGGGTGACGGCCAGCGCGGTGGCCTCCGCCACCGTCACCTGGGTGCTGCCACTCACCCCGCGGAAGGCGGCGGCGATACGGGCGCTGCCCACGGCCTGGCCGCGCGCATTGCGCCCGGTCACCTTCAGGATGCTGGCATCGCTGGAGCTCCACTCGGCCTCGGTGGAGACGTCGGCGCTGGTGCCATCGGACAGGGTGGCCGTGGCGAGCAGCGGCAGGGTGCTGCCGCTGGCCATGAAGGCGTCAGCAGGGCCGACGCTGATGGCCGTCACGGTCGCCGGCGTCACCGTTACGTCGGTGGTGGCCTCCACCGTGCCGCGCGTGGCCTTGAGCGTGACGTGGCCCGGCGCGACGGCGCGCACGAGTCCCGCGTCCGAGACGGTGGCGACCGCCGCGTCCGAGGACGTCCAGGTGACGTCGGCATCGAGGCCCTGCGTGCTGCCGTCCGTGAAGGTGCCCGTCGCCGTCAGCTGCTCGGACAGGCCCACGGCGAGGGACGGGCTCGCGGGGGTGAGCGCCAGCGAGACGAGCGTGGCATCCGTCACCTGCACCTGCGCCTCGGCGGTGAGGGACGCGTAGGTGGCGCGCACCTGCGCCTGGCCCCTGTCCTTCGCATCCACCTTGCGCGGGCTGCTCGCGTCGCTGGAGACGGTGGCCACCGCGGCATCGCTCGACGTCCACGTGGCCTCCGCGGTGACGCTCTGCGTGCTGCCGTCCTCGAAGGTGGCCGTGGCCTGCACTTCGCCGCGAGTGCCCGCCGCGAGCGAGAGGCTCGCCGGCGCGATGGCGAGCGACTTCACGGTCTTCGATGTGTCGCTGTCGCAGCCTGAGGACAACGCGACGGTCACCCACCCCACCAGCGCGAGGCTGAAGAGGTGGCGATGGACAATCCATTTCATGATGGGGGGCCTTCCTTGCACGTCAGCGGCCGACGGACGGACGACGGTCGGGAGCGACGTCGAGGCGGTTGTTGATGGAGAAAGAGAGCTTCAAGGATCGGCGCGACGGTACCGACACACGAGACGTGCGGACCATTGGGGAGCCCCCTAGAACTTCCTCAGGAATCCCTTAGGGGCTCCGCTCGCTCGGGGGAGACCGAGCGAGCGGATGAGTCCTTCGCCGGGCGCTTCCTGCCCTTACGGCCTGGGGCTGAGGACCACCGAGCGGAACAGCGTGTTCTGCGGAGAGGAGACCAGGAGGGTCGGCACAGGGTTGAGGGTGGTGCCGTCGTCCAGGAACGTCGCCAGGTGGTTGCTGGTGGAGCTCGCGGTCAGCGCCATCGTCACGTACACGCGCACGCCCGCGGGTGTCTTCACCGCTGTCACACCGTCGACGGGGAGCATCGCGGGAGCACCGGTGCTGTCCGGGACGCGCGGGACGAAGCCGGCCACCTGCGTCCACGTGGCTCCATCGAAGGTCCACTTCTGCAGGTTGAGGGTGTTGGGAGTGGACCTGAAGCCCGCGGAGGGCGCCGCCACATAGGCGACGTCGGGGACGAGGTCGCCGTTCGTGTCGAGTGTCGCGAACGCCCCGGCCGTCGCGGACTGCCCCGTCGGGAGGACGAAGCCCGGGAGGCCGCCGGCCTCCGCCCCGCCAACGGTCGGCAGCGGGTTGTTCGGGAAGTAGCCCAGCGAGTAGCTCCCCGTGGACGTGGCGAAGACCAGCGCGCCGTCCACGAAGCCCAGACCCGAGCTGGCGTACACGGTGCTGGACACCTGGACGGACGAGGTCGGGCTCGAGCCATCCACGAAGCGGATGCCTCCCGTGGTGTTCACGGTGCTGCCCTCGCCCGACAACCAGTAGCGCGAGCCATCATCGGTGATGGCCGCCCGGATGCTGGTCGTGTTGTAGCCGTCGTTGATGCGGACGGGGATGGTGAAGCGGCCGTGGACGTCCAACTGGCCCACCACGCGCGCCGTGGTGCTGGCGGACGCGGTCCGGGGGCTCGTGCCCATGTCCGCGTCGTAGCCCGCGAAGGTGAGGAAGCGGCCATCGGCCGAGCGCGCCAGCAAGCCCTCGTTGAGGCCGATACTGCCCATGAGGGTCAGCCGGTCCCGGCCGAGCCAGGGCAGCGGGAAGGTGCGCACCGGCGCCCCACCCGTGGGCCGGTACTCCTCCACCTGAACCGCCGCGGCCGTGGGGCCAATCGCAACCGAGCCGCCGACGCCCAGGCGCACCACCATGAGGTTGGGGGAGCAGGTGACGGTCAGGGTGACGTCGGCACTGTCCATGGTGCCGCTGCCGCTCGCCACCTCACAGGTCTGCCCCACCGGGTGGCGCGCCACCTCCACCGCGTACGCCTCGCCGGCGAGCAGCCCCCGCGCGAAGGCATGGTCACCCGCGGCGCTGACGGTCAGCGCATCCGGGCCGTTGCGCAGCTCCAGCGTGCCGGTCAGTCCCGCGACGTCGACGTGGAGACCGTGGAGGTCCGCACAGGTGATGGCGACACCGGTGATGGGTCCTCCATTCACGGTGCCGTTCCCGCCCTGCACGAGGCAGCGCTGGCCCGTGGGGTTCGTCTTCACCGTCACGTCGTAGCCGCCGAGCTGCGCCACGGACCGGGTGAAGGTGAAGGCTCCGTCGGCGGTGACGGTGAGCAGCGCGTCCCCGTTGTTCTGGAGCGTGAGCGTGGTGCCCGCGGCCAGGCCCGTCACCGTGCCGCCCAGGGTGAAGGCCGTGGTGCCGCAGACGACCGCGACATTCTCCACGTCCCGGGTGCCCATGGTGCCGGAGCCATTCGACACGCTGCACACCCAAGGGGATGACGTCTCGGCGGTGACCCCGTAGGCCGCGCCGTATCCAACCGGGGCGTTGAAGGCGAAGGTTCCGTCGTTGGTGAGGGTGACCGCGTCTCCACCGTTGTTCTTCAGCACCACCGACCCGCCGACGAGGCCCGTCACCGTCCCACGCACGGCGAAGGCCTTCGGCGTGCAGGTGACGGCCACGTCGGCCACGTTGCCATGGTCCAGACTGCCCGCCGCGCGGTCCACGGTGCAGGTCTGGCCCTCCGGCTGCGACTGGATGCTCACGGCATAGCCGCTGAGGTCCGCCATCGGCTGGGAGAACGTGAAGGCGCCATTGGCGGCGACGGCGAGGTCATTGCCGCCATTGTTCCGCAGCTCCAGCGTGGTACCCGCAGCCAGCCCCGTCACGGTCCCGCCCACGGTGTACTTCTTCGTGCTGCAGAAGACGTTCACGCCGGTGACGTTCGAGGCGGCCATGGTGCCCGCGCCGTTCGGCACGATGCACTCCAGCGGGTACGTGGCCGCCACGGTCACGGCGTAGAGGTTCTTGAAGGTCACTTTGGTGGTGAAGGTGAACGGGCCGCCGGAAGTGACGGTGAGTTCATCCGCGGCGTTGTCGTTGTTGCGCAGCTTCAGCGACTGGCCGCTCGTCAGTCCCACCACCGTCCCTCCCACGGTGTACGTGTTCACCGCGCACGTGACGGCCACGTCGGTGACGTCGTGGCCGGCAAGGTTGCCTGTGCCGCGCGCCACGGTGCACGTGTGGCCGGGCGGCTGGGACGGCACCAACACGTTGTAGGCCCCGAGGTCCGCCACGGGCGTGGGGAAGGTGAAGGGGCCGTTGGTGGTGCCGGGGAGGCCCTCGCCGTTGTTCTTGACGTTGACCGTGGCGCCCGACAGCAGCCCCGACAGCTGGCCACCCACCGTGTATGTCGTCGTGCTGCAGCTGACGGAGACATTGGTGACGGCCTGGGAGGGCATGGTGCCGGTGCCGTTCGTCAGGGTGCACCCGAGCGGGTACACCGCGTGCTGGGTGACGTCGTAGGTGTCGGCGAAGGCCACCTTCGTGGCGAAGGTGAAGAGGCCATTGGCGGAGACGGTGAGGTCATCGCCACCCTTGTTCTTCAACACCACTGTCTGGCCCGCCTTCAGGCCCGTCAGCATGCCGCGCACCTGGAACGCCTCCGGCGAGCACGCAATCTCCACGTGGGTGAAGTCCGCATGGTCCAGGGTGACCGCCCCGTTCCGCACGGTGCAGGTCTGGCCCCGCGGCTGGGTCTTGATCGTCACTGCGTAGGTTCCGAGGTCCGGCACCGGCAGGTTGAAGGTGAAGGACCCGCCGGGCGCCGCCACGCTGACCACGTCGGCGCCGTCCAACTGCAGCTCGAGCTGGGTGTCACCCACCATGCCAACCACGTTGCCGCCCACGGTGAAGGTCGCGATGCCGCAGGTGACGGCCACGTCGGTGACGTCCTGGGCGCCCACGGTGCCGGAGCCGTGCGCCACGGTGCACACCGTGGGGTAGGTGGCCACCGCGGTGACGGCATAGTCGCCACCGAAGACCACCGGGGTGGCGAAGCTGAAGGAGCCATCGGCGGTGACGGTGAGCTCATCGCCGTCGTTGTCCTTCAGCACCACCGACTGCGTCTCGGGAAGGCCCGTCACCGTCCCGCGCACGGCGAAGGTGCGCGGGGTGCAGACCACGCTGACGCTGGTGACGTTCGCGTCCTGGACCGTGCCGCTGCCACCCTCCACGGTGCAGGTGTGCCCCGCCGGCTGCGTCTGGACGGTGACCGACCAGGCAGCTCCATGCGCCACCTGCTGGGTGAAGGCGAAGGGCCCGTTCGCGGCGACGTCGAGCGTCTCGGCGCCGTTGCTCAGCACCACGTGGGAGCCGGCGGACAGGCCGGTGACGCTCCCGCCCACGGAGTAGGAGAACGTGGAGCAGACCACGCCGACGCTGGTGACGTCCGAGCCGTGGATGGTGCCGCTGCCGCCCTGCACGGTGCAGGTGTGCCCCGCGGGCTGCTCCTGGACGGTGACCGACCAGGCGCCCCCCTCCGGCACCTTCTGGGTGAAGGCAAAGGAGCCGTTGGCCGGGACATCGAGCGTCTCCGCGCCGTTCTTCAGCACCACGTGGGTGCCGGTGGACAGGCCGGTGACGCTCCCACCCACGCTGTAGGCAAGGGGCGCAGGGTCCGAGCCGCAAGCGGCGAGCGCGACGCTCAGGAGCCCCACCAGCGCGGCGCTGGGAAGGGTACGAAGGGGGAACTGACTCATGTACGTGAGGACCTCTCTGGCGAGCAAGACGGTCCTGTCCGCGCCCCCATCGAGCAGTGGTCCCCCCGACGTAGAAATCGCAGCTGCTTCAGAGGGGTGCGGCCAGGACCATTCGCGACGGTAGCGGTCCGTGAAGCGCATCAACCATTGGGGAGTCCCCTAGGCGCCCCTCAGGAATCCCCTAGAGCCGCCCGGGCCTCCACCGCGACCGCGAGCAGGCGAGCGGGCCCTGAACGCACGAAGGCCCGGAGGGAGACGCGCTCCCGCCGGGCCTCGATGACTTCAGCGTGTCTCAGTACGCCACGTGCACGTGGTCGCCGTGGCCGCCGATGGCGCCGATGTTGGTGCCGTTCTTGATGCCGCCCACCGGGTCATAGAAGAGCTCCGTGGGGCGCGTGCCGGCGAGGCGGCGGTAGTACGCGGCCATCTGCGACGGGCTGCCCGCCACGTCGATGGCGCGGCCCTTGTAGTGGTACGAGCCCGGCGTGTGCGTGCCGCCCGTGGTGGACGTAATCGTCAGCCCCATCTGCCGCGCCAGGTTCGACGCGAAGTCCAGCTTCTGGCGGTTGCTGCCATTCACCGGGAAGTTGCCCGGCGTGCCCTGGGTGCTGCCGGGGCGGCCGCCGTCCGGCTTGCCGTCCCACATGTCCTGGTTGCGCGAGTTGAAGATGGAGCGGCCCGTGTTGTTGCCCACGATGCCGTCCGCCGCCAGGTGGTGCGAGCGCTGGTAGGCCACCACCGCCGCCTTCGTCTTCGCCCCGAAGATGCCGTCCGCCGCGCCCGTGTTGTAGCCAGCGCGAGACAGGGTCTGCTGGAGCCGCGTCACATCCGAACCGCGCGAACCGACCTGGAGCATGGGAGGCCTCGTTCTCTCTTGGGGAGCGAAATTCTCAGTACAAGAGAGTTATCGGGGCCTATATCGGGAAGTTGCTTACGAAGTGCGCAAAGTCGCAAAAGGTAGGACAGGGCTTCCGTTTCACACGGAAATCAAGCCCTTACGGATACCCTCGGTGACGGCCTCGACGCGGTTGGTGACTTCGAGCTTCCGGTAGATGTGCTCCAGGTGGGTGCGGATGGTGGCCTTGCTGAGGCTGAGGAGCCGGGCCGCCTCGCTGTTGGACACACCCTTGGCGATGAGCTGGAGGATTTCCCGCTCGCGGTCCGACAGCGGCTTGAGCGGGGGCTCCTGGGCGGACACGGCCTCCGGGGGAACTTCCGGGACGGGGACGGAGGGCGGGGGCGCCACGGGCTCGGTGGGGACGGGGCCGGAGTCCGGGTCCACGCGGAAGTGGCGCAGGAGGCGGCGGGCCAGGTTGGGCTGGATGACGGTGCCGCCCGCGCGGACCTCCTTGATGGCCTCGATGATCTTGTCCACCGGGGCGCCCTTGAGGAGGTAGCCGGACGCGCCGGCCTTCACCGCCTCCAGCACTTTGTCCTCCTCGTCGAAGATGGTGAAGATGAGGATCTCCATCTTCGGGAAGCGCGCCTTCACCTCGCGCGTGACGTCGATGCCGCTCATGCGCGGCAGCCCCAGGTCGAGCAGGAGCACGTCCGGCATCAGCTTGGGCACTTCCTCCAGCGCGGCCTCGCCGGACAGCGCGGTGCCGACGATGTCGATGTCCTGCTGACCCTCGAAGAGGCGGAGCTGGTTCTTGAGGATCTTCGTCTGGTCTTCCACCACGAAGACGCGGATGGGGGGCGCGGCGGGAGGGGCGTCCACGGGTACTCCGGTCATGAAGGCATGCAGGGAAGGGAGAAGGCCACCTGGGCACCAGCGCCCGGCGACGAGTCCACGATGAGCTGGCCGCCGAGCTTGATGGCGCGCTCGCGCATGTTGAGCAGGCCGTAGTGGCCGCGCGGCGTGCGGGACGGGTCGAAGCCCTTGCCGTCATCGCGGACGATGAGGTGCACGCGGTCCTCGCTGAAGTCGAGCCGCACGTGCACGCTCTTCGCCTCCGCGTGCTTCACCGCGTTGGACAGCGACTCCTGGAGGATGCGGAACAGCGCGAGCTGCGCGTCGGGGGACAGCTTGCGCTGCAGCCCGGTGCGCTCGAAGCGGATGTCCAGGCCGGTGCGCTCGCGGAAAGTCTTCGCGTAGTCCTCCAGGCCCTGCGCCAGCTCGAAGTCCTCGCGCATCATCCGGAGGTTGCGGCGCAGCTCTTCGATGGACTCCTCCGCGGTGGCCTTCAGCTCGCGGATTTCCGAGCGCAGCCCGTCCTCGCTCGCGAGGTTCAGGATGTACTCGGCCTGGATGATCATGGACGAGAGCGACGCGCCCAGGCCGTCATGGATTTCGCGCGCCAGCCGGTTGCGCTCCTCCACCACGGCCAGCTCCTTCAAGTCGCCCTGGAGCGCCACCACCTCGCGGTGCGCGGTGGCCTCTCGCTCGTTCAGGTACACGAGCACGTAGACGATGATGAAGTTGAGCGCGAGGTACCAGAGCAGCGTGAGCAGCTCCACCGCCGTCACCGAGCGGTTGAGGAGCAGGTCGAGCCGCGTCGTAATCGGCAGCGCCAGCAGCGGCGGGAGGATGGCCAGCGGCTTGGGGTAGAGGATGGAGAACAGCGTGGTGAAGAGCAGCTGCGTGGCGAGCAGCGGGCTCTGCAGACCGCCGCCCACCACGGGCTTGGCGATGAGCACGACCATGATGGTCAGGTCGAGGCAGAGCGTGGTGTACGTCACCCAGCGGCCGGCCTTCGGGTGGTCGATGACCAGCAGGTTCGCGACGCTGTAGAGCAGCATCGTGAAGTAGCCCACGAAGGAGAACGGCCCGGTGAGGCCGAAGTAGCCGCTCCACGCGGGCACCGCGAGGATGAGCAGGCCCAGCGTGAGGAACATCATCCGCGCGTAGAAGAGCGCGCGGGCGCGGGCGACGAAGCGGTCCTGTTCCCAGGACGCGGTGGCCTGTTCCGCGGAGACGCTGTCCGTCAGCTTGCGGCGCTCCAGCACCTCCCGCACGCGGGCGCGCAGGTCGTTGGCTGGCGTCTCCTCGCCCAGAGCGAGATGGGTGTTCATCGGGCAGGCAGCTTACGGGAGCGGGCGGGCGGGCGGAAATCCGGGGAGCGGCCTGCTCCCCTCCCGGGTGGGGGAGGGGGCACGCCCATGGCCTCGTGCGGCGCCGCCCCGCGTCACTTCGCGCAGGCCTGGCGGGCCTCGGGCTTGCGCTGGAAGACGTACTCCATCCGGTCCTTCTGCTCGCCGGTGCGCTCGTCGAAGAGCGGCGTGCCGCCCGCGTACATGGTGCCTTCGGCGTGGCCGTACTTGTCGAGCCCGTGGTCCTGGAGCCAGCGGTCCACGCAGGCCTCCAGCGTCTTGCGGTCACCGCCGCCCTTGGTCATGGCACCGGCGTCCTTGGAGGGCGCGCCCGCGTCGTCGCCAGCGGTCAGGGCGCCGCGCGAGGTGCCCGTCTGGGCGCCGTCCGAGGGGGCGCCCGCGTCCTTCACGGCCTCCATGGCGTCGCGCGGGTCCGGCTGGGTGGTGGCCGCGTCGGTGGGCCCGGGGCCCTCGCCGGTGTTCTTGTGGCAGCCGACCGCCAGGAGGAGGGCGGTGGAAAAGACGAGCACGCCGGGCAGGTTTCTCATATGTCCTGGCAGGTGAGGTCCGCGTCGAAGCGGCACGGTGGGTGGGCGCCTGCGCCCTTCTTCTCGGTGGACGCAGGGGCACGCACCTTATTCGCTTCCGACCCCTCGCGAAGGGGCAATCCGATGCACGGGCACGACACCGACCATCATCCCCGCATCCCCCACGCCTCGCGCCTCGAGCGCGCCCGGGTGCTCCTCGTGGGGGCCGGCGGCCTGGGCTGTCCGGCGTCCCTGGCGCTGGCGCAGGCGGGTGTCGGCCACCTGACGCTCGCGGACCCGGACCGCGTGGACGTCACGAATCTGCCGCGCCAGTTGTGGCACCGGCCCGCCGACGTGGGCCGCAACAAGGCGGAGTCCGCCGCCGCGGGCCTGGCGCGCGCCTTCCCCGCGCTGTCCACCGAGCCCCTGCCGGAGCGCGTGGACGCGGGCAACGCGGAGGCCCTCTTCCGCGCGCACGACGCCGTCATCGACGCCACGGACGGAGTGGCCACCAAGTTCTTCCTCTCGGACGTGGCGGTGCTCACGGGCGTGCCGCTCGTCTATGGCGGCGTGCTGCGCATGCAGGGGCAGGCGATGCGGGTGGACCCTCGCGGGCCGTGCCTGCGCTGCCTCTACGAGGCGCCGCCTCCGCCGGACGCGGTGCCCACGTGCGCGCAGGCGGGGGTGCTCGGCTCGCTCGCGGGGCTGGTGGGCGCGGTGCAGTCGCTGCTCGCGCTGGAGCTGCTGTTCGGGGCCGCGCGTCCCGTTCCCGGTGAGGCCACGCTGCACGTGCTGGATGGCGTGTCGCTGCTGGGCCGCCGCGTCCGGGTGGAGCGCGCGCCCGACTGCCCCGGCTGCCGCGTCACCGCCGTGCCGGAGTACCCGGAGGCCGCACAGGAGGCCGAGTCATGTCCGAGGTGAAGGCCACGCTCGACATCACGCGCGAGGTCTGTCCGATGACCTACGTGCGCACCAAGCTGAAGCTGGAGGCGCTGGAGCCGGGGACGCTGCTGGAGGTGCTCCTGCGCGGCGCCGAGCCGCTGAAGAACGTGCCGCGCAACGCGCGCGACGAGGGGCACGAAGTCGTCTCCCTGGAGCCGCGCCCCGATGGAACCCACGTGTTGCTGCTCCGCAAGCAGGGACGTTGAGCCATGCCGACCATCCGCATTCCCACTCCGATGCGCACGTTCACGAGCAACCAGTCCGAAGTCACCGCCACCGGCGCCACCGTGCGCGAGGTGCTGAAGGATCTGGACGCACGCTTCCCCGGCATCGGCGCGCGCGTCCTCGACGAGCGCGGTGCCGTGCGCCGCTACGTCAACGTCTTCCTCAACGACGAGGACATCCGAGCCCTGCGCGAGCTGGACACGCCGGTGGCGGACACGGACCGCCTCACGCTCATCCCCGCAATGGCGGGAGGCTGAAGCGTGGCCCTGCGTGAAGATCAGATCCTCCGCTACTCCCGGCAGATCCTCCTGCGTGACGTGGGTGGCCGCGGGCAGGAAGCTCTGCTGGCGGGCACGGCGCGGGTGGATGCCACCGGCGCCTCGGGGATGACGGCCGCGGCGTACCTCGCCGGAGGCGGCACGCCGGTGGTGGGCACGGGCTCGTTGACGCTGGGCCCCTGGGCGCCCGGCTTCCTCGTGTCGGCGGACGACGTGGGGCGCCCCGCGGTGGAGGCCCTGGATGGAGCCGTGCCCCAGCTGAATCCGGACGCGGCCGGCGCCGGGCGGGGTGGGGGACTGGTGGCGGAACTGCCCTCGGGCTGGGGCGGCGAGGCCCCGTGGGTGGCCCTGGGTGGCGACGGCAGGCGGGCGGCCGTCGTCTTCCGGGGCGCGGACGGGTGCGTGTGGTGCTTTGGGGAGACGGTGCGTCACCTCGTCCAGCCCCCGGACGGCGCGCTGGGCGTGGCCCTGGGCGCGCTGGGCGCCCTGGTGTTCCAGCGGCTGCGGCTGGGCCTGGGCCCCGCGCTGGGGGGCCGCTGGCTGGTCGCCCCGGGCGTCGTGGAGGAACTGGAGGTGCGCAGGTGTGCCCGCTGTGCCGGGAGCCCGGAGCCGGCCCGGCCGTGATCCGCTGGCCCGAGCCCGGCTGGCCGCTGGCTGTCCGCGACGCGGTGGTGCGCCACCTGGAGGCCGCGTACCCCCATGAGGGCTGTGGGGTGATTCTCCAGTCCGGGGATGCGGGCCCATGGAGGGTCCGCCCGCTGCGCAACGCCTCCGACCGGCCGCACACCGCCTACGCCTTCGCCCCCGAGGAGTGGCTGGCCGTCTCCCTGGAGGCGGACGCACGTGGAGAGCGGGTGGTGTGTGTCTTCCACTCCCACGTGGAAGCACCTGCCACGTTCTCCCCGGAAGACCGGGCCCGGGCAGCCCCGGAAGGTCACCCACTCCTACCCGGAGTTTCCTACCTCATCGGATCCATACACCGGGGCTGTGTAGTCTGGGTGTGTCAGTACGAGTGGCAGGGGGACGATTTCAGGCTCCAAGAGCCCTGAAAAAGTCATTTCATAAACGAAAAACCCATGTGTCGGCAGGCACTTGACTGCCCGCTCACCCCACCTGCGGAAAGGTGTGTGCGAATTGTCAAGTGAGGGGGTTTTCGTCTATAACCACGCGCATCTTCTGGATCTGCGGCGTCCACACGCAGCTTGCAAGAAGCGCTCCGGACGCAGGGAGTTGAACAGGCTTATGGCCCCCAACACTGGTTTCACCCTCTGGCTGACCGGCATGTCCGGGACCGGGAAGAGCACGACGGCCGCCTATATCGCGGCGCGCCTGCGGCAGGTTGGCCGCAACGTGGAGATCCTCGACGAAGGTGAGCTCGGCGAGGCGCTCTGGGCGGGTCTTTCCGATGCGAAGGACGACCGCACCACGGTGGTCCGCCGCCTCGGCTTCGTGGCGAACCTCCTGACCCGCAACGGCGTCGCGGCGCTGGTGCCCTGCGTGAGCCCCTACAAGCCGGGCCGCGAGGAGAACCGTCGCGCCATCGGCCGCTACGTGGAGGTCTACGTCGACTGCCCCACGGAGAAGCTCATCGAGCGCGACAGCACCGGCCGCTACAAGAAGGCGCTCAACGGGGAGATCCCCAACTTCATCGGCATCACCGAGCCGTACGAGCCGCCCAACTCGCCGGAAGTGACCATTCACTCCGATGTGGAGTCGGTGGAGGACGGCGCGGCGAAGATCTTCCAGTCGCTCCTGGACCTCGGCTACATGAACACCGAGGAGCTGAAGACCATCACCGGCAAGAAGATGAAGGCCAACCCGCTGCCGGCGAAGGCGGAGAAGGGCGACAAGGGCGCCGCCAAGGCGGACAAGGGCGCCAAGGCTCGCCGCGGTGACGAGGCCCGTCCGGCCGCCAAGGCCGCCGCGAAGGCGGACAAGGGCGCCAAGGCGCGTCCGGCCACGCGCGCCGCCCGGGTGGCGAAGCCGGCTCCGTCGGCCAAGAAGCCCGCGAAGAACAAGGCCCGCTGAGCGAGGGGCCTGACGGCCCACGCTCCCATCATCCAGAAGGGCTCCAGGTTGCCGCGTCTTCCGCGTGCAATCCGGGGCCCTTCCGTTTTAGGAGTTCCCCATGCTGAGCCCCGAGCGGATCCAGAGCCTGTGTGAGTCCTCGCGCCCGAAGCTGGAGGCCATGCGCGCCGCGCTGCGCGCCCATGGCAGTGCGCTGGTGGCGTTCTCCGGAGGCGTGGATTCCACGTTCGTGCTGAAGGTGGCGGTGGAGGAATTGGGCGAGCGCGCCCTGGCGCTCACCGCCCTGTCCGCGTCGGTGGCGCCGGAGGAGGCGCAGGAGGCGCGGGAGCTGGCGGAGCGGATGGGGGCGCGGCACGTGGTGGTGGGCAGCAACGAGCTGGCGAATCCGCAGTACGCGGCCAACCCCACGAACCGTTGCTACTTCTGCAAGACGGAGCTGTACGACATCTGCGAGGCCCGCCGGCAGGAGCTGGGCATGGCGGTGGTGCTGGACGGCTTCAACGCGGACGACTTCAAGGACCACCGGCCCGGCCACAAGGCGGCGCAGGAGCACAAGGTGGTGTCTCCGTTGGCGCAGGCGGGGCTGACGAAGGACGAGATTCGCGCCTGGAGCCAGTCGCTGGGGCTGCCCACATGGGACAAGCCGCAGATGGCGTGCCTGGCGTCGCGCATTCCGTACGGCACGGCGGTGACGCGGGACAGGCTGATCCAGATTGCCTCCGCCGAGTCGGAGATGCGCAAGCTGGGCTTCCGGCAGTTCCGCGTGCGCTACCACCAGGAGGTGGCGCGGCTGGAGGTGGCTGCGGAGGAGTACGAAAGGTTCCTGGCCGCGGACGTGCGCCAGAAGGTCAACGCTGCCTTCCTGGCGCTGGGGTTCAAGTTCGTGTCGTTGGACCTGGAGCCATTCCGTTCGGGCCGCATGAACGAGGCGGCTGGCGTGGCGCGTCCGGAGGCTGGCAAGGTCGCGGGGTTCTCGCTGCCCGTGGTGAGCTGAGCTGCTGCGCCTGCGCGCTGGTGGCGGCGGGTTCGATTCTCGCCGCCTCCACTAAAAGCAACCCGCCGCTATCAGCCGCGCCCCGCCTGCCGAGGGGGGCGCGGTCGAAGGGCTCGCGGGCCGCGACTTGCGCGCCGTCTCGCTCCAGGACTTGCTGCGCGAGTTGAACCGGCAGTGATCACGAAGCGCGTCGACGTGGCCCACGTATTGCCCGCCTGAACGTGCCAGGAGGCCCCAGCGCTCACCAGGGGGTACAAGTCCGACGCTGCCTGCCTGGACACCCACCACCATCGCCAGCGTGTACCACAAGGCCCGTATAGCGAAAGCCGGCGCTCAGCGGTTGTGGCCGTGCTCGCGGCTCAGCAGAACCCGCTTCCAGTGTGCTTCGCGCTGCAACAGGTCCGTATCGCTGGTATGCGTGTCGGCCACTTCCAGGATCGCGAAGCGGAACGCCGATGCACGTCCGATCCCTGTTTCGCGGATGAGTCTCACCAACTCTTGGTTGCCTCCGTGCCCGGTCGCGGCGTACTGACACCACCGTTGCCAGATCCCTCCAACGCCGGTCGCGCTACCGACGTACAGGCGACCTGTATCCGTGTCGGAGATGAGGTACACACCGCCCACGCTCGACATCGCAGCGCGCCATGATTCGATGTCTTGGCGTACGATCGTATCCAGTTCGCCCTTGGTGAGGTGAACGGCTTTGAAGCCGGGAAACTCGGCGATCCTCATACGCTCAGGCATGATGGAAGCGAGTTTGATCCCGTCGACCCAATTCTCCGCGTCTAGGTACGATTGGCGGCCAGGGCGCTGGAACCGCGCGGTGAGCCGCCCGTTGAGTTCCGCGCATGCGGGAAGCTCCACGAGGTCGTACCGGTACCGACCTCTCTGCCCGGTGCGGCCTCGCATTTCATGCACACCCGCGAACAGCCAGTGATTCGCGGTGCGCATCGCGATCAATGAAAGAACGTAACTACGCTCAAAGTTGCGCCGCGTTTGCGAGCGCTGCCACTCCTCGAATTCTCCCTTCAGGTACACGTCGAGCGGGTCCTCCTCACCATCCTTCGTCGCGAGATGGATCTTTGTGTCTCCGGGATCTACTTGCGGCGCCAGCAGTGAAATGGCGTCGAATGCACGCATGGGGCCTCACGGGTGAAGGACGAATTGTAACTGCTCGCCCAGCTTCGTGGTGATGGGATGTCCACCGCTTCTGAGCCGCCAGCCGGACAGTCCGATGCCACTGAGAGTGGGAACAGGGCGCGCAGGACGCTGACGCTGCGTCCGCCTCTAGTCCTCCTCCATCTCGGCAGGCCGCTCCGTCTCTTCAGCTCGGACGAGGCATGGCGAACAGTTACGCCACGACAACGGCAGCCAGTACACCTCCGACGCCTTCCAGAACGAGCTGCGCTTTCTGGGAGCCGAGTCCAGTCCGTCCTTCGTCCGCAGCCCTGAGGGCAACGGCTGCGCCGAGCGCTTCATCCGCACCCTCAAGGAGCAGCTGCTCTGGGTGCGCACCTTCTCCACTGTGGAGGAACTCCGGAGGGCTCTGCTGGACTGGGCCCATCGGTACAACGAGCACTGGCTGCTGGAGCGCCACAACTTCCTTTCGCCGAGTCAGGCCCGACGAGAGCTGATGCAGTCGAAGCAGGCGGCATGATTACGGTGAGCGTCAAGGTTGTTGTCGCGTGAGAGGGTTCAGCCGATGCGCTTCAACTCCTCCACCGCTGGGGTGGGGTTCGGGGAAGGGTTGAGGCGCACGGGGCCTGCCGGCGTCCAATCGCGCGTGTCGCGGCTCCAGCGCTCGGGGTGGCGAGCTCGGGCACGCTGGTACACCTGATGACGCCGGGCGAGCAGCGCGGCCTCTCGACCGAAGTGCCTGTCATCGGGTGTGACGAAGCGGATGCCAGAGTGGCGGTGCTCGGTGTTGTACCAGGCTACGAAGCGAGCCACCCAGCAGCGCGCATCCTCGACTGTCAAGGCTCGGCTGATCGGGTCGCTGTTCGGTCCGGCCAAAGAGGTCCGGACGAGAGGAGCCCGGGAAGCGCGACGGCGTGGACCGCGCGGGTTCGGCCAAACCGGTCCGGCAGGGGCTACGCCAGGCGTCAGCGTGCGGCGGTCTCGACCTGGGCCGCGCGCGGTGCGCGGGTGCGCTTGGCGAGCGGCGGGTTGCGGTAGCTGTCACCCTCGATGGTGAGGACGTGGGCGTGGTGCAGCAGTCGGTCCATGGCGGCGCTGGCCAGCAGCGCGTCACCAAACAGCGGAGGCCACTTCAAGCGGCTCGGCACGGCGGTCACCGGACGGATACGGGGCGCTACTCGCTGGTGGCTACCTGCGAGGCCAACGGCGTCAACTCCGAGGAGTACTTGGCCGACGTGCTGCTGCGCCTGTAGATGCATCCCAACTCGCGCATCGGCGAGCTGATACCCCAAGAGTAGAAGCGCCGCCGCGCCGCCGACCCCCTCCTGAAGCACAGTCGCTGGGAGCCAGCACGCCGGTCCACTCACGCCCAGGCTCGAGACCACCTCCGAGCACAGCCTCCGTCCGTCTTCAAACCGTCCGGCACGGCGTCCGCCGGACGGATACGCGCCATTCGCGTGGGCTCCTGGGACGGAGTTTCCGTGCGGACCCAGACGGCCGACGCCCTTGCAGCACCAAAAGGGGCTCAGGAAATTTTTGCCGACCTCAACTATTTAAGTGGCTCTACGTACGTCTGCTATACTGACTATCGGCATCGAGCAGCGGGGGACTTGCCATGCGTGTATCGGAGCACTTCAATCTTGGGCTGACGCAGCCCTCGCTAGACTTTGTAGACGTCGACATCGAGCGAGACCTCAAGGTCTTTGTGGATCCTCGATCACTACGGCTTCTGCCATCACAGTGGGGTGCGGAGTGCGTTTCTCTAGTGCAGAACTTCTTTCAGGCAGTACTGACGGCTATTGCAGGCGAGCATAATGATGCAGCCCGGCAACTTCTCAGCCACCTCAAAGAACCAAATGAGACACACCTAGGGCTTTCACGCGAGAAGGCCCGCGGTCGAGCCTTAGGGACTGAATCCGCATACGACCTTTGGGAAGCACTCAGCAAGAGCGATGCAGTGAAAAGCGGGCTCCTTGAGGATCTCGAAGATACAATCTTGATGGTTGAAGGTATCGGCCCGGACATTGTCTCCGATATTACTACCAACCTCATCCGAGAACCACTTATCGCCTATACTCAAGATGCATGTACCGCATATGGAATTCCAATGGCCAGCGAGGTGGACTCAGGGCCGCTCTGGGATCCAACACATCAGTCCTGGCACTCTGAATATGTACGCCTACCAGTAGTTGAAGGCAGAAAACTATTACTGGTCCCTAAGGTAATCGTTCGTCGCCACATGGCCTATGACCAAGGCGAGTACTACCGTGATTACATCCTTGAGCATCTTAAGAAGGAGGAACTTGAGGCAGGGTCGGCCCTAGTAAAACTGCTGAAGAACGGAGAAGTCCGCGTTACAAAGAAAGACTTGGAGATGAAGTATGGACGAGGCAAGAAAGTCATCGTTCGTGAGACCCGAAGAAATCCCGAAATCCTCGCCCGCTATCGAAACGACAAGCGCAACATAGTACGGCCGCCTCTTACTCATCACTCTCTTGCAAACGATACCGACACCCCTCCTCCCGACTGGGACACGCTGCTCCATAACGTCCTAACCGTGGCGCCAGGGAATGAGAACGCAACAACGTACCACCACGCCGTGCAGGCACTACTTACTGCACTATTTTACCCATCCCTCGTGAGTCCACAACGCGAATTTCAGATACACGAAGGTCGAAAGCGCGTCGACATAACATTCACGAATGCGGCATTTGAAGGTTTCTTTGAGTGGCTCTCGCGCCACTATCCATCGCAATACATTTTTGTCGAGTGTAAGAACTACACCAAGGAAATCAACAATCCGGAGTTGGACCAACTGGCTGGGCGGTTCTCCCCAAACCGAGGTAAAATAGGACTCATCGTCTGCCGTCGGTTTGATGACAAGGAGTTATTCATCAAGAGGTGCCTCGATACGGCGCATGATGACCGAGGCTTTATTGTTCCACTTGATGACGAAGACCTCCGAGAGCTGGTAGAAGAGGTCAAGTCAATCCTGCGCCGACCCGAATACTACTTCCTAAGGAAGAGATTTGAGCGGCTTATAATGAGCTAACGCGGAGAACAGTTGAGCTGAAGGAAGGATAGTCAGTGGCAGAACCAGGCGGCGAGCTTCGCGAAAGGAGTCGCAGCGCGGAGCTGCCGCACCGCCTGGGCCAGCTCGTTGACGGCGCGAGGGGCGAGCTTGCGCAGCCGCCTCTTCAAGTCGGCCCACCTCAGCTTAAAATGGGGTTGAAGTCGGGGCTCTAGGTTGTCTGACCCACGCCTTTGACTTTGTGGGCGCCCAGGTTGTCCGTCAGCATCACGTCTCCAGGTCGCAGCCAGGGGTACAGCCGCTGGACCACGAAGCGCAAGAAGACGCGGCCGTTGACTGCCCACTGTGCGTCAAGCGCAAGGGACGGCAGCCCGATTGCCACTACGCAACCGCCACCTTCAGGGACTGAGAGTGGCGGTGCCTCTGTGTCACCGCTGTTCCTCGAAGTGCAAGTCCAAGGGCAGCCATCTTGTCGAAACGGCCCATCAACCTCTAAATAGTCGGCTGACTGCCAACAGCCTGGGACCTGCTACTGCCTCAGTGGAGGAATTACTGCGGACGAATGCCTCTTCCCCGACAAACGAGACCTCCCGCTGTGGTGGGATTTGAATGCGAACAACAGAGAGCCCTCTATAGTCGATCGTGTCAATGTTAGCCAGGGCCTGAGTCTTTAGCGGCTCTGAGAGTCCCGAGATTTTGATTGCGCTGACAATTTGCTCGACATGCTTTTCAATGCTAGTTTTCAGGCTCCTTGCTTCGCGATCAACGCCAACAACAAATGTGTCTCCAACCTGGATTGGATTGATCTGGTCTAGGGCTTGGATGCGTAAAGCATCTTTCTGGTTGTTGGCAATCCCAAAATACAGATAGCCCTCGCTTTGAGGGCCAAGATTGGCGATTGCGCAAAGCATCTCCGGCAAGCGGCGTAGCACCTCAGGATCCCGACTCCGATCATTGGATAGGCGAAGGATGCCCTGCTTGAACTCGTACCGAGGAGTCTCAATCTTGGAGCGTCTCAGTGAGTTCTCAAAGTCGATTACGAGTCCAGGACCATGCTTCAATACCGGCGGCTCTTTGTGTACAAAGTGCCGCTCAATCAGCCCCTTTGTTAGGCCGATGTTGTTGATTCTGTCCTCCGTGGTTGCGTAATGTGCGCTCACCTTTAGCTTGGCTCTCAGGCCCTTGAGGGCAGCCATGATGTCTTTGGGATTGTCAGGCGAGCGTTCCTGGCGAACAATCAGGTCAAAAAAGGCCATGAATACAGCATAAAAGGCCGTCTTGATTGGGTTTCCGCTTTGAGGATTTACCGTCTTGCGCAGAGCGTTGCGCTCAGTGCTGTAGGCGAGGATGGTTTCATTGAGAACCGAGAAAGTTGTCTTGATCTCGTTTTGAAGGCGGTTCGCTCCGTAAGCTGCCAGCGCCTGTTCAACCTCTTGTGATTCTTTTTGCTTCTGGTCGTACAGAACGTCGAAGAACTCCTTGCTGGCGGGCAAGGGCTTACCCAGGACTACAGAAGCTGCAATGTCTGCAAGGAGGGCTTCGTCATCGCTGTCCCGCAGTTGTGCTGAAGTGATGATTCCCTGCTTGCACCACACTGTGTCATCAGCGCGAACGCGGTAGCCCTGTTTGGCGCCAATAGTTTCAATGCTGATTTCGGGCATGTCGGAGAGCAGGAGTACTTCCTTTGACACATCTCCGCGTAGCTCTGCGGCAAGTTGCCTAATTAGATCCGCAAATTTGCTGACAACACCGGCCTGCCGCTTCTCTTGATCGCTTAGTTGCTTCCCTCCCGAGTTGATTCTTCCAAACACCTCCGTGATGTCGGACTCATTGCGTGATGGATAAATCGTTACGGCGAGTTGATAGTCCAGCAACTCCGCGCACTGAGCAGGGGTGAGTCGGAGCTGCTCCTCTGGTGCCTCCGTAAAAAGCCCTGCTGCAGCGACTTGGCTTGCCCGGGCGAATTCGCGAACCGAAAAATATCGACCATCAAAGTTGAACACGTTTTCGATGAATGCGAATATGGCGTTGAGGCGTTGCATTCCATCGATAATTTCATACTTGTTTGGGCCGTGGATCTCCGGCTTCTCCGCAAGTAGGATCAGTGGGATCGGGTAGCCTCTCAGCAAACTCCCGATTAGGCGTTGCTTCTCTTCAACGGTCCAAACCAGCTTCCTTTGATATCTGCGATTGACGAGAAGAAACCCCTCTCGATAGAGGCGGTAAGCCTCCTGAACGCTCATTCCTCTAGGTGAAATGCTCACGGTTTCCCCACTCTTGGTTGATCTTCTGGCGGCAGCGCGAGCTTGCCCGCGCGGCCGACCGTTTGCGTCAAAATGCTACCGTGGCCGTAGGATATCGTAGGAAAATTCGTAGTGCCTACCGAAGCAGGGGCTTAGAGGCCGCACTTGGCAGGCTCAAAGCACGAGGGGCCGCATGCGCGGGTCGCCCCGTCTCCGCGCCTGAATGAGCACATATGCCCCCGATCCGAGGCGCTGTGCGTAAACGCGCCCGATTGCTGCTGCGCTTGGACGGCTTTCCGAGGGCTAACCCAAGGCGGTGCTGTGCGAGCGCACATCTTACTACGTGCGGGGTTGTAACGGCACTCAGGCCTTATCGTAGCTTCTTCCGCCCAAGCGCAGCGTGTCCAGATGTTGCCGCACCAGCCGCTCTCGGAATGGCCAGCCGATAACGCGGGCTGGGCTCGTGCACTCTGCGCACTGCGAAGGTGGCGACGCAGTAGTGCCGGTTCATGCACAGCAGTACCGCGCTCTCCCGAGTCTCCGGCGCAAGGTGGGCGTACCGCATGGTCATCTCGATGGTCGCGTGGCCCATCAGCTCCTTGATGACCTTCAGCGGGACACCGCGCACGGCGAGGTGACTGCCGTAGATATGGCGCAGGTCGTGCCAGCCGATGCGCCCCTGCTAAGCCACCCGGGGTAAGTCCTGTCAGGGGGGCTCGCGTAGCGAGAGAACCGCGAGCCGTCCTGAGCGCTGCAGTCGATAGAGCAGCCGCACCGTGTCGGGGTAGAACGCCTCGCGCTCACGGGTCAGCATGCGGCTGAAGAAGGTTTCCTTCAAGTGCTCCCAGAAACCCTCAATCCAGTTGAGGGTTTCTGAGGTGTACGGGGGCAAGTAGAAGGGGCGTACCCAAGGCCCACTCCGCACTCAGGGCCACCTGCGTGCGCTGCTTCAGATAGGAGGCCAGCCGCCCACACGTCCAGCGACCAAAGAAGAAGTCCAACTGCCTGGGGTCGGTCTGCACCGTCTGCATCAATACCCGCAGGTAGGTAGCAGTGACTCGAGGAGGCCGGCCAGGGCGAGGCTCATCCGCCAGGCCTTGCCAGCCCTGCTGCCGCCAGGGGAGCCGGCAGCGGTACACCGTGCGAGGAGTCACCCCCAATGTGCGCGCGATGGCGCTGGCGCTCTGGCCCTGAGCACTCCACAGGAGGATGGTTGCGCGCAACGCTTCCCCGGCGTGCTGCTGCTGATGCAGCAGGCGCTGAAGCTTCCTGCGTTCGCGAGGCGTCAGCGTGACGCCCTGGCTCCTCCGCATGCCGCAGCGCCTTCCAATTGGATGGGCCGCAACGATATTACCCCCTGACAGGACTTACCCCGGGTGGCTTAGCGGCTGATGCCCGCCGCCCGCAGCGCACGAAGGGGTCGTCCGCTCGCACCGAAAGTCAGATCAGGAAGGCTCCGCCAGGGCCGCCCGCGATTCGGGGGCGGGGAAGGGGGCGGCGAAGTACTGCGTCTCGTGCACCACCGACTCGCCGGCAAATTCCATGATGGAGATCGAGTGGGTCGGCACACCGTCATAGGTGATGATGCACTCGCTGACCCACAGATCCCCGCTGCCGACGATCCGTAGCACGGTGAAGTGCCGATCGGCCGGGTGCCCGCCGCGTTGCGCCGCAATCGTGGTGCGACCACGGAAACGTTCACCCGATTGCGGGTAGTCGAGGATAGCGTCCTCGGCGTAGATCGCGTGTTCGGCTTCGATCTCGCCGCTTTCGGATGCCCGCCAGTGTTCCTCGATCGCGGCCCTGATCGATTCCATCGCGTCGTCCGTCCTCGCCGCCGAACCTCATTGGCAACAAGGACAGCATAAGCCGGTTGCTGGTCCGTGCAGACCTCTGCGCCCCACGAGATGAAAGACGGCTGAGGTGCATGAACGACGCGGGCGTGAAGAAGGCCTTCATGGCGCGCAGCGCCCGGTCGCCAGATGAAGACGGGTTACACTGGCGGCATGGCGAACGCTGGCGATGACGAGACTCCGTCGGGGCCACGCGCGGCTGCGCCGGGCGACATGGCCACGATGGATGGAGCGCTCCCCGTCCCGGACCGGAGCCGGGCGCTCCCGTTCCCCGACTGGGAACGCTACGAGTTCCTCGAACGCCTGGGTCAGGGAGGCATGGGCGAGGTCTTCGAGGCGAGAGACCGCAGGCTCGGGCGCAGGGTGGCGCTCAAGTTCATCCGGGATGCGAACACGGAGCGCGCAGACCGCTTCCTCCAGGAGGCGAGGACGCAGGTCCGCATCGACCATCCCCACGTGTGCAAGGTGTTCGAGGTCGGCGAAGTCGGCGGAAGGCCGTACATCGCCATGCAGCTCGTCGCGGGACAGGGATTGGACCACGCGGCCTCCGGGATGTCGCTGACCGAGAAGGTCCAGGTGATGCGGGACGTCGCCGCCGCGGTCCACGAGGCGCACCGGCTGGGCGTCATCCACCGGGACCTCAAGCCCTCCAACATCCTCGTCGAGCGGCACGAGGGCGGACGCTGGTTCCCCATCGTCGTGGACTTCGGCCTGGCCTACGACGACGCCCACGGGCACGGCCTCACCCATACGGGGGCGCTGCTGGGCACGCCTTCCTACATGGCGCCGGAGCAGGCGAGGGGAGACCTGGCGCACATCGACCGCCGCACGGATGTCTACAGCCTCGGCGCCACGTTCTATGAGTTGCTCACCGGCGTGACGCCCTTCTCCGCCGCCACGGCCGCGGACGTCGTCACGAAGGTGCTCCAGGAGGAGCCGCCCTCGCCACGCGCGCACGTGCCGGACCTGCCGGGGGATTTGGAGACGCTGGTCCTCAAGTGTCTCAACAAGGAGCCGGAGCAGCGTTACGCGTCCGCGCGCGCCCTCGCGGAGGACCTGGGGCGGTACCTGGATGGCGAGCCCATCCTCGCGCGGCGCCCGGGTCTGCTGTACCGCTGGCGGCGCCGCGCGCGAAAGCACCGCGCGCTGGTAGGGGTCTCCGCGCTGTCGCTGGCCAGCATCCTCGTTCTCTCCGTGCTGGGCGCGCGCTCGTGGCTGGAGGCCCGGCACACGCGCGCCCAGCTCGCGACGCGGGCCCGGTTGGCCGAGCAGGTGGGCCAGCAGGTGAAGGAGATTGAGTGGTTCCTGCGCACGGCCTACGCCCTGCCGCTGCACGACACCCAACGGGAGCAGCAGCTCGTCCGCGAGCGGATGGCGCGCATCGCCTCGCAGGCGCGGGAGCTGGATGAGTACGGCCAGGCCTTGATTCACTACGCGCTGGGGCGGGGCCACCTGGCGATGCAGGAGTTCGAGCAGGCGCACGCGGAGCTGACGCAGGCGCACCAGCTGGGCCTGGACTCACCCGAGCTGCACTACGCCCTGGGCCAGGCGCTCGGCGCGAGGTACCGCCAGGGGCTGGAGGACATGCGACGCGGTGGCGACAAGGCCTGGGTGGCGAAGCGCCAGCAGGCCCTGGAGCAGGAATACCTCGTGCCCGCGCTCCAGTCCCTCGAGCGCAGCCGCGCGCTGGAGCTGGAGTCGCCCCACTACCTCGAGGGCCTCATCGCCCTCTACCGCAAGGACTACGACGCGGCGGCGCGGGCGGCCGCGCGAGCCACCGTGTCCGCGCCGTGGATGTACGAGGCCCGGAGGCTCGCCGGCGATGTGGCCCTTGCCAGGGCGGTGGAGCGGCGGGAGCGCGGGGACTACGACGCGGCCCGGGCGGGACTCGAGGAGGCCGCCACGCTGTACACGCAGGCCCTGGAGGCGGGGCGGAGCGACGCGAGCAGCTACGAGGCGCTCGCGCAGACGTGGCTGGAGCGCGTGGACGTCGAGCTCGACCAGGGCCGGCCCGCCCGGGACGCGCTGGAGCGCACGCTGGCGGCCACCGCCCAGGCCGCCCGCGCCGCGCCCCACCGCTCCATGTCCTACCGGCAGCGAGCCTATGCCCTGATGCGCCAGTACAAGGTCGAGAACACCCAGGGGGCCGTCGAGAAACTGGAGCCTGTTCTCACGGATTGGATTGCCTCCGGGCTGCGCGCGGTGGAGCGGGCTCCGAACGACGTGTATGCCCATGATGCGCTCGCCAGCGGCTACTACACGCGCGGGCTCTACGAGTGGCGGAACCAGCGCGACCCCCACTCCTTCTGGGACGAGGCCATCGTCCGGCTGGAGCACGCGCTCCAGCTCCAGCCCGACTATCCGTGGGCACTGAACGACCTGGCGCTCATCCACTTCAACAAGGGCAACCACCTCCGGGAGCACGGCGAGGACCCCCGCCCGGAGTTCGCGGAGGCGGCGCGGTACTTCGAGCAGGCCGCGCGGGCGGACCCTCAATACCTCTATGCCTGGTCGAATCAGGTTCACGTCTACAACGCGCTGGCCGAATACGGCCTCGGCCGCGGGCTGGACCCCGAGGCGCACGCGCGCAGGTCCATCGAGGCGGGCGAGCGCAGCCTCGCCATCAACGCGAACCATTCCTCGGCGCTGGGCGGCATGGCCGCCGCGGAGCTGATGCGCGCGCAGTACCTGCTGGAGGCCGGAGGGGACGTGCGCCCGCCGCTGGAGCGCGCCCGCCAGCAGTTGGAGCGGGGGCTGCGCATCAACCCCACGGACGGACGCAGCCACCTCTACATGGCGGAGGCGCACCACCTCGCGGCGCTCCAGGCGATGCGGGACGGAGGCAATCCCGCCGCCGAGCTGGAAGCGAGCCGCGCCGCGCTGGAGCGGGCCTACCGGGGCGCGCCCGGGTGTGTCGACTGCCGCGTCGTCGGCGCGCGGGTGGCGCTCACGGAGGCGGAGTGGGCGGGACGGCAGGGCAGGCCAAGCCTGCCATTGCTGCACAGGGCGCGGGCCGAGGCACAGCGCGCCGTGGACATGGTTCCCTACTTCGAGGCCCACCAGGAATTGGCGCGCGTCTACTGGCGGCTGGCCCAGGCGCTGCCACCCGCCGGAGCGAGCGCGGCCATTGCGAGCGGCCTGGACCAGGTGGAGCGGGCCCTGAAGCTCGATGGGAACCTGGCGCAGGCCCACCTCATCCGCGGGGGCCTGCTCCTCATGCGGGCCAGTGGGACGGACGGCCTCGCCACGCGCCAGGAGGCCGCGCTCCAGGCCCGCGCCGCCTTCGCGCGGGCCTTCGAGCTCAATCCGCTCCTGCTGCCGCGGCACCAGGAGCTCGCGGGCGAGGTGGAGTCGCTGCTGGCACGCCTCGCCGCGAGCCGGGGACAGCGCTGAGTCAGGGCGCGGCCTTGCCGGTGATGATGCGGTGGGGCTGGATGTCCTGCGCGGTGCAGGCGGGGAGCAGGGGCAGGGCCTCTTGATTCCAGTACTCCAGGTTGAAGAGGTCCGGCCGGCGCTGATTGGTCGGATTGAAGCAGACTGCTCCCGTGGTGTTCCAGATGGCCTCGATGTTTCCCTGCTCGATGCTGAGCTTCCCGAAGTTGATGACGTTGTCGCGGATGCGGATGTCGGTTCCCTCCACCGTGTAGCTGTTGAAGTCCTGATACGGGTGCGTCTTCGGGTGGGCGAAGTAGGCGGCACGCTTGCCCTGGATGCAGGCACCGAGGAGCAGGGTCGGGTTCCCGTTGGCCTCGAGCGTGGGGTTCCAGGGCACGTAGCCCCAGTTCTCCATGCAGGTGACGATGGCGCCCGAGACACAGGCCATGGTGACCGAGCTCGCGGAGGTGTTGATGACGCCCGTGGCGCCATTCACCTGGTGCGCCGGCAGGACGGAGAGCGAGAGCGGCGTCTTCTCGCCCTCGGGAGTGGCCTGTGCGTCGCCCGGCTCCGAGCAGTAGTACCCGGAGATATTCCGCCGGGTGTTGTCGTACCTGGCTCGATAGCGGAAGAGCTTGAGCTGCGTGTCTGGCCTGTCCGGGTTGGGCGCGCCCGCGAGCGCGACCTCCGTGAAGGTGAGCTCGAGGGTATATGCGTCCGGGGTGTCGACCCTGAAGAGCAGCATCAGCTTCGGCAGCGTCGAGCCCACCACGTGAGCGGGATTCACCGCGCCCTCGAGCAGGTAGGTGAAGCCGAGTCGGGACGTGCCCGGCACGGTGGAGGGCTCCACCTTGAGCAGGCTGCCCTGCTTGTCGCCGTCGTAGCGGACCTGGATGGGGGTGCTGAGGACCACCGTGTCCTCGGCTCCGGACCAGAGCCGCCCCTTGAGCCGCACGCTGCTCACACCGTCCCCCCTCGCCGGTTGGTTCTCGAAGGACTCCGGGCAGAAGCGCAGGTTGCTCGCGGGGTAGAGCCAGAGGCAGTAGCTGCCGGTGTCGGAGACGTAGATGCCGGGACCGTTGCCGTCGCCCGGGCAGGTCGTCCCTCCGGGACAGTGCGTGGCGAGCTCGCTGACCTCCGGAGTCCCGCCGTCCGTCGCCGTGCTCGTGATGCTTCCGTGGGCCGTGCACCCCACGAGTGAAACCAGGATGGCCATCAGCGCCACCGCGCTCCGCTGGTCGATTCCGTCCTTCATGACCGTTCGCCCTTTCGTGCTGTTCGCGGAGGCGGATTGCATGAGGCGTGCCTGCGTCATCACTCGCGAGCCGCGCGAGGGCGCGGGAGCTGGTAGCGCCGGGCCTTGAACTTGAAGGTCCGCAGCGGCATGCCGATGAGCTGCGCGGCGCGCGTCTGTACGCCGCCGGCGGCCTCCAGGGCCTCTCGCATCCGGCGGTCCTCCAGCTCGCGGACCTCCTCGGCGATGGGGCGGAAGCTCGCGGGGGCCGTGTCCGGGGCGGGCGCCGTGGGCGGTAGGGGAGGGGCTTCCTCTCCCGGGGGACGCTGGAGGGAGTCCGGCAGGTGGGAGGCCTCCAGCAGGGGGCCGGTGGCGGTGGTGGCGGCGTACTCCATGACGTTCTTCAATTCGCGCACGTTGCCCGGCCACGGGTGTGCCCGGAGCACGTCCATGGCGGCGGCGGAGATGCGCGGCGCCGTCCTGCCCGCGCGGGCCAGGGCCTCCTGGAGGAAGCGGGTGGCCAGCAGCGGCAGCTCGCGGGGACGGTTTCGCAGGGGCGGCAGCACGACGACGGAGGCCGACAGGCGGAAGAAGAGGTCCTGGCGGAAGCGGCCGGCCTTCACCTCGTCCGCGAGCACGCGGTGGGTGGCGGCGACGATGCGCAGGTCCACCGGGCGCTCGCGCGAGTCTCCCAGGCGGGTGATGCGCTGCTGGTCCAGCGCGCGCAGCAGCTTGGCCTGCACGGACAGAGGCAGCTCCGCCACCTCGTCGAGGAAGAGCGTGCCCCCGCTGGCCCGCTCCAGCAGGCCGGCCCGCGAGGCCACCGCGCCGGAGAAGGCGCCCCGCTCGGCGCCGAACAGCTCGCTCTCCACGAGGCTCTCCGGCAGGGCCGCGCAGTTGAGGGAGATGAACGGCCGCTGCGCGCGCGGCGACCAGTGGTGGACGGCCCAGGCGGCGTTCTCCTTGCCCGCGCCCGTCTCGCCATGGATGAGGACGGGGATGGGGCTCGAGGCCAGCCGTCGGAGCAGCTCGAAGAGGCGCACCATGGCCTCGTCCGCCACCATCACCGAGCGATCTCCGAGCGCGAGCTGGTACAGGTCCGGGCCGCTGATGCGAAGGCCGCCGGAGGGCGCTGTCAGTGCCACCGCCCGTGCCGCGGAGATGAGGGTGTCCGCGTCCAGCCCGTCCTGCGGGGCACAGGCCACGCCCGCCCGCACCTCGGGCGCCAGCGGGACGAGGCTCTCCAGCATGGGCTGGACGACCTCCTCCGCCTCCTCCGCCGTCAGCTCGGGCAGCAGGACGAAGAGCTGCGTGGGCCCGCCCCGTCCCACCAGGTCCATCAGCCGCAGGCCGCCGCCGAGCGCCCGGACCAGCTCCTCCAGGGGGACATCCGTGGGTCCCAGGGCCAGCGCGACGACGCTCAGCGCGCGCTCGTAGCGCAGCACCCGCTCCAGCTCCTCCGCCAACCTGTCCCGCAGCGGGGCGGCGCCCAGCAGGAGCCGCTGTGGCGGGGGGATGTCCCTCCGGTGGAAGACGAGCGTGACGTCTCCCAGCATCACCACGTCTCCGCTGCGCAGCACCTGCTCGCCGGAGATGAGCTCGCCGTTGACGCGGACGCCGTTGTGGCTGTCGAGGTCGGTGATTCGGGCCTCGCCTTCCACCACGCTCAGCCGGGCGTGGCGCCGGCTCACCGAGGCGTCCTGTACGAGGAGCTCGACGCCCGCGCCGCGGCCGATGGTGAGCGCGCCGTCGCGAGGCAGGGGCACAATCGAGGACGAGCTTCCCTCCATCACCAGCAGGGAGAGGCGTTCCGGCTCGCCGGGAGAGGCGCGGCGCTGCTGGCCCGCATCCACGGTTTCTTTCGCGCTGGGGGGCTCCATGGGGGAAGCAAACCACGGCGGGCCCCCTGGGCGGGGCAATGGTTGCCCCATGGGCAAGACCTGCCTCGCGCGGGGGCTACGCGAAGGGCCGTTATTGCCTCTCCTGCACGAGCGGGATGGCGCTCCAGGGGGCACGAGCCACTGGCAGGCCGGCTGCAATGGCCCTCCCCGCGGGCGACCTGCCGCCCGGCTTCGCAAAGGACACACACATGAAGGCACATTCCTCCAGCCGCCCCGCGTCCCGGAAGTGGGTCGTGGGGCTCGCGCTGGCCGCGGTTCCTCTCTTCGGCTTCGACCGGGGCTGCGTCACCCAGCCCCAGACGGACATCCTGGTCACCAGCTCCTCGGTGAACGTCCAGGGCTACATCCAGCGGTTCGACGACAACACGCTCCAGTGGCAGGAAAACATGGCCGGCTGGGCCCACCTGCGCGTCAACGGGGGCGGATTCATGGTGTGGGACCAGACGGACGCCAACAACGTGTGGCAGCAGTCGGGGGTGCCGCTCTCGCTCGGCGTCAACGTGGTGGACGGCGAGACCTGGCGCGCGACGCCCAACGGTAACGTCGTCGGCAGCATCGATGCCTTCATCCTCGAGCGGAAGAACGACCTCGCCGCCAACGGCAGCCAGCCGGTGTTCCTCGACTGGTCCGCGTCCGGCCTCGACGCCGAGCTCAAGGCGATTGCCACGGGCACGCTCAACGGGCCGCTCACCGCCGCGCAGCAGACCGCCTTCGTCAACGACGTGAAGGCGGGCGTGGCGAGCTTCTTCGCCAACGCCTACGCCGGCACGGCCATCACCCTCGTCAGTGCCCCGGGCACGGGCGTGCACACGGTGAAGTTCCTCATCGGCAACAAGCCCGGCCTCTTCGGCGTGTCACCGGGGGACTACAAGAACACCAACAAGACGCAGACGTCGCAGGTCTACATCGACACGTTCCGCTCCGTGCTGGTGGACCGCCTCGTCTCCACCACTCCCGCGGAGCTCACCGACACGCTCGCCATGCGCGTGAAGGATGTGTCGACGGCCATCGGCCGCACCGCGGCGCACGAGGCGGGCCACAGCTTCGGCCTGGTCTCCATGGGCCCGACGCGGCTGCAGGGCTGCGAGGATTCACACAACTGCGAGGCCTATGACGACGCGAACCCGTCGGACCGCTTCGACGTGGGCCACCACATCATGGACCCCGGCGGCAAGTCGCTGCTCTACGCCCGCATCGGCCAGGCGAACCCGACCACCCGCGCCACGAAGACGCCGTACTTCGAGCGCTACGGCAAGAGCTACCTGAAGATCATCCACCCCTGATTCCAGACGAGGCATTCCATGAAGAAGCAATTCCTGTTCAGCTTCATTCTCTGCATGACCCTTCTGCTGGGCGCGGGCAAGGCGCTCGCGTTGGACATCCCTCCCGGAGGCGATGCGCTCGGCCTCCAGCTGGTGGCCTCCCAGTCCGCGGTCATCGCGCAGCTGACGTCCAACAGCGGCACGGCGATGGGCTTCACGACGTCGGTACAGCTCACCGGCCAGACGCCCACCCAGTTCCAGCTCACGCATGACACGTACACCGCGGACAGGCAGCTCGTGCCGGGCAGCTCCTACCTGCTCTTCCTCTCGAGGGACGCGGCGGGCGCGCTCCAGCTGGCGGCCAGCGCGCACTCCATCGTGGCCGCCGACCCGCAGGAGGCCGCGAGCTACAGCGCGGCGATTGCCAACTACCAGCAGACTTGGAGGGACCCGCAGGCGTTCAAGCCGGTGGCGCTCGCGCAGCTCGACGCGTCCGTGCCCTACCTGCGCTACAGCGCGATGGCGGACCTGACGCACCGCGGCCTCTTCACCGCCGCCGACGGCGCGCTCCTCTCCCGGCTCGCGGCCTCCAGCACCTCCTCGCAGCCGGAGGTGCGCAAGCTCGCGCTGATGCAGCTCGGCGGCCTGGGGCTCGTCGCGTACGCGGAGCAGCTCGGCGCCGTGCTGGGCAACGCGGCGGAGCCCACCTCCATCCGGCTGGCCGCGCTGGACGGACTGCGCTTCATGGGCCGCACCGATGTGATTCAGCGTCAGGCGGCCTCGGTGGGGGACAGCCCGAGCCCCAAGCTGAAGGTGCGCATGCTGGAGGCGCTGGAGCAACCGCAGCCGCAGTAGCCCCCGTGCTCCGGTCGCGCCAGCTGCCAGGGTATGAAGACAAACGCCCTCTGCCCTCGTCCGGTGGGGCAGGGGGCGCACTGGCAGATGGGGGTACCGCATCGTCACCCACGACAGGGGCTCCGCCGATACGCCATCGCCACGTCGCATCGCTCGTACCGCGCGCCGAACAGACGCATGATCTCGGCGTCGTGGACGAAGCCCAGCTTCTCGTAGAGGTGGATGGCCGGCCCGCACTTCTTGTTGGTCAGCAGGTAGACCTTGTCCATGCCCAGGCTGGCGGCCCGCTCGAGCGTCTTGGCCAGCAGGAACTCGCCGACCTTCAGGCCCCGGGCGCTCTTCAGGACCCCCATCTTGGTCAGCTCGACCCAGCCGTCCTTGGAGACCATCAGGGCGCAGGTCCCGACCACGCCCAGTTCCGGCGTTTCGGCGAACAGCACCACCCCGCCCTTGTCGAGGATCAGTTCGCGCGGCCGCGACAGCAGGGCGATGTCGTTCTCCTCGAGAACGAACATGTCCTGAATCCATTCGGCGTTGATCCGGTAGAAGGCCTCGGCCAGGTCGTCGGAGAAGTCGCGCGCCCACATCCTGGGCGGACCGGCGGACTCGATCCGGCGCAGCAGCGATTTCTCGGCCAGCCGCGCCTCCACCTTGGCCAGGTCCTGCATGAAGCCGCCGGACAGCCCTTCAACCAGTTCGGCGGCGGCGGGCTCGATGCGCGGCATCAGCACGGTCTGGATACGGACCACCAGGGCCTCGCCCTTCGCCGTCAGGGCCAGTCGTTTCGTGCGCTGGTCGCCCGGCGAGCGGCGCGCCTCGACGAAGTCCCCCAGCGTGCCGAGTGCACGAGTGACGGTGGGCTGGGCCAGTTGCAGGCGTTCGGCCAGTTCGCCCACCGTGATCGGCCCGTGCAGGCGGATCGTCATCAAGAGCGACACCTGGGCCGGCTGCACCGGCAGGTCCAGCGACCGTGCCACCTCGGCCGCGTCGGCCTGCATCCGCTCGGCCAGTCGCTTGAGTCGGCTGCCCAGGAACCCGACGCCAAACCCCGCCAGAAGATCGACTTCCATGCTCGCGCCTCCGTTCTATAGCGCGCTATATAGCTAACTATGGAGTGGGGTCGGGCGCAAGGGGGAGCGGGGGCCAGGGTGAACGAGCTTCCCTACGGAGCTTCGCGACGAAGCAGTCGGGCAGTACGCCGCGAGATCGGGGCGCGTGGACAGCGAGCGACGCTCGCGCCGATAGACGTCGAGAGGCGCCGCATCGCGGAGCGCGAGAAGCGGGGGATGCCCCTCCCCGTCCCGGCGGCCTGGCAGCCCCCGCGACGAACAGCGTGGGTGACCCAATTGCATTCACGCCACACAATGTCTATAGCAACGCAATTCATGAAGTTCCAGCCATCCCGAATAATTCTCACGAGAAAGACTTTCACCAAATCCTCTCGCGAGGCTGTTGTGTTTGGCGTTACGCGCCGCTTCGGATTGTGGCCTCTTTGGTCACTGCCTCGCGGGGAACCCGAGGAAATTCCAGACACCCGGCGCCGGCATGGCGCTTGCGATTGAGAAGCGTGCCGCTCACATCAGGGGCGGTTGCAATCTCTTACAATTCGAGGTGTCCCGTGAACGGTCCCAAGTCTCTTTCCAAAGTTGTGGTTGCCTTGGTCTGTCTGAGCGCCAGCACGGCCCTGGCCCTCCCCCGCATCAGGGCCTGCTCGGCCTACAAGAGCTGGGCCACCGGCATCATTCAGCTCTCGGAGCTCAGTCCCCAGAACGACCAGGCCGCGTATGGCCTCGCGCTGAACCGCTGCTACAACCTCTGGCGGGACAAGGGCGGAAACGACCTGACCTGGGCCAATGCTGGAAACACCGCGAAAGCGTGGCGGTCGTCGTCGAGTGCCACCTACGAATACCAGTGCCTGATCTGCCTGGACGCGGGGGGCCCGCCCATGGCGCGATGGCCGGGGATCGAGCTGATGGAGGCAGTCGAGAAGGTCCGGACGCGCCTCGGGGGACGCATCGTCTCCGTGACTCCCCGGATTCCAGAGGAGAGCGAAGGGCTGGAGGCGTACTACGAGGTGAGTGTGGTCGTCGGAGATCACCAGACGCAGGTGTTCGTGGACGGCAGCACGGGCGAGGTGCTCGTTCCCGAGGTCACCACCTCAATCGAGGAAGTCCCCGAGAACGTCTGCAGGTAGCGCGAGAAGCCACGCATGCTCGAACGCCCCCGTCGGACTCCTCCTGCCGAGGGGGGCGCTCCTCGCGTTGGCCGCTGCACTGGCGTAGCGGCGCTGCAATGGCTAGCACTCCAGGATGTACTCGATGTACTGCGTGCCGGTGCCCCAGTAGTACAACCCGCCGCACCAGCACCCCCATTGCCCGACCAGGTTCGTGTGGGCAGCGTCGCTGTAATAGTTGCGCAGATTGTCCGGGCTGACGGAGCAGTCGGGAAGCGGGGCCTTCTGCGACTCCAGGTCCAGGGCGTCCTCCTGCTCCATGGTTCCGCCACATCCCACCGACATCAAAGCCGTCGCAAGCAGACCACCGAATTGCATTGTTCGCATGAGTCCTCCGTGAGGGGTACTGCCCAAATCATACGCGGAGAGTGTCTGCCGTGGGTATGCCTCACGGAACCTCGCGCAGACGAACTTCAGAACTTCGGATCTACGGCCGCGGGGTTGCGACGCACGGAGTCGATGGCCTGCGCGCGATCCAGGCCGCCGCTGTCCATGAGGAAGAGTACGGTGGGCTGTCCCAGCCACGAATAGGGCAGGAAGGCCTTCGCGAAGCTGCGCTCCGCCGACGGCTGCTTCTCCATATATTGGACCGACTCTTCGATCTCTCGCACCACCTCCGCCAGCGAGTCATCGAAGGCCTTGCGCAGCAGCGGTTCCCCGGGGGAGGCACAGTAGTGCCTGGCCTCGAACTTCTTGATGATGCGGGCACGGGTCAGCTGATCGTTGAAGAGGCGCACCGGGTTGTCGTCGACGATGATCACCTTGTCCGAGACCGCGTCGTCCTTCTCGGGATTGTCGACATTGAAGATGCGCAGATCCTTGGACGGCCCGATGACGGGATTGCCCGTCTTCGGCCCCTCGGCCTTGTCCTGCAGGATGAGGTGGCTGTTGGTGAGGATGCCGGCGATCTCGGGGGACTGGGTGAGCGGGGTACCGTGGAACTTCCACTGCGCCAGCCGCGCGAGGGTGGGATCGTCCAGGTTGGCGGAGAAGAGGACCACGGCGCCGCCCAGCGCCCGGATGCGCTCGAAGGCCTGCTGCCAGCCGGGGATGAGCTTCACGTTCGGCGTGCCGGCGGCCAGGGGCTCCTGAATGACGAAGTCGGCGCAGGTGACGGGCACCTTGTCCGGGTGGTACTGGCTCCAGAGCGTCTCATCCAGGTCGAACACGACGATGAACTTCGCCTGGCGGAGCTGCTCCACATCCAGGCGGCGTTCGAACTCGTTGCTGCGCACCCGCTCCAGGGCCACGTCGAAGGCCTGCTTCGGCTCGGTGTTGGGCCTGGCGCGCAGCTGGTCCCGGTAGTGATTCTGCAGCTCGACGGCCTGCGCGCGGGTGAGCGAGTAGCGCTCCATGAGCCGGCGGATGGCGAAGGACGGCGGAGGAGGCGTGTCGGAGTTGGAGTACTTGTCGGTCCACAGCGGCAGCGGCTGCAGGACGAGATCTCCGAGCGGATCGCAGTGGCAGGCCGCAGGGGTCGCGGGCCGTTGGGTTTCGGCGCCTGCCACGCAGCCAGCGAGCGGAGCGGCAGACATGAGGGCAACGAGCAGCGGCATCGACAGCGCGGGGAGCCGGTTCAGGGTACCTCCCGGGGTTGAGGGAGCCGCCGTTTTATGTCCGCTCGGAGTATGTGTATAGATTCCCTCCGCCTCCAGTGCCTGGGAGATGCCGGGCGCGACCCAGGCCGCGTCCGCCTCCCAGGTCGAGATTCTGTTACTGTTGTTTCAACGATACGGAAATGTCTGGAATGACTTACCGTTGGTGGAGGCCACGTAGCCGTAGGGACGCGCCTTGGGCAGTTTGGTTCGCGTCCAGCCCTTGCCGTCGTGGGTCAGCAGGCGGTTTCAGCGCGAGGCATACTCGAGCGCACGGGAAGGCGGCCGCTCCCCTGGCTGCTCAGCGGACGTGGGGCCCGGCCCTGCGATGTACGGAGTGCCTACCCTTTGGGGCATGACACGCTCAGACACGGAGACAGCCAGCATCCTGCTGGTGGATGACATCCCGGCCAACCTCGTGGCGCTGGAGGCCATCCTGGCGCCGCTGGGTCAGCGCCTGGTGCTGGCTCGCTCGGGGCGGGAGGCGCTGGCGGCGCTGTTGCAGCAGGACTTCGCCTGCATCCTGCTCGACGTGCAGATGCCTGAGATGGACGGCTTCGAGACGGCCCGGCTCATCAAGGGGCGGGAGCGCACGCGCCACGTGCCCATCCTCTTCATCACCGCCTTTTCCGGCGAGGATTCGCTGATTCAGCGGGGCTATGCGCAAGGAGCGGTCGACTACATCGTGAAGCCCTTCAACCCGGACATGCTGCGCACCAAGGTGGCGGTGTTCGTGGACCTCTACATCCAGTCGCAGCACCTGATCCGGCACGCGGGGCTGTTGCGCGACCGGGAGCGTGAGGTGATGGGGCGCGAGGCCGAGGAGCGGCTCAGGGCCGCGGCGCTGGACGAGCTGCAACTGGCCCCCGAGCCGCTGGTGCTCACCGATGCGCTCATGGCCGCCGCCCCGGTGCCGATGGCCATCCTCTCCCCGGAGCTGCGCGTGCTGCGCGTCAACGACGCCTGGGCCCACCTGTGGGAGACCAGCGCCGCCATCCTCGCCGGACGCCGGGTGAGTGAGGTGGCGCCTGTTCTGGCCCAGGACCTCGAGGTCCCCGTATTCCAGGTCCTCTCCTCGGGGCGGCCCCTGACCGACCTCCACCTGGTGCCCGCGCAGCGCGACGGCGCCCGCCGCAACGACCGCCTGCTGGCGAGCTACTTCCCGCTCTCGGCGCGCGAGGGCGCCCCGTCCGCGGTCGGCGTGCTCTTGCGCTCGGAGTCCGGCGAGCTCGCGCAGCCCTTCCACCCCGAGGCCCACCCCTCGCGCAGCGTGCACTGAGGCTGCCGGGGGCGGGGTCGAGGCCTTCAGCTACGCTGGGCGCGCAGCAAGGCTTCGGCACGGCCCCCCGCTCGAAGGAGAGTGTGGTACGAAAGATCCGTTTCTGTGAAACGGAGGCTCGTGGTGACGTTGTTTCGAGTGTATCTGGCTTCGCTGCTGGTCCTGGTGGCCGCCTGCGGTGATTCGAATCCTGATGTGACGCCTGACGCTGGACAGACCCTTTCGGACGCAGGCTCCGAGACGGTGGACGCGGGCGACAAGACACCGGACGCAGGCTCCGAGACGGTGGACGCGGGCGACAAGACGCCGGATGCAGGCGAAGTGACGCCGGACGCGGGAGTCGAGATTCCCGACGCAGGCGACGTGACTCCGGACGCAGGAAACGAGACGCCGGACGCAGGCGACGTGACTCCGGATGCCGGAAGCGAGACGCCGGATGCAGGCGAAGTGACTCCGGACGCCGGAAGCGAGACGCCGGATGCAGGCGAAGTGACGCCGGACGCAGGCGACCAGACGCCGGACGCGGGAGACCAGACGCCCGACGCAGGCTCCGGGACGCCCGACGCAGGCTCCGAGACGCCGGACGCGGGCCCGCATCCCGAGGTGAGCGTCATCGACAACTGGGGCTTCGAGGAATGGCCCGGTGCGCTTCCGGAGAAGTGGTTCGGGAGCACGTCGAATATCGACATCGGCGGAGTGCAGAAGGTGACGACGAACGCCTTCGAAGGCGTGAACGCGGTCCGGCTGGCCAACTCTTCGACCACGCACAAGCGCTTCAGCACCCTGGCGAAGTCGATGCCCGCCGGCCACTACTCCTGCACCTACCAGGCGCGGGGCACCGGTGACGTTCGAAACGCCTTCTTCGACGACGACTACTCCACGTACTCGGGCTACACCACGGTCGACTCCGCGCAGTGGAAGAAGCTGGCGTACAACTTCAACCTCGCCGCCGACGTCTTCGACACCTTCGAGATCATCTTCAGCGTCCGCAATACCAGCGGCGAGAATCTGCTCATCGACGACGTGCGCTGCGTGCGGGCCGCCGAGCCGTGTGACGCGGTCAATTGCGAGGCCTGGGAGCGTTGCGAGAATGCCACCGCCACCTGCGAGCCGCTCTCCGGTCGCTGCAACGACGCTGCTGACTGCAGCGAGTGGCAGGCCTGCGATGATACCCACACCTGTGTTGTCGCTGAGGGGCGCTGCACCCGCCACGCGGATTGCGCGAGTACCCCGGAGACACCGGTCTGCGAATCCGCCACGCACCTCTGCGTCGAGGGCGACCCCTGCGCCGGTGTCATCTGCAGCAACCCGGCGACGACCTGCAACCCCACGAGTGGCGTGTGCGAGCTGGCCGAAGGGGCCTGCAACACCACCTACGACTGCCTCGGTGCGCTGCCTGCCTGCGACCCGGCAACCCGGCGCTGCGTTTCCGCCACTCACTCCTCGAACATCATCCGCAACGGTGGATTCGAGGACTGGGACACCTATTACATCCCCTACTACGGGGACAACTACATCCCCGACTACTGGTACGGCATCGACAACGGCGTCAGCGACCCGGGCACCGAGATCAAGCCCTCGCGCCTCGTGCACTACACGAACGTGGTGCACGGCGGCTCGACGGCGCTGCAGTTCGTTGTCCCGATCCAGGTGGCCGAGCGCTTCACTTCCGAGAAGTTCGACGTCCCGAGCGGCAACTACTTCTGTTCGTATCGGGTGCGAGGCCACGGCAGCATCCGGCATCGCAGCTATTCGAGTGCTGGCTGGAGCCCGCAGACCGACTTCCTCGTCGTCGACAGCGACGAGTGGCAGCCGGTGTTCTTCCGCTTCACCGGCAACGTGCACGACTGGCGCTTGTTCTTCTATCCGAGCCGCAGCGAGGCCGACCGCGACCACCTTCAGGTCGACGACGTCGTCTGCACGAAGGGCTAGGAACACCGCTCCCAGCCGCGCTCCGTCCCTCTCCTACGGGAGAGGGGCGGGCGTAGGCGCCGCTCCCGGCCAGTACCGATAGCCGTTCACCTGGAAGGGGACGTCGAGCTCGGCGCAGATTTCCGCAATCACGTCCGGGGTGAAGAAGTAGTTGCGGACCCGGGCGATGCGGTCGCCATCCGTCTCCATGGTCATCACCGTGCGGACCCTGGGACCCTGCGAGTGCTCGTACCAGAAGAGCAGGACCCAGGCGTCGCGATGCCGGCGCACCTCGCAGCGCGGGATGGTGCCGAGGTAGCCCGCGAGCAGCTCGGCCGGGACGCCGCCGCGCTCGTCGTAGGTGATGGGGGACATCGTCCCCGCGAAGGAACCGGTGCGCGGGTCCTTGGGCGCCTCGGGCCCGTATTCGGTGACCACGCCCACGATTTCCACGGTCGCGCTGTCGAGCAGTAGCGCCGTGAGGCGCTCCATGTCCCGGGCGTTGAAGGCGTCGCAGAACGCGTCCAGGGCTCCGGGCGTGGGCTCGCGGGTGGGCGCTTCGTCCAGCGGTGCCGCCAGCCGCCCCCGCCCGCGGTGGAGTGCGGCCTTCACCGCACCCACCGTCGTGGAGAGCGTGTCCGCGATTTCCTCGAGCGAGAAGTCGAAGACGTCCTTGAGCACCACCGCCGCGCGCTCCTGGGGTGGGAGCCGCACGAGCAACGTGCCGGCTGACTCGCGCGACGCGCGGGGCTCCTGGCCGGGCTCGACGACTGGATGCGCCGCGGCGGTCAGCTCGAGTCGCGAGCGGCGCACGCGGTCAATCCAGAGGTTCGACGCCGTCCGGAACAGCCAGGCCCTGGGCCGTGGGACGTCGCTGAACACAGTCCCAAGTGTCACGAAGGCGCGCATGAGCGCCTCCTGCACCAGGTCCTCCGCGTCCCACGCGTTCCGGGTGAGGTGGCGGCAATAGCGGTAGAGCTCGGGCCGGAGCGTCTCCACGAGGTCGAGGAAGCGCTGCCATGACGTCTTCACGTCGTCCCTGAGCGCGTCGATGGTGGGCGGGGGCTTGTTCATGTCCGGTGAGGCTCGTAACAAAGCACGACGAGGTTGCGGCCCAGTTGGGTCGTGCGGACCAGGTCCAATTTCTGACGGAGCCCCGTGGGAGGAAAGAGCGGCGTTCCCGAGCCGAGCAGCACGGGATGCACGATGAGTCGGTACTCGTCGATGAGGTCGTGCCGCGCGAGAGTGGAAACCAGCCCTGCGCCGGCCCACGCCACGAGCGGCTTGCCGGGCTGACGCTTGAGCTCGGTGATGGTCTCCGCGACACGGTCGCGGACGATGCGGGTGTTGTTCCACGCCGCCTGCTCGAGCGTCCGTGACAGGACGAGCTTCGGCAGGGCATTCATCTTGCGGGCGAACGCGAGGTCTGCCGCCGAGCGGGGGTTCACTTCGGCGTTCGGCCAGTAGCCCAGCATCAACTCATACGCACGTCGGCCATAGAGCGCGAGGCCGACGGAGTCGATCATCTCGTCGCAGTACTGCTCGAACTGAGGGTTGCCATCGTCGAACCAGTCCAGCTCGCGGTTCGGCCCCTCGATGTAGCCATCGAGCGACACGATCATCGAAACGAAGAGGCGCCTGACAGGGGATTGGGTGGTCGTCATGCAGGGGAGACGAACCAGGGCGCGGAAAAGATACGGCGCCGTGTTTCCTCGGGCACCCGGAGCGCGCGCTGGACGCGCGCTGCCCCAGCCCCTCGACATTCGAAGCAGGCGCCCGGTGTCCGCCTGCCGGCCTGGCCGGCGTCCCCACCCCGGGCGCCCCCCCGCGAGTTGCGCCTTCCAATTCGTGCAGCGGAGCCTCAGCGAGCCAGGGGCTCGACCTCTCCGGGGCTCAGTTCGATCTGCGCCTCCGCGCCGGACCACACGAACGGAATGCCGGGCTGGCGGTAGAGCGTGACGGGAATGTCCCGCGAGAGCTGCGCGTGGAGCGCGGGGAGCTGGGACCAGTGCAGGCCATGCCGCGCGTGGTGGGCGGTGTGGTAGCCCAGGTTGCCCGTCACCAGGTTGTAGCCCCGATGCACGATGTTGTACGAGGCGTGGGTGTGCTCCGCGGCGTCGAGCCCCGCGTGGTGGAAGTACGTGGCCCAGACCGTCACGTAGAGGGACACGCACATGGGGAGCAGGAACACCCAGAGCGCGTTGTACCAGTCATGCCAGAAGAGCAGGCCGAGCAGCGCCACCTGCAGCGCGCCCATCCCCAGGAAGATGCGGAAGGCCCGCGGGTGCTCCCGCCCCACGCTGAACGCGCGAGGATAGGCCGTGAGCGTCGTGATGATGGAGAACTCCTGCTCGCCCATCGCTGTCCCGTCGCGGCGCTTCCAACGGGCCTCGTCCTTCTCCTGGTCGAGGTAGTTGCGATGGTGGCCGAGCACATGGTGCAGGAACCATCCATGTGACGTCGCCCCGGTCTGGAAGCCGAACACGATCTCCAGGAGCCGGTTGGGAAGGGCGTGGCGGAACATCGACACGTGCTGGTGGTGGTGGTTCCACGCGCAGATCCACCCCTTGGGAATCACCCACAGGGCGAGCCACAGGATGGGGAGCCACCAGCTTCGCGCGGTGAAGTACACCGTCAGGTCCAGCGCGAAGGCAGTGAAGAACAGCAGGACGGGGATGCGGTCTCGGGGATGTCGGAACAGGGTCATGCGCTCTTCGATGCGGGGGATGGACGGGCTCGGATGGAATGTTGATCGTACTCGGACTGCCGGGATCTCAACCTCCCGGTGACGCCCTTGGGAAGGACGACGCCGAAGAAGAAGCCCTCCTCGAAGGGCTCCGTCGAGTCGACTTGGACCTGGACGCGGGAGGCAATCGTCGTCAGCGCCGTCTGGAGGTACAGCATGGCGAAGTCCCCGGCCACACAGGCGCGGGGGCCACGGCCGAACGGGAAGAAGTGGCCGCTGCCGAGCGGATCCCTTGCGGCGCCGCCGTCCAGCCAGCGCGCCGGCTCGAAGACCTCCGGGTTCGCCCAGTGGGACGGATCCCGGTGCAGGTGCTGGTTCGAAATCATGAGCGTCGTGCCAGCGGGCCACGTTACTCCCGCCAGCTGCGTCTCGGCGGACGGCGTCCGGAGGAAGATGCGGACCGCGGGCAGGATTCGCAGGGCCTCGTAGGCGACGGCCTCGGACCACGGCGCTCCGCGCAGCCGCTCGACGCTCAGGGGCGCGTCCGCGAGCGAGGTGGCCTCGGCGGCCAGTCGCGCCTCGGCCTCGGGGTACTTCTGGAGCTGGTGGAAGGCGCCGACCAGGGTGGTGCTCGAGGAGAAGACGCCCCCGAAGAAGAACCCGCCGAGCAGGTGGGCATGCACCGTGTCGTCGAGCTCCGGCATCTCGCGCAGCGTCCACGACATCAGGTCCACCCGATGGGGGGCCGGAGCCGCGCGCGCCGCGCGAATCTTCTCGGCGAACAGCCCGTAGAAGCGCTCCCGGGCCGCTGCGAAGCCCTTGGGCGGAGAGATGAACTTCAGTGGGAGCTTTGCCTGGATGCGCGCGTCGGCGGCCGCGGCCAGGAGCATGAAGTCGTCGTAGACCGGGGTGGGGATCTTCTCTCCCACGGTGGCCACGCAGAAGGCATCGAAGGTCAGCCGGCGCAGCGCGGGCGTCAGGTCGATGGACGGCTCGCTCAGCAGGGCCTCCACCGATTCGGCCACGGCGGCCCGCAGCGGTTCCACCTGGGCGGCCCGCCAGGCGTGGGTCCAGGGCTGTGCCAGCGGGTCCATCCCATGCTTGCGCGACCAGTCCTCGCCCTGCTTCGCGATGAAGGGCGTGTCGTCCGTGGTGGAGTGACGGATCTGCTCGCCGATGTTGCCCTTCTCGAACTCCAGCCGGCGGGTTTCCAGCACCTCCTCGATGAGCGCGGGGTCGTTGAGCACCAGCGCCGGGCCAGGCCCCATCCAGATGAGGGTGCGGCCTCCGTACGTGCGCCCGTAGCGCGCGCAGACGTCCCACGGCGGGGCGCCGAGGAAGTCTCCGATGTTGCCCAGCAGGCCGGGTGGGGGCCCGGGCAGGCTCGCGTAGGCCTTGCGCCGCGCGCCGAAGAACAGGTTGAACAGACCGCGGGAAAGCAGGTTGGGCAAGGGCGTGCGCCTCAGACGGTGATGCCGCAGGGAATCCTGTCGGGACGCAGGACGGTGTAGGGGACCTCTGACTTCGCGTTGCGCGCCTTCACCACCTCGAGCTGGGTGCGCAGCCGATCCTGGAACCTGTTGCGGATGGCCGCGAGCTCCGGCTCCTGGAAGTAGTCCTCACGCCAGCCGCTCTCGTGGAGGAGGTACTCCTCGTCGTCACCGAAGCTGGACAGCGCCCGGCCGATGGCGACCTGCCAGAGCGTCTGGGACTTGCTGGGAATCATCGCCGCGATGTCCTCCGGGCCGATGACGCCCTTCTGCCTCGGCGGCTCCCGGCGCAGGCAGAGCGGGGCGTTGGGCACGAAGGCGTAGTGCTCGTACTGGAGGTAGTTCACCGCGGCGTGGTGGACGCTGACCGTGAAGAGGACCGTGGTCAGGATGTCCACGAGGTCATCGACGCGCCGGAGCTCCCGGCAGGGCAGCTTGTCGACAGGCAGCCCCCGCTCGGTGAGGTCCGTCCACCAGTGCCGCAGCTCGGCGTCAGCCGCGAGGTCCGCGTCGGACCGGTAGAAGTGCCGGAGCGTGCCACCGACATACTCCTCGAAGGCGTCCCACAGCGGCAGGGCGTCGTCCCGGTAGGGGTAGTAGGGGAGGACGGCGGGGTCGAGGACGCCGCGGCGCTCGAGGTCCAGGCGGGGCTTGTTGTCGGACAGCTTCCAGCGCTGGAAGCCCTTCTTGCCCAGCTGCAGGTGCCCCTTGTCGGGGCCGCCGGTGGCGATGAAGTCGTCGAAGACGCCGCCCTCGGAGAGCAGGCCCTTTCGCGCGCCCTCGTTGATGGCGAGCGTGTAGCGGAAGTGGCGGCGGAGCAGCTTGTAGACGGGGTGCGGGTCCGGGAGGTTTCGCATCGTCGCCATGACGAACGGCTCCGCCACGAAGTGGGTCCGCAGCGCGTGCCCCACCATCTGGTGGGTGTTCCCCTCGCTGCAACGGACGGAGACCTTCGCCGCCAGCCAGTCGTATTCGCCGTCATTGGGCGTGAAGACCGGGGCGGTCTCCGCGTCCCTCCCGAGCTGGATGGCGATGGGCCGCAATTGGCGCGTGTCGTCCAGGTACAGCAGGCACCGGGACGCGGGCGCCCAGCGCCGCTCCTCGACGCCGTCCTCGCCAACCTTCCGGAACATCCGGATGCCCTCGAGGATTTCGAAGTCGATCAGGAACAGGCGCTTCGCCTCGAAGGCGCGCGCCAGCGTGTCGCCCGGTGCCAGCACGCCGTGGACGTCCGCCTCTGACAGGGGCATGCCCGCTGGCAGGTGGGTGATGGACTGGATGTGGAGGGGATTGATGCCCTGGACGGCCTGCCGCGCGAACTCCAGGTCGTCCTTCCAGCGCTGGGCGAGCTGGGGCATCTCGATGCCCTTGAAGAAGTCGAAGATGTCGACGAGCCCGTTCCACGCCTTGGACAGCACGGGCAGGTGCAGCTTGATGGACGCCAGCGTCTTGGCGATGACGACCTCGTAGCTGCCCTCGCTCAGGCCCCGGTACAGCTCGTCCTTCGGAAGTGGTCGCTCCTTGCTGATGTCGAGCGCGCCGGGAAGCCCGGCGGTCGCCTCGGCGGGGCGCCAGGGGTACATGCGCTGGCGGGCCTGGAGTTGCTCGTGACGGGCCCGGGCCTCGCGCTCGTTCTTCACCTGCTGCGGCAGCCTCGCCGAGCCCTCGAGGACTTCCGTCGTCGAGCCGCCCGGGACCCACCGGTAGAAGGGGAAGAACCAGCTCCTGCCGCCCGACGTCACCCAGACGGTGTCGAGGAGCCAGTCGCCCGCGACGCCTCCGGAGTTGCTGAACCGCAGCAGCACCAGCTCGCCCACATCCTCCGCGACGACGGTGTAGACGTCCTCGGCACCGGCCTCGAAGTCATTGTGGAAGCGCTTGTCCAGCGTGTGCGGACCGCTCTCTCCCCGCGTACCGACCAGCACGACGGAAATGGTGGAGTCCGTCCCCGCTCCGAGTCGCGAGTCCGTGCGAATCGTGAGCTTGTATTCGACAGTCATGGAACCCTCGGCCTGGCGCGGCCAGAAGGTAGGTCGGACAAAGTGAACACTGCAAGCCATGGTACTCTCGATGGAAAATGCTCACCGCGCTGCGACGCCTGATGGAGTCCCTGGGGGTGGGGGGACGGGGGAAGGGCAACGAGGTCCTCGAGCCGGAGGAGCTTGCCCGGTGGTACTCCGGCCTGGCGCTCGAGGAGCGGTTGGCCCTCAGCCGCGAGCTGGCACCCCGCGTCCGCGCGCCCCGCCCCAAGAGGGAGCAGGCGAGCCTTCCCGCTGTCGCCGTGGGGCGCATCGTCTTCCAGCAGGACGGCCCGCACGGCCCCATGCCCCTGCATCACCTCAAGGTCGAGCTCTGGGACCGGGACTTCGGCGCTCCCGACGACTTCCTGGGCGAGTGCTTCACGGACTCCGAAGGCGGCTTCTCCATCCGTTATGACCCGGAGGATGCGGGCGCTGGAGACCTGCCGGACCTGGAGGTCCGCTTCTTCGAGCCCCAGCACACCTTCCGCGAGGATGGCCGGGTGGTGGAGACCTGGCGGCGCATCGGCTCGGAGCAGGGGCCTGACAACCATGGTGGGCTCCATCACGACTTCGGCACCCTGCGGCTGCCCTACTGGGAATATGCGCCGGGGACACCGCTGGCCCGGTTGTTCGTGACGGAGGAGGGGACGCCGCCGACGGCGTATGCCCCGGGCCGGGCCCTCGCGATGCTGAAGGCCGTCGCCCCCATCGAGCTCGTCAAGCGCCAGCACCTGCTCCAGGCCCGCCTGGGACACGCGCCGGGCCTGGACCGCATCCAGGCCGACTACCCGGAGTCGATGACGGTCCGCATGGAGCGGGAGGCGCCTGGCTCCACCCGGAGTGACGCCTTCTTCGGAGAGCGGCTGCTCAACGGCATGTTCTCCACCATCCTGGACCGCGACCCCGAGGTCCCCGGGGATGCCCACGCGTTCCGGCTCTACCTTCCCTGGAACGCGTACGAGCAGGACGGCATCCACTGTCTGCCCGACGTGGACGTGAGGCTGCGGCTGGTGGAAGGCCGGCTCATGCCGGTGCGCATCATCCTGGGGATGCGCGAGCCCGGCGCGACGGCGCCCGGCTCACCCGTGACACGCCGGACCTTCACGCCCGCGGACGGCGCGGACTGGGAGGCGGCCAAGCGCATGGCCCGGGTGAGCGCGACGTTGGACACGGAGCTGGGCAACCACCTGGGGCAGTGCCACTTCAACGTCGAGCAGTACGCTATCGCGGCCCACCGGAACCTGCGGCACAACCCCCTTCGCTGGCTGCTGATGCCCCACCTGCGCGAGGTGGTCCTCATCAATCACGCGGCCGATGGGTTCCTCGTCGGGCCGACGGGTTACATCACCCGGGCCAGCGCGCTGACCGAGCGGGCCATCGAGTCGCGACTGCAACATCTGATGGGCAGCTACGATTGGCGGGGCTTCGCGCCTGCTCCGCCCGTGTGCGAGGGGCATCGGTATGCCCAGGCCGCGGGACTGTTCTGGAAGCTGCTCGGCGAGCACGTCGACGCCTTCTTCGCGGAGCACGGGGCCGAGGTGGAGGCGCGGTGGATCGAGGTGCGGCGTTTTTCGGACGACCTCGTGGCCCACTCCGCGCCCGCCTTCGTGTGCCGGTACCTTCGGGCGACGGTCCCGGGGAAGGACGCTCCCTGGTTCGTGCGCTCGGAGCGAATGGACCTGGATGAGAAGGCCGTGGAGCCGACGCCGAAGGCAGTCAGCGCGGTGACCCGGACCGACGTGCCCCAGCCAGGGGAGATGGACGCGCTCAAGCAGCTCTGCCGCTACGTCATCTACTTCGCGACCTTCCGGCATGCGTGGGCCAACAACCTCCAGTGGGAGGACGCTGGCGAGGTGCTCTACACCTGTCTGGGATTGCGCTGGGGAAAGGGCGGGGCGTTGTCGACCGAGGCCGACCTGGATGTCGCGCCTCCGCCCGACGCGGCCACGGAGATGCTGTGGATTTCGTGGATGCTCTCCAAGACGAACTACGGACTCCTCCTGGCCAACGAAGAGGCCGACGTGCACCCGCGCTTCGTGGAATTGCTGCGGACCCACGCCTCCGAGTTCGCCGCGCTCGGCCTGGATATCCGGACGGTCAGCTCGCGCATCAACATCTAGGCCAGAGGAGGATAGATCTCGGTGACTCCCTGTCCGTTCATCTTGCCGGAGCAGTTCCCGCGTGCCGGAAGGAGTAGGGCGTACAGCCCATGCGCGCCGACCGTCGAGAGGATTTCCGTGCTGAGGTTCTGCGTGAGCTGGCTGCTGGTACCCCTGATCATGCTCGTCGCCAGCCCCGCGGCGGCGGATGACGTGGCGTGGGGGAAACCGGTGAAGGGAGTGCAGCTCGGCCTGTCCATCGTCCCTGGCAGCGGGCCGCTGCCCACCGAGCTGGAGCTCGAGGCCGTAGCGCGCAACGTGACCTCCGAACCCCAACAGCTCTCCGTCGAAGCTTGCGACACCGTGCGCTGGACGGCCTTCACCCTGCTCCATGTGCGCACCGCCAGCGGGCGCGTCTTCAGCTACCCCATTGGCGATAACGTCGATGTTGCCAACGTTCACCCTCATGGACCGGTGAACCTTGCGCCCGGTGAGACGCTCCGCGAGCGCTTCTCCCTGAAGGATGTCGTCCGGAAGCCGACGGAGAACCCCGGGGACGCGGAGCTGTGGACCCTCCTGGAGACACCACAACAGGTGGAGTTGTGGATGGAGCTCGTGGGCGGCGTCGGTGTGCCTCGCATGCTCGGTGGCCACCTGAAGCACCGCCTGGGTCTGCCCTCCACGAGAGCGCCATCGCAGGCAGGGCGCTGCGTGTCCCAAATCTCCGCGGGAGGAAGTGCGGCCTGCGCGCTCCTTCGCGACGGCACGCCCTGGTGCTGGGGCTCCAGCCCGCCTGGCGCTCACGGCACCGCGGAGAATACCCAGGACAAGAGGGGGCTTTCGCCACGACCGCTGCCGCTGCTGGCGCGCGGCGCCGTCGAGCTGCGCACGGAGCTCAACATCGCGTGCATGCGGACCTCCACGGGCGCGGTGTACTGCGCGGGGGGCAACCTCGACGACTCCGTAGCGTCCTACGGGGAGCCGGGCGGACATCCCGTGCGCATCCATCGCCTGGAGGGAGCCGCGGAGCTGTATGGAGCGCAGTGCGCCCGGGTGGCTGATGGCACGCTGGCGTGCTGGAGCCTGCTCGGGACTCCCCCACCCACCCCCGACGGGCTTGTCGCCATCCGTTGGGAGGAGTCCGCTCCGGGAGTAGTGCAGGTGGCCACGGGCGGCGGTTTCACCTGTGCGCTTCGGCGGGATGGAACGCTGTGGTGCTGGGGGGCCAACGAGAGCGGTCAGCTCGGCGTCGGAGATGTCACGCCACACACGGGGCCGACCCGGGTCTCCAAGCTGCCTCTGGAGGTGGTCTCTGTCGCCGCGGGGACGAGCCACGCGTGTGCGGCCCTGCGCGACGGCTCCCTGTGGTGCTGGGGGCGCAGCGAGTACGGCGCCCTGGGACTGGGAGATGTCCACTCCAGCTCCGTGCCCACCCCTGTCTCCGGAATGAGCGAGGTGGTGCGCGTGGCAGCGGGTTTCCAGAAGACGTGCGCCTGGAAGAAGGACGGCTCGCTCTGGTGCTTTGGAGATCTCCTGATGGAAGCACCTTCCCAAGCGCTCGCCATGGTGCCGGTGGAGATGAAGGAACTGGGCCGCGCGGTCGAGGAGGTGGTGTTTGGCTTCCGCCACGCCTGCGTGCGCACCTCGGGCAAAGGAGGGGAGGGGAATGTCCTCTGCTGGGGCGAGAACACGGAGGGCCAGAGCGGAGGCCCCGAACCTCGTGCGCTCGCGTCTCCCCTGCGCGTGTCGGGGCTGAAGGGCCAGGCCGTCGCGTTGACCGCCGGAGACTCCTTCACCTGCGCCATCACCACCGAAGGCTCAGCCTGGTGCTGGGGCCGCGGCACCGGCGGAGAGCTCGGCACGGGGCGCAAGAGTTCCAGCGCGCGTCCCATGCGCGTCCGGTTGCCCTGCCCGGACTGACAGGCGCACCACGCGGTCGGCCCCTCCGCTCCAGCCCTCGTCCCCAACAGGGCTCTCCACGAGGTCCTGACAGTCGGTGCTCCTGGCGCTCGGCGTACACCGGGTCCAGGTCCACTCACTCTGGCGGCGTCGGCAGGCTGTACCCAGCGTGCGACGGCCTCACGGCCCTCGGAGGGGGCAACCGAGGACGGCTGTGCGATGCTTGTATCAGATGAAGACAGTCACACGACAATGGCTTCAGCGGCTCGGTGGTTTCGCTTCCGCTGGAGGTGAGCGCGTTCCCGGCCGCCTCGACGCCATCCGCGCCGGGTACGTGTTCTGCGGAATTCTTTGTATCGCCTGCGTGGTCCTGGACTGGGCCATCCTGGGTCGGGTGACCTTGACCACGCTGCCGGTCCGGTGCGTCTGGGGCGGCACGATGATCGTGCTCGGGCTGCTCAGCCGGGCCCCGCTGGATGAGCATTCCTGGCATGCGACGCTCGTCGCGGTGGTGACGGCGTTCTGCTTCCCGGTGATTGTCCTCCAGACGGGAGGCTCGAAGAGCCCGCTCTTTCTCTGGAACATCGCCATCCCGCTGTGCTTCATGGCGATTGCGCATGGTGACCTGCGCGCCGTTGTTGTCAGCACCGTCCTCAACGCGGTCGGCATCATGGTCATCGTCGGGAGTGGCGGCGTCGGCGTGGGCGAGGCCGCGCTCTGGGGCGGAATGAGCGTGGTGGCCGGCCTCATCGGGATGTACGGCACCTACGCGCACCACCGGCTCATCCAGGACAAGCTGCGCCACGAGCGGGAACGCGCGGAGACCCTGCGGCAGCTCGCCGAGAGCGAGCGGCGCAGAGGCCGCTCCGAGCGGCTCGCGCTACTCGGGCAACTCGCCGCGGGAGTGGCGCATGAAATCAACAACCCCCTTACCTTCGTGAGCTCGAACCTGCGCCATCTGGAATCGCTGCGAGCGAGCGGCGAGGCGTGTGCCCCTCAGGAGCTCGCGGAGATTCACAGCGAGACGCTCGAGGGGGTGCGGCGCATCCACCAGATTGTCCGGGACCTGAAGAGCTTCTCGCGCGATGACTCGAGCGATGGCGACACCAGCTCCGCCGCCGAGGTGGTCGCGGAAGCGCTCCGGCTCGGGAGACCGAAGCTGCACGGAGGCGTGCGCGTCATCGACGAGGTTCCCTCCCAGCTTTCGCCCGTGCGGCTCGGAAAGGGCCGCTTCGTGCAGGTGGTGCTGAACCTGCTGACGAACGCGGTGGACGCGACGGCCGCCACGGGAGCCCCCAACGGGTCAGAGATCCGCATCGGTGCGAAGGAGCAGGCGGAAACGGTGGTCCTCCACGTCGAGGACAACGGGCCGGGAATTCCCGAGCACGTGCTGGAGCGCATGTTCGAGCCCTTCTTCACGACCAAGCCCGCCGGGGTGGGGACCGGGCTGGGGCTCGCGCTCTGCCGCGAGTACGTCGAGCGGGTGGGAGGAGCCATCACCGCCGAGAACAAGGCGAGTGGTGGCGCCCGATTCATCGTCACGTTGCCGATAGAACGCCCGGCCAGCCAGGCATCCGCGAACGGCCATGGCGTCGCGGCCTGAGCACATACCCCTGGTGGCTCGCCCGCTCAGGCGGGCGTTCAATGGGCGTCTCGGCGGCTCGTCCGGCAAACGGACAAGAGAGCCCCAGGCCGTTAGTTTTCTCTGAACAACAGCCAATGCGTGTTCGGGGTCGGCTGGCCGAAAGGCGTGTCGCCCCGAACCCAGCCCCGTTGGCAGCGCACGTCGTTCCCGACCCACCAGCAGACTTGAGGGCGAATGCCGCATCCCGTTGAGTCGCAGTCCCACCACGCCACGGGCCTGGAGTCGAGCAGCGGGCCCCTCTCGTACAACCAGCAAGCACTGTGGTTCGCCTCCAAGCTGGACCCCATCGCGTACAACCTCGCGTACGGGTTTCGACTCAGGGGCGCGTTGGACCCGGAGCTGCTGAAGCGCGCGCTGGCGCTGCTCGTGGCTCGGCACCCCGTGCTCCGCACGACCTTCTCCGAGACGGAGCGCGGGCCGCACCGGGTCCTCCATGGCCGGATGGACTTCGAGTTCCAGCACGTCGAGGCGGCGCACCTCGACGAGGCCGCGATGCTCCAGCGGCTGTATTCCGACGCGGCCCGCCCCTACGACCTCCAGCACGGGCCGGTGCTCCGAAGCGCGCTCTACACTCGCGGCCCGGGCGAGCACGTGCTGCTGCTGGCCTGTCACCACCTCTCGCTGGACGGCGGTTCGTTGGGCCTGCTGCTCCAGGACCTCCAGCGCAGCTACGTCGCCGTCGCCAGCGGTCGCGAAGTCGACCTCGGGCCCCCGCCCACGCGGGACTATGGCGAGTTCGTGCAGTGGCAGTCGGAGTGGCTGACCAGCGTCGAAGGTGAACGGGCGCGCACGTGGTGGCGCGAGCAGCTCGCGGGATGCACGCCGGTGCTGAACCTGCCGACGGACCGTCCCCGGTCGGCCCGGCAGAGCTTTCGTCAGCACACCCACGTGATGACGCTGGACGAGCCCCTGGCCCAGGCGCTCGCGGCGCTGGCGAAGGGGGAGGGCACCAGCTTCTATGCGCTGCTGCTCGCGGCCTTCCAGGCCCTGCTCCATCGGCACAGCGGACAGGAGGACCTGCTGGTGGGAGTCCCGTCCTCGGGGCGCAGCGAGGAGTGGCACTCGCGGGTGGTGGGGTATCTCGTCAACACGCTCGCCGTGCGCTCCCGGGCTTCGGCGGACGCGTCCTTCCGGTCCTTCCTCCAGAACACCGCGCGCACGCTGCGCGAGGCGCTGGCCCATGGCAGCTACCCGCTCCCCAAGGTGATTGAAGAGCTGAAGCCGCCGCGCGACGCGGGCCGCTCGCCGCTCGTGCAGGCGACGTTCACCCAGATGCCGCGCCTGCGGCTCGATGCGTCCTCGGCGCCGCCCCCGTTCGAGCTCGAGCGGCTCACCGCCTCCAACGTCGGACTGGCCGGCGATCTCTCCGTCCACGTCCACGCCACCCGCGACTCCGGGACGCAACTGCTCTGGGCGGTGAATGCCGATGTCTTCGAGCCTGCCACCGTGGAGCGCCTCGCCGCGCGCTACGTCACGCTGCTGGAGTCCCTCCTCACCGGGCTCGACCAGCCCCTCGCCGCGCTGCGCCTGCTCCCGCCGCAGGAGGAGCACCAGCTCGTCGTGGAGTGGAATGCGACCGCGACGGACGTCGAGTCGGAGGTCTGTCTCCACGAGCTGTTCTCCCGGCAGGTGGCGCGGACGCCGGACGCCGTCGCGCTCCTGTTCGAGCGCGAGGCGCTGACGTACCGGGAGCTGGACGCGCGCGCCAACCACCTCGCCCATCGCCTGCGGCGGCTCGGAGTAGGGCCCGAGGTCCGCGTGGGGCTGTGCGTGGAGCGCTCGCCGGAGCTGATTGTCGGGCTCCTCGGCGTGCTGAAGGCGGGGGGCGCCTACGTCCCACTCGACCCGGCCTATCCCTCCGAGCGCCTCGCCTTCATGGTTGCGGACGCGCGGCTCACGGCAATCGTGACGCAGCGCTCGCTCGAGGATCGGCTGCCAGCGAGTGACGCCGCACGGCTCTTCATCGGTGCGGGAGGGGAGGACTTGACGGGCCCGTGCGACGCACCCGACAGCGGCGTGGGCCCTGGCAATGCGGCCTATGTCATCTACACCTCGGGTTCGACGGGCCGGCCCAAGGGCGTCACCGTCGAGCACCGCCAGGTCAGCAACCTGCTCGCGACACAGCCCCGGGTGTTTCCCCTTGGTACAGGGGACACCATGCTCCAGTTCGCCTCGGTGAGCTTCGACATGGCGGTGCAGGAGATCTTCTCGCCGCTCGTCTCGGGGTCCGCCCTCTGCCTCGCGCGGCGGGAGTCGCTGGTGCCCGGACCGGAGCTCGCGAGCCTCCTGCGAGAGCGGCGCATCTCCGCCGCCATCCTCTCCCCGTCAGCGCTCGCGGCGCTGCCCGCGGGGGAGTATCCGGCCCTGAAGACCATCATGGTGGGCGGCGAGCCCAGCCCGGAGCCCCTCGTGGCGCGCTGGAGCGCGGGCCGCCGCTACATCAACGGCTATGGGCCCACCGAGGCCACCATCTACGCCACGTGCGCGCCGTGCACCTCGGGCGCGCCGGTGACGCTGGGCCGGCCCATCGGCAACGTGCGGGTGTACCTGCTGGACGCACGGCTCCAGCCGGTGCCGCGTGGGGTGGCGGGTGAGCTGTACATCGGCGGCGCCGGAGTGGCACGTGGCTACCTCGGTCGCCCCGAGCTCACCGCCGAGCGCTTCATCCCGGACTGCTTCAGCGACACGTTCGGGGGCCGCCTGTACCGGACCGGCGACCTCGCGCGCCAGCTGCCCGATGGCCGGCTCGAGTTCCTCGGACGGGTGGACCATCAGGTGAAGCTGCGCGGCTTCCGCATCGAGCTCGGAGAGATTGAGTCCGGGCTGCGCGTGCACCCGGACGTGCGCGATGTCGTGGTGCTCGCCCGTGAGGAGCCCTCCGGTGGGAAGTTCCTCGTGGCCTACACGGTGGCTCACGAGGGCCGCGAGCTGGAGGAGGTCGGGCTGCGGGCCTTCCTCAAGCAGTCCCTGCCCGAGTACATGGTGCCCTCCACCTTCGTCGCGTGCGAGCGCCTGCCGCTGACGTCCAACGGGAAGGTGGACCGCGCGGCGCTGCTCGCCATCCCCGTGCAGCGGGTGCGCGTCCCCCGCTCTCGGCCGCCCGCGAGCGAGGCCGAGCGCACCGTCGCGCGCATCTGGCAGGACGTCCTCAATCTCGACCAGGTCGGCGCGACGGAAAGCTTCTTCGACCTCGGTGGACATTCGCTGCTGCTGACGCAGGTGCGGGCCCGGGTGGGGCAGGCCTTCGGTCGCGAGCCGTCCATGGTGGAGCTGTTCGAGCACGTCACCGTCGAGTCCCTCGCGGCGCACCTCTCCGCCCAGCCCGCGCCGGAGCTCCCGAGCGCCAGGGCGCTGCCCCCGGCGGAAGGGGGACATGCGGTGGCCATCATCGGCCTGGCAGGACAGTTCCCGGGGGCGAAGGACCTGGAGCAGTTCTGGCGCAACCTCGCCGCGGGCGTGGAGTCCATCTCGCAACTGAGTGACGAAGCGCTGGCCGGGGCCGGCGTCCCCGCCGCGCTGTCTGGCCGCTCCGGGTATGTGCGGGCCAAGGGCGTGCTGGAGGGTGCGGAGTTGTTCGACGCGGACTTCTTCGGCGTCAACCCGCGCGAGGCGAGCCAGATGGACCCGCAGCAGCGGCGCTTCCTCGAGTGCGCGTGGGAGGCCCTGGAGGACTCGGGCTATCCGCCCCAGTCGCTCGGCGCCTCCGTCGGTGTCTTCGCCACCTCCAGCGCGACGAGCTACCAGCCGCTCCCGGCCTCCGAGGAGCCCGCCGACACCTACCAGCTCAAGCTGGGCCTGGAGAGCGACTTCCTGGCGACCCGCGTCTCCTACAAGCTGGACCTGCGTGGGCCGGCGATGACGGTGCGCACGGGCTGCTCGGGCTCGCTCGTGGCGGTGCACCTCGCCTGCCGTAGCGTGCTCTCTGGCGAGTGCGACCTGGCGCTTGCGGGAGGCGTGGCCATCTCGGTGCCGCTGGCGGGCGGGTACGTCTACCAGCCCGGGATGATTCTCTCGCCCGACGGCCACTGCCGGGCCTTCGACGCACGGGCCGGGGGCACGGTGCGGGGCAACGGCGTGGGCGCCGTGGTGCTCAAGCGGCTCGACCGGGCCCTGGCCGATGGGGACACCGTCCACGCGGTGATTCGCGGCTCCGCGCTCAACAACGACGGCGCGGGCAAGCTCGGCTACACCGCGCCGAGCATCACCGGACAGACCGAGGTCATCCGCAGAGCACACGACGCGGCTGGTGTCCTGCCCCACGAAGTCTCGTTCGTGGAGACCCATGGGACAGGCACGCCGTTGGGGGACCCCGTCGAGGTCGCCGCACTGGCGAAGGCCTTCCAGCGTGGCACCGGCCCCCGGGGCTCCTGCGTGCTGGGCGCCACCAAGCCCAACATCGGTCACCTGGACTCGGCGGCGGGAATCGCCGGGCTCATCAAGACGGTGCTTTGCCTGCGCCATCGCCAGCTCCCGCCCGTCGTGCACTTCGAGCAGCCGAATCCCGCGCTGGGGCTGGGCGGGACGCCCTTCTCGGTCAACGCGCGGCTCTCGGACTGGACTCCGCCCGACGGCCTGCCGCGCATCGCCGGGGTGAGCTCCTTCGGCATCGGCGGCACCAATGCCCACGTGGTGGTGGCCGAGGCCCCGGTCATTCCCTCCGTGGAGGAGACGGAAGGCTGGCGGGTGCTGCCCCTGTCCGCGCGCACTCCCGCGGCGCTGGCCGCGACGGCGAGGCGCCTGGGGGAGGCCCTGGCCTCGCGCACGGAGGTGTCTCTGGTCGACGTGGCTTACACGCTCCAGCAGGGGAGAACCGCCTTCGAACATCGCACGGCGCTCGTCTGCCGGGACGTGCCGGGCGCGAGGCGGGACCTGGAGCGGTTGGCGCGTGAGCTCTCGGAAGGGGAGCGCTCCGCGAGCGTGGTTCGGAGCAGGGAAGTGGTGTTCCTGTTCCCCGGTCAGGGCGCGCAGTACCCCGGCATGGCGCGCGGGCTCTACGCCGCTCACGCCGTCTTCCGTGCCGAGGTGGACCGGTGCTCCGAGCTGCTCCTGCCGCACCTGGGCCAGGACGTGCGCGAGTTGCTCCTCCTGGAGGACGCCTCCGACGAGCGCATCCACCAGACGGTGCTCGCGCAGCCCTGCCTCTTCGTCATCGAGTACGCGCTGGCCCGCCTCTGGATGTCCCTGGGGCTGACCCCGACGGCGATGGTGGGCCACAGCCTTGGCGAGTACGTGGCCGCCTGTCTCGCCGGTGTGTTCTCACTGGAGGACGCGCTGGGGCTCATCTGCGCCCGGGGCCGGCTGATGCAGGCCGCGCCCGCCGGAGCCATGCTCGCCGTCGGGCTGGATGCCGACGCCCTGCGCCCGCTGTTCGACGAGCACCTCTCCATCGCGGTGTACAACGCGCCCGCGCAGACGGTGGTGGCGGGCACGGTGGAAGCCATCTCCGGGTTGCAGCAGCGGCTGGAAGCGCGCGGCATCGTGTGCAGGCGCCTGCGGACCTCGCACGCCTACCACTCGCCCATGATGGAGCCGGCGCTGGAGCCGTTCGCCGAGCAGGTGCGGCGCATCCCGCTCGCGGCACCGGGCATTCCCCTCGTCTCGAACGTCACGGGGACATGGATGACGGCGTCGCAAGCGATGGACCCGGATTACTGGGTCCAGCACCTGCGCCAGCCCGTGCGCTTCACCCAGGGACTGACGTGTCTACTGGAGGGGGCAGAGCGGTTGTTGTTGGAGGTGGGCCCGGGCCAGGCCCTGGGCGGACTCGTCCGCCAGTGCTCGGGATTCGGCGCGTCCCATGCCGTGCTTTCGTCGCTTCCCAACCCGCGCACCGGGGCCGACGACACGGAGTTCTTCCTGGCCCAGGTGGGCGAGGCCTGGAGCCGCGGGGCGACGGTCGACTGGCGGGGGCTGACTCCGGGCGAGCGGGGCCGGCGCGTCTCTCTACCGACGTACCCGTTCGAGCGGCGACGCTACTGGGCCGAGCAGGCGTCGCCGCACGCCGTCCCTTCGCTGCCGCCCAACCGCCAGCATATCGAAGTGCCAGCGCCAGTCCTTCCGGCGACCGCGAGTGCTTCGCCCACGGAAGCAGACCCTACGCACGAAGCCCTGACGCGCATCTGGCGCGAGCTGCTGGGCATCAGCACGATGGGCCACCACGATGACTTCTTCGACCTGGGTGGCCACTCGCTGCTTGCCGTGCAGCTCGGCACCCGGATTCGCGAGACGTTCCAAATCGACTTTCCCCAGCAGCGGGTGCTCGAGCACCGGACGATTGCGCGGCTGGGCTCGTTCATCCAGGAGGCCACGCGCGCGACACCCTCCGCGACACCCTCCAGGGACTCGTCGCTGCTCGTCGAGCTGAACCGGGGAGATGCCCGAAGGCGTCCGCTCTTCCTGCTCCACCCGGTGGGCGGCACCGTCTTCACGTACCAGTCGCTGGCGCGCATGCTCGATCCGGGCTTGCCCATCTACGGCGTGCGTGCGCGAGGGCTGGAGCCCGGGGAGGCCCATGCGGGGAGCATCGAGAGCATGGCGGCCCTGTACCTGGAGGCCGTGCGCACCCGACAGCCGTCCGGGCCCTACCTGCTCGCGGGGCACTCCTTCGGGGGCGTGGTGGCCTACGAGATGGCCCAGCAACTGCTCGCGCGGCGTGAGCAGGTGGAGCAACTCGTGCTCATGGACTCCCCCGGTCCAGGGCAGATGCCGGTCAGCCTGGGCTCGCATGAGGAGATACAGGAATACTTCCGCCGCATGGCGCCCGAGCTGTTCCGCGAGCTCTTCCTGAGCAACACCGGGAGCGAGGGCTCTCTGGAGACCTTGCTGCCTCGCAGCGAGGTGTTCCTCAAGGTGTTCCAGGAGAACGCCGCGGCCATGTTCGCGTACGCCCCGCGCCCATACCCGGGCCGGCTCGTCTTCTTCCATGCCCGGGAGCGTGACACCACCAACCCACCGCATCCCGAGCTGGCGTGGATTCCGCTCGCCACCGAGGGCGTCGAGGTCCACGTCGTGCCCGGCAACCACGTCACGATGCTGGCGGAGCCCCACGTCAGAAGCCTCGCGAAGAAGCTGCGCGGTGCGCTGGAAGAGCGACGGGAGTTCCCCGTTCCCCCGCCCGTCTCGGCGGAGGCGCGCTCGGAGCTCGCGAGGACAGGGTAGCGGTACCGGGACTGGCCGGAGGCGCTCAGCGTCCGGCGACGTCCGGCGCTCGCACCGCGGCCGCGAGCGCTCCGAGGGCGGCCAGGGCCGAGGCCACCTGGAAGCCCCGGTCCACCGCCCGCGTGAGTGCCTCGGCCGAGTCCGGCTCCGCGCGTCCGGCGAGCATCGTCGTGAAGATGGCGCCGGAGAGCCCCACGCCGAGCGCCATTCCCGCGTAGCGCGAGGTGGCCAGCACTCCAGAGGCGATGCCCTGCCGGTGGCGCGGGGCCGCGCCCAGCAGCGCGCTGTTGTTGGGAGCGATGAACATGCCCGCGCCCAGCCCGCACACCGCGAGCCCCACGGCCACGTGCGAAAGCGGTGTCGAGGCGCCGAGCCGCGACAGCAGCAGGAGCCCACCCGAGAGCACCGCCATGCCCACCATCGCCGGCCAGCGCGAGCCGATGCGGTCCGACAGAGACCCGCTCAGCGGCGCGGCCACCATCATCACCACCGGCTGCGCCGTGAGGAGCAGTCCCGCGTGGGCCGGGTCCAGCCCGCGCGCCTGCAGCAGGTAGAAGGGCAGCAGGAAGACGAGGCTGTAGATGCAGATGTAGTTGAGCAGCGCGGTGGCGCTGGCCGCGCGGAAGGTGACGTTCCTGAAGAGGCTCAGGTCGAGCATCGGCACGCGCAGCCGCCACTCCAGCGCGACGAAGGCGCCCAGCACCACCGTCGCGCCCGCGAGCAGCCCCACGATGCCCGGCGAGCCCCAGCCCCACGCATGGCCCTGGTTGAGCCCGAGCAGGAGCGCCACCATGCCCGCGAGGAAGAGCACCGCGCCGGTCCAGTCGAAGGGTTCGTCCCGGGCGATGGGCGCGTCACGCGGCACGAAGCGCAGGCTCAGCCCCATTGCGAGCAGCCCCACCGGCAGGTTCATGTAGAAGACGGAGCGCCACCCCAGGTGCTGCGTGAGCCAGCCGCCGAGCGACGGCCCCACGATGAGCCCCAGGTACGTCATCATCGCCTGGAGGCCGAGCACCCGCCCGCGTCGCTCGGGCGGGAAGCTGCCGGTGAGGATGGCCGCCGAGTTGGAGAGGAGCATCGCCGCTCCCACGGCCTGGAGGGCGCGGAAGGCGATGAGCGCTTCGACGCCGGGAGACAGTCCGCACAACGCGGAGCTGACCACGAAGCCGCCGAAGCCCAGCACGTACACGCGCTTGTGCCCGTGCGTGTCCCCCAGCCGGCCGAAGCCGAGCAGCAGCCCGCTCACCGCCAGCAGGTACACCGTCACCACCCACTGGATGGTGGCCACGTCCGTGCGCAGCTCCGCGCGCAGCACCGGAAGAATCGCGTTCACCACGCTGCCGTCCAGCGCGGACATGAACGTGCCCGCGCCCACCGCGAGCAGTACCCATCGTGCCGAGCGCCCCCCGTGCACGGGGGGCGTCACGGTGGACGTGGGCTTCAGGGCGTGCCGCACAGTCCGTCAGCGCCGCAGGTCAGCCCGTCCTCACAGTCCGCGTTCTTCGTGCAGCCGACCCCCTCCGGGCAGTCCTGTCCCAGGCCACCGGTCATGCTTTCCACCGTGAAGCGGGCGTTCTGCACGAACTCGATGGCGGGCTGGTTGCCGAAGGCGCCGCTCCGGTCATTGACGAGCTCCACCGTCCTCGAGTTCGCCTGGGCCGTGGCCGTGATGTCGAGGGTGGAGGCGTTGTTGATGGCCGTCACGATGCCTTGCGCTATCTGGGCCTCACTGGTGTTGTTGGAGACGGCGACGCGGACGTTACCCGGATAGGTGCTGCCGTTCCTGTCGAACTCGAACACGACATAGGGGTTGCGACCGTCGGAGATGATGAAGAGCTCCGCATCCAATATGTCCCTGCTGGCGACGGCATTGATCCTTCCCCGGGCCGGAGCCAACTGGACGCGGGTGCACGTGGTATTGCAGGTGCCGCAGGTGTCGATGTTGCCGTCGTCGCACGTCTCTCCGGGGTTCAGCACACCGTCACCGCAGTACGCTCCGCTCAGCACCAGTGACTGCGAGCAGTCGGCCGCGCAGAGCGTGCAGTTCTTCTGGCCATAGGGGCACTCGGTCTCGTCGACGTTGTTGCCGTCGTCGCAGACCTCGCTCGCGTCGTTCTTCGAACCGTCGCCGCAGAAGGGGCCGGACAGGCTCAGCTCCCCATTGCAGGTGGAGTTGCAGGCCACGCAGTTGCGCGTGCCGTAGGCGCAGGAGGTCTCGTTGGTGGTGTTGCCGTCGTCGCAGACCTCGGTGCTGCTCTTGAAGCCGTCGCCACAGACGGGGCCGGTGAGCTCCAGTACCTCCATGCAGTCGGACCTGCACAGGGTGCAGCTCGCCGTGCCGTAGTCACAAGAGTCCTCCGTCGTCGTGTTGCCGTCGTCGCATGCCTCGTTGCCGTTGCGGATGCGGTCGCCGCACACCGGGCCCGTGAGGCTCAGCACGCCGGTGCAGGTGGAGTTGCAGGCGAGGCAACTCTGGGTGCCGTAGTCGCACGTGGTCTCATTGGTGTTGTTGCCGTCGTCGCACGCCTCGCTCGGATCCTTCCGGCCGTCGCCGCAGAAGGACCCGGTCAGCTCCACCGGGGCCGTGCACGTGGCGTTGCACTTCGTGCAGGTGCGGGTGCCGTAGTCGCAAGAGGTCTCCGTGATGGTGTTGCCGTCGTCACACACCTCGCGCGGGTCGTTCTGCTGGCCGTCGCCGCAGTAGCGGCCGGTGAGGTTGAGGGACGCGGAGCAGGTGGCATCACACGACCGGCAGTTCTTCGTGCCGTACTCGCACTCCGTCTCCGTCACTTTGTTGCCGTCGTCGCACGCCTCGCTCGCGTCGTTCTGGCTGCCGTCGCCGCAGAAGCGGCCGGTGAGCGTGAGGGGCGCGCCGCAGGTGCTGTTGCACAGCGTGCAGTTCGCGGTGCCGTAGGGGCACTCGGATTCGGTGTTGGTGTTGCCGTCGTCACACACCTCGCTGTCGTCGTTCTTCGCGCCGTCGCCGCAGAAGCGGCCGGTGAGCTTGAGCGACGTCGCGCAGGTCGCATCACACGTCGTGCAGTTGCGGGTGCCGTAGACGCACTCGGACTCGGTGGTGTTGTTGCCGTCGTCGCACACCTCGCTGTCGTCGTTCCGGGCGCCGTCGCCGCAGTAGCGGCCGGTGAGCGTGAGGGGGGCCGAGCACGCCGCGTTGCAGCGCGTGCAGTTACGCGTCCCGTAGGTGCACTCCGTCTCGGTGAACCGATTGCCGTCGTCGCACGCCTCCACGGTGGGGCCTTCCAGGTCCACGAAGCTGTCGCCGCAGGTGTTGCGCACGCAGCCCTTGAGGCAGTCGTCCTCCTCGGTGTCGTTGCCGTCGTCGCACTCCTCGCGCGCGGCCGCGTTGTGGTGGCCGTCGCCGCAGAAGGCGGGCGTGCAGTCGGAGTCACAGAAGGAGGAGTCTCCGCCGGAGTCGCACGCCTCGTTGGCGTTTACGTTGAGCAGGCCGTCACCGCAGAGGGGCAGGGTGCAGTCCGAGTCGCAGGTGATGGAGTTGCCGCCCGTGTCGCACTGCTCGCCCCGCGCGGGGTTGCGGAAGCGGTCACCGCAGAAGGCGATGGTGCAGTCGGCGTCGCAGTTGGCGGAGTTCACCGCGCCCTCGTTGTCGCACTGCTCGCTGGCGCTGACGTTCACGAAGCCGTCGCCGCAGGCCTGCACGGTGCAGTTGGCGTTGCACTCCGGTGACTCGCCCGCCGTGTCGCACTGCTCCAACCCGGGGGACTGCCGGTCGGTGACGCCGTCGCCGCAGCGGGGCAGCTTGCAGTTGTGGAGGCAGTTGTCGGTGTCGACGGCGTTGCCGTCGTCGCACTCCTCGTCCAGGTCGCGCACGCCGTTGCCGCAGCCCTCGCCCGAGCGGCAGTCGGAGGCACAGCCGTCGCCATCCGCGGCGTTGCCGTCGTCACACACCTCCCCGGCCGCGACATCAATGATGCCGTTGCCGCACGACTCGTCGGAGCGGCAGTCGGAGCCGCAGCCGTCGCCGCTCTCGTTGTTGCCGTCGTCGCACTTCTCGCCCCGGGCGACGTCGACGATGTTGTTGCCGCAGCTCTCCTCGGAGCGGCAGTCGCCGCTGCACCCGTCGCCGCTGTCGTTGTTGCCGTCGTCGCACTTCTCGCCGCGGGTGACGTCCACGTAGCCGTTGCCGCAGAACTCCGTGGAGAGGCAGTCCGCGCTGCAGCCGTCGCCCGAGCGCGAGTTGCCGTCATCGCACTTCTCGCCCACGCTGCTGTCCACCGTGCCGTTGGCGCACATCTCGCTGGAGCGGCAGTTGGCGCTGCAGCCGTCATCGTTCTGGGTGTTCCCGTCGTCGCAGACCTCGTTGGCGACGACGTCCACGGTGCCGTTGCCGCAGGTCTCGTTCGAGCCACAGTCCGCGCTGCAACCGTCGCCCGCGAGGATGTTGCCGTCGTCGCAGTCCTCACCGGCCTGGACGATGCCGTCGCCACAGGAGTCTTGGATGCACACGTCCTGTCGGGCCGCGCACTGCTGGCCGGAGGGACAGACGAGGCCCGAGGGGCACGTCACGCTCTCCGGCTTCACGCAGGAGAGGAACGGCAGCACCAGCGCGAGCAGGACGAGCAGCCCGGGGGACAGGGAAGGGGAGGCGTTGCGTCGCATGGTGGGCCTCAGAAACGGAACGTCGCGGAGGCGCCGCCGCCGCCAGCGCCGAGGAGGGGGGTAACGCTCGCCGACGGCTTCGTGGCCTCGGACGGGTCGACCTGGTGGGGTTGGAGCCGGTTGAGGTAGACGAGCACCGCGCCCGTCACCAGTGCCGCGCCGCCCACGGCGTATCCGGCGAAGGCGCCCTTCTGGAAGGTGTCTCCGCGGGTGCGCTGGTCCGCGACGGCGGGCTCCGGCACACAGCCCCCGCAGCTTGCAATCGCCGTGTCGAAGCGGGAGTAGTCGTCACGGGCCATCATGTGCAGCAGTCCTCCGCCCGCCGCGAGCGCAGCGCCAGCGCCCACCACCGCCCAGGGCTTCCACGCGGACCACTTCCTCCGATACTGGATGAGGTCCTCGGAGGTGAACATCTTGAGGTCCAGCGTCACCTTCTCGCCCGGGGACATCGTGCGGCTCTGCTCCTGGGTGAGGTAGCCCTCCCCGGTGGCGACGAGCGAATGCGGGCCAGCGCGGACCCAGCCCGAATGGCGTCCGGGGCCCATGAACAGGGGCCTGCCGTCCATCACCACCGAGGCCCCCGGTGTCTCGCAGGAGATGTCCACCCAGGCGAGCTGCTTCTCGACGAGCGCCTTGTACGCGCGGGCGCTCTCCAGCTTCTCGGCGTCCAGCGGTGCCTCGCCGTAGCGCATCGCCGCCTCCAGGTGCTCGCGGACCTCGATGGGCTGGTCCAGGTTCAGCAGCGCCAGCGCCAGGTTGTAGTGGATGGCGGGGTGGTCCCACGACGCGAGCGCCTGCCGGTACTGCTCCGCCGCCTTCAGGAAGAAGGACTCCTTCAGCAGCGCGTTGGCCGAGCGGAACAGGTCGATGGCGACCTGCTGCTTCGGCTGGGGCACGCCCCGGGCCCAGGGGCGCTCGTCGCCGGACAGCACCACCGACGAGCGTCGCTCGGCGGGCGTGATGTCCGGAGGCGTGGCGGCGGCCGCGGACGCCTCGGGCGCTGTCACCTCCAGGGGCTCCGCAACAGGTTCGGCGGTGGGCTCGGCGGGAGTGGCCGCCGCGCCCTTGCGGAGGCGGCGCTTCGTCGTCTTGGCGGCGCGCGGAGCGTCCGGAGCCAGCGGGTCGGAGGACTTCGCGGCCTTGCGCACGCGCTTCGTCCCGTTCGCGGAAGAGGAAGGCTTCACGCCCTTGCGCACTGGCTTCTTCGTCGGGGCCGAGGCCGGGGACTCGCCCTGCGCGGCGGCCGGAGTCGCCACGGGCACCAGGAGCGCGAGCGACAGGAGGAGTCCGATTGTGGAGCGCTTCATCACCATTCCCGTGGGCTTCACTTCAACTCGTCGATGACGGGGCTGCCGAGCTGGGTCTGCAGGCGCTGGACGCGCTCCTGCTCCCGGCGCAGCAGGGACTGGAGCTGCTTCGCGGCATGGATGGCTTCATCCTGGGCCTTGCGCGCGGCCACGGCGTTCTTCTCCGCGTACCGCTTCGCGAAGCGCGCCTTGAGCTGCGACTTGTTGGCGTTCTCCAGCGCGTCCAGCAGCTCGTCGTTCTTGCGCTGCAGCTCGTCGTTGGCGACGGCGACCTGGGCATTGGCGGCCTCGGCCTCTTCCTGGGCCTTCTGCCGCTGCAGCTCCTTGGCCTGTACCTCGGCCAGGCGCGTGCGCGCCACCGTCTCCGCCTCGCGCGCCTCGGACTCGGCGCTCTTGGCGATGACGGCCTGGCGCTCGGCTTCCTGCTGCGCGTTGCGGATGACCACCAGCGCAATCACCGCGGCGAGCGCCAGGATGCCGAGGAACGCCGTGCTGCCGATGACGAGCGCCCGGCGGCGGCGCGCGGACTTGAGTTCCTGGGCGAGGACGTGCTCCAGGAAGTCCCGCTGGAGCTTCGGCAGCTCCCCGCGGTAGCGCCGCTGGAAGCGCCGCGCCTCCTCCACCACCTCACCGCGCCACAGCAGGCCGGCGTCGAAGCCCTTCGCCTGCCACTGCCGGGCCGCGTTGCGCAGCTGCTCCAGGAAGGCCGTGTCCTCCTGGCCCTCGTCCAGCCACCGGCGCAGCGTGGGCCAGCTGTGCAGCAGCGACTCGTGCACCAGTTCCACCGTCGCGCCCGTGGCGCCGCCTCCCGTCTGCACCACCAGCAGGCGCGCCTGGACGAGGTGGTCGATGAGGCGCTGGATTTCGCCCGCGTCCTTCGCCAGCTCGCGCAGCTCCCCCATGGAGACGATGGCGCGCGTGCGCTCCGGCGTCACCAGGCGCAGGAAGACGGCCCGCACCAGCGCCTGCTGCGCGTGGGACAGCTCCCCGAGGACGCTGTCGGCGTGGGTGGCGAGCGCTCCGGCGATGCCGCCCATGGACTGGTAGCTGCGCTCGGTGAGCACCTTGCTCGCCGTGTCGCGCTGCTCCCACAGCAGCGTCGCCGCGAACTGGAGGAGCGGCAGTGCGCCCTGCGTCGCGTCGAGGTGCTCGAGCATGTGCTCCACGAGCTGCGGCGTCTCGAAGCGGTAGCCGGCCATCTCCGCCGGCTGCACCAGCGCGTCGCGCAGGCCCTCGCGGTTGGGCGGAGAGAGGAAGAAGAGGCCCTGGCTCAGCTCCGCCATGAAGCGCTCGTCCTCGGACACCCGGTCCAGGAAGTCGGAGCGCAGGGACAGCACCACGCGCACGGGGGACGTGGCGTCGTCCGCGAGGCCCGCGAGGCACGCGGTGAAGGCCAGGCGCTCCTGCGCGTCCGGCACCAGCGTGTAGAGCTCCTCGAACTGGTCCACGAAGAGCAGCAGCTTGCGGCGCGAGCGACGGGCGCGGCTGCGCAGCACGGTGCCGACGTAGCCGGGCTCCTGGGCCAGGCGCTCGACGAGCTGTCGCTGCTCCTGGATGTCGCCCTCCAGCGTGGTGGAGCTGCTCACCAGGGGCGCGACGATGCTGGCCAATGCCGCCAGCGGCTGGCGGCCGGGGCGGATGACGAGCGACTCCCACTTCTCGCCGGAGCGCTTGAGCACGGGCACGAGCCCGGCGCGTACGAATGACGACTTGCCCGTGCCAGAGGGCCCGACGATGGCCAGTAGCGGCCGGTCCTGGATGCGGTTCACCAGCGCGGCGATTTCGCGCGAGCGGCCGAAGAAGCGGTCCGCGTCCGACTCCTGGAAGGAGCTGAGGCCCGCGTAGGGGCTCTCGTCGACGCGCAGCTCCCGGCTGTAGCGGCCGGGGAGGAAGGGCTCCAGCGCCTGCAGCAGCGACGCCGCGTCCGGGAAACGCTCATCCTTGGGCTTGTAGAGACAGCGGTCCACGACGGCCGCCAGGTCCGGCGGCACGTCCGGACACATGTCGCCCAGGCGGGGCATGGGCTCGTCGAGCTGCGCCGTCACCATGAGCTGCGGGCCGTACAGCGGGTCCAGCGGGTGCTTTCCGGCCAGCATCCGGAACAGCATGATGCCCACCGCCCAGATGTCCGTGCGGTGGTCGATGTCCACGCCGATGCCCCACTGCTCCGGGGACATGTACGGCATGGTTCCCATGATGGCGCCGGTGCGCGTGAGCTCGGCCTTCTCCCGGCCACCGTCGGCGTCAGCGGGTGCGGGCTCGGCGGGCCGGGCCTCGTCGAGGTCCACCTCCACCGAGGACTCCGCCCCCTGGAGCACCTTGGCGATGCCGAAGTCCAGCACCTTGATGCCGCCCGAGTCGGTGACGATGACGTTGTCGGGCTTGAGGTCACGGTGGACGATCTTCCGCTCGTGCGCGCACACGAGGGCGCGCACGACGGGCACCATCAATTCCACGGCGCGCGAGGGCGGCAGGCGTTGGCTGCCCTTGACCAGCTTGTTGAGCGGCTGGCCCTGGAGGAACTCCAGCACCATGTACGGGCTGCCCTGGAACTCGCCGACCTCGTAGATGATGACGATGTTCTCGTGGCTGCACAGCGCGGTGGCCTGCGCCTCGCGGATGAAGCGCCGGGTGACGTCCGGGTCCGTCGTGTGCAGGAACTTGATGGCCACGCGGCGGCCCAGCCGGGTGTCACGCGCGAGGAAGACGGTGCCCATGCCGCCACTGCCGAGCTGGCGGATCAGCTCGTAGTGGTGGATGCGCGTACCGGGCCGGGGCAGGTGCTCCTGTCCCTCCGACGGCGTGTCCCCGTACGACGGGCTGGAGGAGATTTCCCCCGTGCCCGAGCCGGTGTTCGGCGTGAACAGGGAGTCCACGTCGGCGGCGATGGTTCGCTCTTCTGCTTCGAAGGCCACGGCTTCCTCGTGCCCCACTGGGCGCTCGTCCCCCTCCCACCGTGGCTTCCAACCTGGAAGACCTTGGTGAAGGGGCTACACGCCGTTTCAGGAATGGCGGCATTTTCATCGTCGCCTCACAGGAACCGCAAGACGCGGAGCGCTAGAGCCCGGTGTGACTTCAAGTGGGGGTCAGCAGGGGAGGGGACGCCTGCTCCACTCATGGCCGGCGAACGCTGGTAGAACGCGCGCCCACCGATGATTCCCGAGCGCCGCGTGATGACTGGATGGGGGTCCTGGCTGACACACGGGGTATCCACGATGCTCCCGCTCCTCGTGGTGGCGCTGCCCTCCGCGGCCTCGGCCGCGGAGCCCGTCGACACGCCCTACTACGAGGACCGCCGCGCCCTCTCGCTGATCCTCGGACCGGGCGTCGCGTACACCGAGTACATCGACCGGGGCGACGGCGACGCGGAGAAGGGCGCGGACGCGCACCTGGACCTCGCGGGCACCCGCACCGTGGGCTACGACGGGGACGAGGTCTTCGTGCTGATCCGCGGCAGCCTGCGCGGGCCGGATCTGTCGTTCGCCGGGGGCTACCGGAACTTCTTCGGTGTCGACGCGTGGCAGACCTTCTTCGACGTGGGCGTCCTCGTGAGGCCGTTTTCTGGGCCGTGGGTGGGGCCTCGCGTAGGTTTGGGCCTCAGACACACCTTCTCCGAGCGGCTCGCGGTGTTCGGCGGGCTGGGACTCACGCTCGGGTTCGGATCAGGCCTGCGCGGGGATGCCGAAGCCTTCACCGGGGTGCAGTGGATCTTCCCGGTCGGATCGCAGTGAAAAAATTGCGATCCCCGAGGTCTGTGAGATGGTGTGCGCATCTGTAGGAGGTCGCGCACTTGGACATGAATCCCCGCCTCACCTCAGTGGTCTTCCGGCTGAACCGCGAGAAGCTCGATGCCCTGAAGGAGCTGTCGCGCTCCACGCGCATCCGTCAGAGCGAGTACCTGCGGGAGGCCATCTCGGACCTGCTGGCGAAGTACGAGGAGCGGCTGGTCGACTGACGACCGCTGCTCGGACCCCGCCGCGCGTCACCCCGAAACGAAGGGTGGCTCCAGCGGAAGCCCCGGAGGGTGGAGGCGCTCTGCGGCGGTGAAGGGGTCCAACCCGGGAGGGTAGCGCACCTCCCAGAGCATCAGGCCATGCGCGGGCGCCTTGAAGCCCTCCACGGCCGACCCCGTCTCCAGCGCCGCCATCCACGCCTCTTCTGGCAGCAGTCCCGCCGCCACCTTCAGCGCGCTCCCCACGAGGTAGCGCACCTGGTAGCGCGCGAAGCCGTCCCCGCCCAGCTTCGCCTCGTAGAGCCCCCCGCCCAGCGCCTGCAGGGTGGCGGACTCCAGGGTGCGCGGCTTTCGGGGGCTGGACTTCTCATGGAAGGCGATGAAGTCCCGCGTCCCCACCGCCTGGCCCAGCAGAGCCTCCAGCCGCTCGGGCGTCACCCGTGCGCCGCGCTGCAAGAGCGGCTCACCGGCGACGTCCAGCGAGTAGGGCGCCCACGCAGCGTCGGGAGTCCCGCCCAGCCGCAGCCGGTAGCGGTACGCCTTGCCGCTCGCGCTCCACTGCGCATGGAAGGAGCCGGGCCGGCGCACCGCGCACAGTCCCAGGCCATCCGGCAGGCGGGCGGGCAGCCGCTTCTCCAGCGCTTCCGCCGAGTCCCCCGGCTCCAGCCGCACGCTCACCACCTGCATCCGCGCGTGGACGCCCCTATCTGTGCGCCCCGCAGGCATGATGGTGGCCGGCACGCCGACGGACGCCAGCGCCTCCTCGAGCGACGCCTGCACGGTGGGCCCCTCCGGCTGACGCTGGAAGCCACGGAAGTTTCCGCCGCGGTACCAGATCCACAGTGCGACGGGAATCCGCTTGGAAGTCGATTGGAGCACGGCGTTGCGAGTGTGTGGGGGAACACGGGATACTCGCGCGCGAAATGGCGGCCGGACAAGACTTTGTGGTGGATGTGGAAGGACATTGGCTCTTTCGACAGGGGGACCTCGTCCTGGGGCCCGTGAGCGGCGGGCAGATTGTCGAGAAGCTCGTCTCGGGGGAGCTGACCCCGGACACGCCGGTGGCTCCCGCGGGGGAGCGCCACTTCCAGCGCATGGCGGATGTGGACGCCTTCCGGGTGCACGTGGCCCGCGCGGAGGCCCGCGCGCGCGTGGACGCCGCCGTCCTGGTGGAGCGCGAGAAGTCCCGCAAGCGGCTGACCTATCTTGGTGCCGGCGCGGGCGTGCTGGTGGTGCTGCTGGGCGTCGGTGGACTGTGGGTGGCGCGCAACGCCGCCGTCTACGGGTGGCTCGGCGGTGAGGAGGAGTTCGACGGCATCGAGATGGAGCCGCCCACCATCCGTCTCGCCCAGGCCCGCGCCGACGAGGAGGAACTCTTCGAGTACCCCACCAACGGCACGCGCCGTCCGGGGACGGAGCCGGGCTCCACCACGAAGCCCGCCACCGGCACCACCGGCACCACCGGTACCGGCAAGACGGCCGTGGCCTCCGCCACCCGCGCCGACCCGAAGCGCCCGCCGCGCCCGGCCGGCAGCGTGAGCACGGACCCGGACGGCCTGGAGATGACGCAGCAGTTCGACCAGTCCGCCATCAACCGGGTGGTGGCCGGCAACAAGTCCACGCTCTTCAAGTGCCTGAAGGACGAGGCCGAGCGCACGCCGGGCCTCTACGCGAAAATCCCCCTGGAGTTCGTCATCGGCAACGACGGCAAGGTGTCCAAGCTCTGGGTGGACAACCCGCAGTTCAAGAACGGGCCCCTCTACGAGTGCCTCTTCAAGGAACTGCAGAAGTGGCCCTTCCGGGCGTACGAGGGCGAGCGCGCCACGGTGGGCCTGTCGTTCACCATCGGCAAGCGGGGGTAGGGACACTTTCTTGCCCACCCCCCGGGCATGGCCGATACCAGGGCCATGTCCGCTGCTTCCGTTGCCGAGGTCGAGATTGCGAAGAAGGCGCTGAGCGTTCCCCCGGGGACCTTCCGGCACACCGTGCTGGTGGCCGCCAAGCGCTTCAAGTCCACCTGGGCCGAGCTGGGCCAGTTGCTCGTTCAGGTCCGGGACGAGGCCAAATTCGAGGAGTGGGGCTATCCCACCTTCGAGGCCTACTGTCTCAAGGAGCTGCACATCAAGAAGCAGACGGCCCTGAAGCTCACCCGGTCGTTCAGCTTCCTGGCCAAGCACGAGCCCGAGGAAGAGCTCAAGGCGCAGGAGTTCCCCGAGAAGGCGCCTGCCTTCGAGGTGATTGAAGTCCTGGCCGACGCGGAGGAGCGGGGGCAACTCTCACCCACCGAGTACAAGTCCCTCCGCGACAGCATCTGGAGCCCGGAAAAGTCCCCGACAGAGCTGAAGAAGGAGTTCACCGAGCGCTTCCCGCGCCCGGCCCCCGAGCCCCCGCCGGAGAGCGCCCAGGTGCGCAAGCTGGCGCAGATGGCTCGGAAGCTCGCCAGTGAGCTGGCGGGGTGCCGTCGGATCCCGAACGCCGTCGCCGAGCGAGCGTCCGCCCTGGCCGAGGACGTGGAGGACATCGCCGCGGGCGTGACGGACGCCTGAACCGCTGTTACTGAACGCTGACCCGTGGCCGGGCATGTACGCTCGGCAACGGGCCTGTACCGCCGGGCTTCCTGCCCGAAGGGGAGGGCCCTATAGTGGTTCAGGGCCCCATGTAGGTGGGCCTGACGGCTGTTCGAGACGTGGGCAGGCCGTGAGGGTAGGGGAGCGGTGGACGGCGTAGTAGGCTCCGGGGGACCCGGGGTCGGCGAACTCGGAGGCGGCAGTGAAGAAGGAGCACCACGTCAACCTGTCCTGTTCGTTCTGCGGAAAATCGCAGCGCGAGGTCCGCAAGCTGATTGCCGGGCCGACGGTCTACATCTGCGACGAGTGCATCAAGCTCTGCAACGACATCATCGCGGATGAGAACGAGCGAGAGGAAGGCAAGCCCCAGGTCTCCCTGCCGACACCGGCGGAGATCAAGGCGTTCCTCGACGACTACGTCATTGGCCAGGACCAGGCGAAAAAGGTCCTCGCGGTGGCGGTGTACAACCACTACAAGCGCATCTACCAGAAGAAGCCGGCCGCCCGGCCGCGCCCCGGAGTGAAGAGTCCCGGCGGCGAGGACGTGGAGCTGAGCAAGAGCAACATCCTGCTCATCGGTCCCACGGGCAGCGGCAAGACGCTGCTGGCCCAGTCCCTGGCGCGCTTCCTCAATGTTCCCTTCACCATCGCCGACGCGACCAGCCTCACCGAGGCCGGCTACGTGGGCGAGGACGTGGAGAACATCATCCAGAACCTCCTCCACAACGCCGACTACGACGTGGAGAAGGCCGCGCGCGGCATCGTCTACATCGACGAGATCGACAAGATTGCCCGCAAGGGTGACATGCCGAGCGCCACCCGCGACGTCGGCGGCGAGGGCGTGCAGCAGGCCCTGCTGAAGATCATCGAGGGCACCCGCGCCAACGTCACGCCGCGCGGCGGGAAGAAGTACAACCAGCAGGAGTACGTCCAGGTCGACACGACGAACATCCTCTTCATCTGCGGCGGTGCCTTCCACGGCATCGACGGCGTCATCAAGCGCCGCGTGGGTGAGAAGGGCCTGGGCTTCGGCGCGAAGATCACCCACCGCGAGGAGCGCAGCGTGGGCGAATTGCTGGCGCTGACGGAGCCGGAGGACCTGATGAAGTTCGGGATGATTCCCGAGTTCATCGGCCGCCTGCCCATGATCGCCACGCTGAACGACCTGAAGGAAGAGGACCTCGTCATCATCCTCTCGCAGCCGAAGAACGCGCTGGTGAAGCAGTACCAGAAGCTCTTCGAGATGGAGAAGGTGAAGCTGACCTTCACCAAGGAAGCGCTGCGCGCCATTGCCCGCGAGGCGATGCGCCGTCACTCCGGAGCGCGCGGCCTGCGCGCCATCCTGGAGGACGCGATGCTGGAGATCATGTACGACGTGCCGTTCCGCGAGGGCGTCAAGGAGTGCAAGATCACCGAGCAGGTGATCACCAAGCACGAGCCTCCGCAGCTCGTGATGGAGAAGGAGAAGAAGACGGCCTAGCCGCCGCGCTTCTCCTCGAAGCAAGAAGGCCCTTCTTCCCAGCCGGGAAGAGGGGCCTTCGCTATTTCAGGCCGCGGAGGCCGCGGCGGGGGCGGGCAGGGTGATGATGAACTCGGCGTACTCGCCGGGGGCGCTCTCCACGCGAATCTCGCCGTGGTGCTCCTGGACGATGTCGTGGCACAGCGACAGGCCCAGGCCGGTGCCCACGCCCGCGGGCTTGGTGGTGAAGAACGGGTCGAAGAGCTTCGCGCGCACGTGCTCGGGGATGCCGGTGCCGTTGTCGCGCACGCGCAGCTCGACCTTGTCTCCGAGGCGGCGGGTGCGGATGTGGACGGACGGGGTGAAGCCGACGCCGGCCTTCTGCTGCTTCTGCAGCGTCGCGTAGAAGGCGTTCTCGAGGATGTTGATGAACAGGCGGCTGATGTCGCTGGCCACCAGTTCCACCGTGCCCACGGTGGCGTCCAGCTCGGACTCGGTCTGCACGGTGGTGCCGCTCGAGCGGCTGCGCAGCCCCTGCACCGCCAGGCCGAGGCTGTCGCGCACCAGCGTGTTGAAGTCCGCGCGCGAGCGCGTCCCCTCGGAGCGGCGTGAGTGGCGCAGCATCGTCTTGATGATGTCCGACGCGCGCTTGCCGTGGGTGTGGATGCGCTGCGCATTCTGACGCAGGTCCTCCACGAGCCCCAGGGTGTCCTCCAGCGCCTCGGCATCCAGCTGGCCGCCCCGTCCGCGCAGCGTCTCCTCCAGCTCGATGGCCAACCGCGTGGACAGGTTGGAGAAGTTGGTGACGAAGTTGAGCGGGTTCTGCAGCTCATGGGTGATGCCGGCGGTGAGCGCGCCCAGGGACGCGAGCTTGTCCTGCGCCACCAACTGCTGCCGCAACTCCTCGACGTTGCGCTCCAGCGCCTCGTTCCGCTCCTTCAGGCGGGCGCACAGCGCGGCGTTCTCCAGGCAGACGGCGGCGTGGCGCGACAGCAGGCGCAGCAACGCCTGCCGCTCGTGCGTGAAGGGCCCGCGTGCGGCGTCGTTCTCCAGGTAGAGCGCGCCGGTGGCCGAGCCCTCCTTCACGAGCGGGCTGCACAGCAGGGACGCGGGCCGCGCGGCGCGGAGGAAGTAGGGGTCCTCGGAGAAGGCCTCACCGGACGCCATGTCGTGGAGGAGGACCGCCTCGCCCGTGCGCATCACGTGGAGGATGACGGAGGCCGGGAGCACGGTGCACGACTCCACCGGCACGGCCTGCTCCACCAGTACGTCCTCGGCCTCCGCCGAGCCCTCGGCCGCGATGATCAGGCCCTCGGGTTTCTTCAGGACGAGGACGCCGCGCCGCGCGCCGGTGTGCTCGAGGGCCCAGGTGAGCAGCCTGCCCATCAGCCTGCCCGGGACGAGCTCGCTGGAGAGCGCGCACGTCAGCTCGATGACAGCCTGGTAGCCGGGGACCTCGGTCATTGCTCCACCCGTGCGCGCCCAGGGGCGGCCCCCCGTGAGGTGCGAGGCTATCCCTGCCTTCCGGGGCTCGCAACCCAACCCGGTGTGGAGGGGGATGGAAGCACCCCGGGGCCCAGCATGCCCGGGCCCGGGCGTCGGGAATGATCCAGACGCGGGCGCGAGTACGCCGTGTCGGGTAGGGCGCGCTGACGGTGTCCCCTGAATGATCCGCCTGCCCGTCTGGCCAGGAAGGCAGGGTGATACCTGCGTGACGCAGTACCCCCGATAGACAGGGTGTGCGAAGATTCGCGCGTCTTTGCGGGAGCCCCCCACTCCCGTCGCACGGGGCGGACCCCCCCGAGGCCACCACCATGGATGAACACGGCATGTCCGATCGCCAGACCGTTGGCGGCAGGTACGTCCTGGAGCGACGCATCGCCGGTGGCGGCATGGGCACCATCTGGGTGGCGTTGGATCCCAAGCTCCAGCGTCACGTGGCGATGAAGCTGATGGCGTCCCACTGTGCCCCGGCTCCGCTCGCGCGCCAGCAGTTCGAGTGGGAGGCGCAGGCCATTGCCCGGCTGCAGAACCCGCACGTCATCCAGGTCCACGACTGCGACCTGTCCGGCGACACGCCCTACATCGTGATGGAGCTGCTCGACGGGGAGGACCTGGAGGCGCTCCTCAACCGCCGCGAGCGGCTGTCCCTGGCCATGGTGGACCGGGTCCTCACCCAGGCGGCCCGCGCGCTGACGGCCGCCCACGCCGCCGGCGTCATCCACCGCGACCTCAAGCCCGCGAACATCTTCCTCGCCCGCTCCGCCAGCGGCGAGCTGGTGAAGGTGCTCGACTTCGGGCTCGCGCTCCTGATGTCCGGGGGCGCGGCGAAGCCCCACCCGGACGAGGAGATGGCGGGCACGCCCCGCTACATGAGCCCGGAGCAGTTGCGCGGCATCGAGCCCCGGTTGGACCACCGCTGCGACCTCTGGGCGCTGGCCGTCGTCGCGTACCGCGCGCTCACCGGGCAGCACCCGTTCGCCCTCGAGTCCCTGCGGCAGATGCGCCTGGGCCAGGTGCCCCCGCCGCCTCCGCCGCCCTCCAGCATCGTCCCCGAGCTGGGCGCGGAGGTGGACGCCTTCTTCGCGCGCGCGTTGGACCCGGAGCCCTCGAAGCGCTACCAGTCCGCGCACGAGCTGGCCGCGGCCTTCACCTCGCGCGTGGACGCGGGCCGCCCGTCGCGCCCGGCGAAGGTGCTGGTGGTGGACGACGAGCCGGACATCGTCGTGCTGATGGAGCAGAGCTTCCGCAAGCAGATCCGCCGCTCCGTCTACCAGTTCCTCTTCGCCGCGGACGGTGAAGAGGCGCTGGAGCAGCTGCGCCAGCACCCCGACGTCCAGGTCGTCCTCTGCGACATCAACATGCCGCGCATGGACGGGCTCACCTTCCTGTCGCGCGTGGGCGAGGTCAGCTCGTTGACGCGGGTGATCATCGTGTCGGCCTACGGCGACATGAACAACATCCGCACGGCGATGAACCGCGGCGCCTACGACTTCATCACCAAGCCCATCGACTTCCCGGACCTGGAGACGACGCTCGTCAAGACGCTGAAGCACGTGCGCGAGCTGCGCAGCACCATCCGCTCCACGGAGGAGAACGGCCTGCTGCGCATGTTCGTCCCCGGCGGTGTGCTGGAGCGGCTGCCTCCGCTGCTGCAGGGCTCGGACGCGCTGGCGGGGGAGCGGGTGGAGGGCTCGGTGGTGTTCGTCGACGTGGACGCCTTCACCCCGGTGCTCCACCAGGAGCCACCCGCGGAGTCGCTGCGCCGGCTCAACGCCAACTTCGAGGCCATCGTCCCGGAGGTGCTGTCGCGGGGCGGTACGGTGGACAAGTTCATCGGGGACGCCGTCATGGCCGTCTTCCGGGGGCCGGGCCACGCGGACCGCGCGCAGGAGGCGTGCATCGCCATCCGCCGGCAGCTCGGCACGCTGGCGGACCGCGGCGGCGAGAGCGCCCCGTACGCCCACGGCGTCTGCATCGGCCTGGACTCGGGAGAGCTGGTGTCCGGCAGCATCGGTGCCAAGGCCTCGGGCCGGCTGGACTACACGGTGCTGGGCGACGTGGTGAACACCGCCTCGCGCCTCGCCGCCGTGGCCGTGCGGGGACAGGTGCTGGTCAGCGCCCGTGCTCGTGAGCTGGCGAAGCAGCCCTTCGAGTACACGCCCCTGGGCGAGCAGGCCCTGCACGGGGCGGGTGCGCCGGTGGCCGTCTTCGAGTTGGTGCGCCGCGAAGGCGACACCCGCGTGGCCCCGGACGAGGCCACGCCCTTCGTGCCGTCCCAGCCCCACGACGAGCCGGGGACGGCGGTGCGGGCGGCCGGGCCCTCCCGATAGCAGCGGGGGAGGGCAGGGCGCTTCAGCTCTGCGTCACCCGCACCGTGGTCTTCATCTCCTTGCCCGTGGACGGATCACGCGCGCGCATGGTGAGGATGCCTTCCACGTTCACGTCGAAGGTGATCTCCACCTGCACGCCGCCGGCGCGGGCCTGCTGGATGCCGGAGAAGGTGAACTCGCCGAGCAGGTCATTGCGCGCCACCAGATCGTGGTCGCCCTGGTAGATGCGCATGGCCAGCTCGGTCTGGTTGTCCATGCTGGTGGTGGCCAGCAGTTGCTTGGCGTTGGGGATGGGCGCGTTGCGCGGGAAGACGGTGTGGAACGCGCCGCCCGCCTTCTCCAGGCCGATGGCCATGGGAATCACGTCCAGCAGCTGGATGCGCAGGTTGGTGTCGTCCTGCAGCGAGTGCGCGTAGAGCGCCGCGCCAATGGCGACGGCCTCGTCCGGGTGCACGCCCTTGCTGGGCGGCTTGCCGAAGAACTTCGTCAGCCGGTCCTGGACGATGGGCATGCGCGTCTGCCCGCCCACCAGCATCACCTCGTCGACGTCCTTCGTGGACAGCCCGGAGTCCACCAGCACGCGCGCCACCATCTGCAGCGTGCGGTCCACGAGCTGGTTGGTGAGCTGCTCCAGCATCTTCCGGGTGAACTTCATCTCGATGTTCAGGGGCTGGCCCTGCGACGTCATCGTGATGAAGGGGATGTTGAACGGCACCTCCTCGCGCGCGGAGAGGTCGATCTTGGTGCGCTCGGCCAGGTCCTTGATGCGCTGCATGGCCACCGGATCCGTGGCCAGGTCGATGCCCGTCTTGGCCGCGAAGTCCTTGAGGACGTGGTGGATGATGGCGTTGTCGAAGTCGATGCCGCCCAGGAAGACGTCGCCGCCGGTGGACTTCACCTCGAAGACCCTGTCGCGGATCTCGATGATGGACACGTCGAACGTGCCGCCGCCCAGGTCGTAGATGACGACCTTCTCCTTGAGCCCCTTGCCCACGCCGTACGCCAGCGCCGCGGCGGTGGGCTCGTTGATGATGCGCACCACCTCCAGGTCGATGAGCTTCCCCGCGTCCTTCACCGACTGGCGCTGCCTGTCATTGAAGTAGGCGGGGACCGTCACGACGGCCCGCTTGATGGGCATCTTCAGGTAGTTGGAGGCGACCTCGCGGATCTTCGCCAGGATCTTGGCGCTGATCTCCTGGAGGGTGAACTCCTTCTTCCCCACGTCCAGGGTGACGTCGTTCTTCTTGCCGGGGCGCAGGTTGTACGCCACGACCTTCTTCATCGTCTCCACGACTTCGCTGCCGTAGGGCCGGCCCACCAGGCGCTTCGCACCGTAGACGGTGTTGCGCGGGTTGAGCTGCCACTGGCGCTTGGCCTCGTAGCCGATCAGCTCGTTCCCCTTGTCGTCGATCGCGAAGATGGAGGGGATGGTGTACTCGCCCCCCTTGTAGGGGATGAGCTTGACGTTCCCGCTGTCCTCGACAATGGCCGCGCACGAATTCGTCGTGCCGAGGTCGATGCCGATGATGGGCTCCTTGTGCATCGTACTTGGACTCCGGGGTGGGGGGGCCGCAGGGAGGAAGAATGGACGCTATCTCACCGCGAACACCTGCGCGAGTATGCTTACACCCTGGTCCCCTGCTCCCCCGGGTGGGAGGCATGGCCCCTCGCCAGGGTGGACCGCGTGGCCCCGAACAGACGCCCTGACGGGGGCTGGACATCCGCGCGGCCGGCGGAAAAGTTCGTGGCGTGACGGGGCCGTGCGGCCGTCCGGCGCCATGGCTAGATCGAACTGACCCCGTACCGAGGAGAGACACCCGTGGACGCGAAGGGCTATCTGCAGGAAGTGGGCGCGCAGGTGAACGCCGACTTCGTCAAGAACCGGTCGATCCTGTCCTTCGAGGAATACCTCTCCCTGTTCTTCAACGACCCGAAGGCCCAGGCGCGCAATGCCGCCCAGTACCTGCGGGACGTGATGGACCACTTCGGCACGGTGACGGCGCCGCATCCCACCGGCACCATCCGGCGCTTCAAGGTGTTCGACGCCCCGGGGGGCGACAAGGGCGACCGGGTGGCCGGCCAGGAGGAGGTGCAGAATTCCATCTACCGCCTGCTCGGCAACTTCGTGCGCGCCGGCCGCATCAACAAGCTCATCCTCCTGCACGGCCCCAACGGCAGCGCCAAGTCCACCCTCGTCAACGCCCTCAAGGAGGGCATGGAGGCGTACTCGCGGCAGCCGCAGGGGGCGCTCTACCGCATCGCCTGGGTCTTCCCGTCGGAGAAGCTCATCAAGGGCTCCATCGGCTTCGGCGAGCGCGACACCGGCCAGGAGGAGGTGACCACCTACGCGCACCTGGACGCGGAGTCCATCGACCTGCGGATGCCGTGCGAGCTCAGGGACCACCCGCTCTTCGCAGTGCCGCCAGGCGAGCGTCGCAAGCTCCTGGAGACCGCCCTCAAGAAGAAGGGGCTGGGCAACGGGGACGGGGAGACGGGCGACTTCATCCTCTCCGACTACGTGCGGGACGGGGAGCTGTGCTCCAAGTGCCGCCGCATCTACACCGCGCTGCTCAACTCGTACGGCGGGGACTGGCTGAAGGTGATGCGCCACGTCCAGGTGGAGCGCTTCTACGTCTCGCGCCGCTACCAGGTGGGCACGGTGACGGTGGAGCCGCAGATGAGCGTGGACGCCATGGTCCAGCAGATCACCGCGGACCGCACCCAGCTCAACGTGCCCGCCCCCCTGCACAGCACCGTCCTCTACGAGCCGCACGGCCCCCTGGTCCACGCCAACCGGGGCCTCATCGAGTACGCGGACCTGCTCAAGCGGCCGCTGGAGGCCTTCAAGTACCTGCTCGGCTTCAGCGAGACGGGCGAGGTGCCATTGGAGCCCTTCGTCCTCCAGTTGGACGAGGTGCTCATCGCCTCCGCCAACGAGAAGCACCTGGGCGCCTTCAAGGAACTGCCGGACTTCGCGTCCTTCAAGGGGCGCATCGAGCTGGTCCGCGTGCCGTACCTGCGCCGCTACCGGACGGAGCAGCAGATCTACGACGCGCAGATCACCGCGACCACCGTGGGCAAGCACGTGGCACCCCACGCCACGGAGGTCGCCTCCATGTGGGCCGTGCTCACCCGCCTGAAGAAGCCCATTCCGGATCGCTACCCCAACGACGTGAAGGAGCTCATCGACCACGTCACGCCGGTGGAGAAGCTGCACCTCTACGAGGAGGGCGCCCCGCCGGACCGGCTGAGCCTGGCCAACACCAAGGAGCTCAAGAAGCTGCGCGAGGAGCTCTTCACGGAGTCGGACGCGTACCCCAACTACGAGGGCCGCTCGGGCGCCAGCGCGCGCGAAATCAAGACGGCGCTGTTCAACGCCGCGCAGAACCCGGACTACAAGTGCCTCAACGCCCTGGCCGTGCTGGAGGAGCTGGAGGCCATCTGCAAGGACAAGAGCGTCTACGAGTTCCTCCTGCAGGAGGTGGTGGACGGCTACCACGACCATGACGCCTTCGTGCGCGTGGCGGAGGCCGAGTACCTGGACCGGGTGGACGGCGAGGTCCGCGAGTCCATGGGCCTGGTCTCCGAGGGGCAGTACCGCGAGCTGGTGGAGCGCTACATCCAGAACGTCAGCCACTGGGTGCGCGGCGAGAAGATGCGCAACCGCATCACCGGGGAGATGGAGAAGCCGGACGAGCAGCGCATGGCCGAGGTGGAGGCCATCGTCATGCCCAGGGGCGAGGAGGCCGCCGAGTTCCGCCGAGGCCTCATCTCCGCCATCGGCGCGCACCGGCTGGACAATCCGGACCTGGAGATCGACTACCCGCGCATCTTCCCGGACATGTTCCGGCGCCTGAGGGACCACTACTTCGAGGAGCGCAAGCGGGTGCTGCGCAAGAACAAGGAGAACGTCCTCAAGTACCTCTCCGAGGACCGCAACCAGCTCACCCCGCGCGAGCAGACGCAGGTGCAGAGCACGCTCAAGACGATGTCGGAGCGCTACGGCTACTGCGAGTTCTGCGCGAAGGACGCCATCCTGTTCCTGATGAAGAAGCGCTACGGGTGAAACACACCTTCGCATGAGCGGGCAGGCGGACGGGGCCACGCCGGACGCCTGCTTCCAATGCCGGGAGAGGCCCGGGATGATTCGGGCTGCAAATGAGTTGAACCTCGCAGCGCAGCCGTCCCCCCTCGCCGGAGAGTCGATGAGCCGCTTCTTCCCGGGTGTCCCCGCCCTGCTTGCCCTCGTGTCTTGCGCCAGCGCTCCCTCGCAGCCGGCCGCCAGCGCTCCCGCGCCCCTGGCGGCTCCGGTCGTGGAGCGTGTCGTCGCGAAGGTCGAGGCCCCGCGTCCCTCGCGCAAGGAGCAGGTGCGGCGCATCCTCCCGCACAACGTACGGCTGCAGATTGCGGAAGGCGGCAAGGCGCGCAGCACCGCGTCGGGCGTGGTGGTGGGCTCCGAGCGTGACGAGCAGGGCAGGGCGGTGGCCTGGGTCGTCACCAACGCGCACGCGGTGGAGATGGACCACCTGAAGGACCCCGTGCTGCACGTGCTGGTGGACCGCCAGGGCGACGTGCTCGAGCACACCGGCGAAGTGGCGGCCACGGGCCACGTGCCGGAGCTGGACCTGGCGCTGGTGCGCGTGCCGGGCCTGGAGCTGCCGGCGGTGGAATTGGCGGACGACGCGGAGCTGGAACTGGGCGAGGACGTCGTGGTCGCGGCGTCCCCCTTCGGCCGCGCGCTGTCGCTGTCCGGCGGCATGCTGTCCCAGGTGGAGTGGGACAAGGAGACGAAGCGCCCGAAGATGGTGAAGACGGATGCGCCCATCGGCTACGGCGCGTCGGGCGGCGGCATCTTCAGCCTGGAGACGGGCCGGCTGCTGGCCATCGTCGAGGGCTACCGCACCGCGAAGGTGGACTTCGCGGTGCAGGAGCAGAACTACAGCTTCGACGTGCCCATGCCCGGTGAGACGTTCGCCGCGCCCAGCGCCAAGGTGCGCCAGTTCCTCCAGGGAAAGGGCTTCGCGCGGCTGCTCGAGCGCGCGGCCGCCACCGAGGGCGGCGTGGCGCAGGCGGCCGGGCGTTAGGCAGCCCACGAAGCGGGCTCCGGGGCCGTCCGGGCCCCGGTGGAGAACTGGAATCCCGTCCCGGCCGGGTTACACCCCGGCCGGGAGGTAGGGATGTCCGGACGCGTTTCGTGGGATCAGTACTTCATGGACATCGCGAAGCAGGTGGCCACGCGGGCCACGTGTGATCGCAAGCACGTGGGCGCCGTCATCGTGCGCGGAAGGACAATCCTTTCCACGGGCTACAACGGCTCCATCCGCGGCCTGCCGCACTGCGACGACGTGGGCCACATGATGGAGAACGGCCACTGCGTGGCCACCGTCCACGCCGAGGCCAACGCCATCATCCAGTCGGCCACCAACGGCGTCAGTATCGACGGGGCGACCATCTACACCACCGCCAGCCCCTGCTGGCCGTGCTTCAAGCTGATCGCCAACGCGGGCCTGGTGCGCATCGTCTTCGGCGAGTTCTACCGGGACCCGCGCATCTTCGAGTTCGCCGCCCGGCTCAAGCTCGAGCTCGTCGGCCTGGGCGAGGCCGCGCGCCCCCCGCCGACGACGGCGTGAATCGTACCTTCGTCCAATGCCAAACACCGGGCCGCCCGCGCTGATCGCGGATGGCCCGGATTCGTCGGCTGACGGACACTCGGGAGCCCCTCCAAGTGGGCGTCCCTCCACGGGAATTTGCCGCTTCCGGCAAGAATTACCGACCCAGGGTTGACGTTCCGGAAGGGGCTCCCTAACTCTTGGCACCGGTAAGGGCGGCGGCGTTGGAAGGCGGCAAAAACCCGAGGAGTTTCCGTTGGTTAGCTCGACGGCTGTGTCCAGTTCCGCACCTTCTGTCCAGGAGTCGGTGGACCCCATGGTGGGCGCGGCCCGCTATGGCGCGGTCCCCACGCTGATGGACAGCCTGATGCACGACGTGCGCAACCCGCTGAACGCGCTCGCCATCCACCTGGAAGTCCTGTCGGAGAAGCTGAAGGCGGAGACGGGGCAGGTGCCTCCGTCGCAGGAGAAGAACCTCAAGGCCATGCGCGATCAGATCCAGCGCGTGGACGGCATCCTGAAGTTGTTCTCCGAGTTCGTGGTCCACCGCGTCGCGACGCCGGGTGAGGCCGACCTGTCCGAGGCCACCACACGCGCGCTGGGCGTGCTGGGCCACGAGGGCCGCAAGCGCCGGGTGCAGGTGCAGTCGGCGGTGGAGGCCGGGGTGCGGGTGCGGCTGCCGGACACGTCGGACGTGGGCTTCTTCCTCGTGCAGTCGCTGCTGCGCGCCTTCCGACGGGCGGAAGGGGGCGGGTCGGTGCGGGTGCTGGTGCGCGCGGACGGGCCCCATGCGGTGCTGGAGGTGGAGGACTCGGGCAGCGCGGCCGAGCCCATGCCGGAGGTGGTGGCGGCGCTGGAGCTGCGCTGTGCGCAGCTGGGCGTGGAGCCGCAGATCCGCGGCGGTCAGTGCCGGCTGGTGTTCCCTCGCGGCTAGAGCGCCGTTCCTGGCTCACGGCGGCGTCTTTTTCGGATTCAGACAACTTCGCGTCACGACGCAGTACGGGAGGTCTTCATCTTGGGTAGCGCACGAATCCTGGCCGTGGATGACGAACGCGACACGTGCGAGGCGCTGGCGGAGATGCTCAGCACCTGGGGTCACAAGGTCGAGATCGCATTCGACGGGCATGACGCCCTCCGCAAGGCGGGCGAGTTCCGGCCGGACGTCGTCCTGTCGGACCTGGCCATGCCGGAGACGGATGGCCTGTGGCTGCTGCGCAACCTGAAGGAAGAGCTGCCGGATTGCCCGGTGGTGTTCCTGACGGGACGCGGCACCATCGACGCCGCCGTGGAGGCCATCCGCGAGGGCGCCTACGACTTCATCGTCAAGCCGCTCGACACCGCGCGGCTGAAGGTCTGCATCGACCGGGCGCTGGAGAAGAAGGAGACGATGCGCGAGGTGCAGACGCTGCGCAGGCGGCTGAAGCAGCTCGGCTCCTCGGACCTCATCGCCCAGTCCGCGAACATGCGGAAGGTCATCGAGCTGGTGGAGAAGGTGGCCCCGTCCAAGGCCAGCGTGTCCATCAGCGGCGAGTCCGGCACGGGCAAGGAGGTCGTGTCGCGCGCGGTGCACAACCTGTCCCTGCGCCGCGACAAGCCCTTCATCGCCATCAACTGCGCGTCCATTCCGGCCACGCTCATCGAGTCCGAGCTGTTCGGCCACGAGCGCGGCGCCTTCACCGGCGCGGATCAGCGCCGCCCCGGCGTGTTCGAGATGGCGCACGGCGGCACGCTGTTCCTGGACGAGCTGGGCGAGATTCCCCTGGAGCTGCAGGCCAAGCTCTTGCGCGTCCTGGAAGAGGGGAAGCTGCGCCGGCTGGGTGGCAAGGTGGAGATTGAGGTCGACGTGCGCGTGCTGTGCGCCACCAACCGCGACCTCAAGCAGGAGATCAAGGCGGGCCGCTTCCGCGAGGACCTCTACTTCCGCCTCAACGTGTTCCAGATCCACCTGCCGCCCCTGCGCGAGCGGCGCGAGGACGTCCCCATCCTGGTCCAGCACTTCGTGGACAAGTACCGCGGGGACTCGGCCAAGCGCGTCAACGGCGTGCACCCCGAGGCCATGGAGGTCCTGAAGAACTACGAGTGGCCGGGCAACATCCGCGAATTGCGCAACGCGGTGGAGCGCGCGGTGATCCTCTGCGACGGGGAGCTGATCACCCGCGAGCACCTGCCGCCGGACATGGCTGGCAAGGCCCCGGAGCGCCACACCTTCCGGCTGCCCTTCGGCTTGAGCCTGGACGCGGTGGAGCGCGAGTACATCCTCGGCAGCCTCCAGCGCAACGGGAACAACAAGGCCCGGACGGCGGAGGTGCTCGGGGTGAGCGAGAAGACGCTCTACAACAAGCTCAATCGCTACGCGGCCGAGGCCCGGGCGCAGCAGCCGGGAGGCCACGGCGGCCCGCTGGGCGGGCAGGGAGGCGACGGACCCATGGGCGCCAACAGCCTGGTCGTTCGCTGACCTGTCAGGTAGGAATTCCCCTCCGGATTCCGCACGCTTGGCGGGACTCGGAGGGGGCTCGAAAGGTGAGCCCGAACAGGGCCCTTCCAGCCTCGAAACCCCGCGTCAATTCTTGACTTTTGACCTCTGGACGGGGGATTCTGCGGTAATCTCCCACCCACAGGGAGGGCCCGGCCGCAGGACGTACGCACCGGGCAACTCCGACGCCTTTCTTCAGGCCGTCCAGGAGTGTGCATCAGGTGCCGCCGGGGGGGCACAAGGAAGGCCACAACCCAATGAGCGACGCGCGAGTTCTTCACTTCTTCGGCGGCAAGGGCGGGGCAGGCAAGACCACGCTCGCGGCAGCGTACGCGTTGCGGTTGTCGGAGGACGCGCCGAAGGAACGGGTGCTGCTCGTCTCGCTGGACCCTGTGCGCTCCCTGTCGGACCTGGTGAAGAAGAAGCTCACGGCGAAGCCGACGAAGCTGGTGCCGGGCAAGGGCGAGGGCGGCGTGTACGCCCTGGAGCTCGAGCCCGCCACGCTGATGAAGCCCTTCCTCGCGGACTACCTGCCCGCGCTGCAGAAGGCCGCGGCGAAGGGCACGCACATCTCCGAGGAGGACATGGGCAAGCTGTACCAGCAGGCCATCCCGGGCCTGGAGGAGCTGGTGGGGCTCTTCCACGTCGTGGAGCTGCTGGAGGGCAAGGAGAAGGAGTTCGACCGGATCATCGTCGACGCCTCGCCCACGAGCCACACGCTGCGGTTGTTCGATCTGCCGGTGGGGCTGCGCAAGTTCCTGGGCTTCGTGAAGGCGGGCGCTGAGAAGCCGGCCGCCACGGGCAAGGGCAAGAAGGCCGCGGAGCCGGCGGTGCCGGGCTTCCTGGAGCAGCTGGGCCAGAAGGCGGAGAAGCTGCTGGCGCTGCTGAAGGACCCCGCGCGCACGGCCTTCCACCTCGTGGCGCTGGCCGAGCCGGTGCCCGAGGCGCAGACGCGCATGCTCTTCACGCAGCTTCGCGAGCGCGGGCTGCCGGTGACGGAGATCATCGTCAACCAGGTGGAGGACCGCGACGGCTGTCCGGCGTGTATGGGCCGCCGGGGCCTCCAGGCCCCTCACGTTCGCAAGTACCAGGCGCTGGACAAGGCCGTACCGGTGAACCTGCTGGGCCGGCGCGAGCTGGCGCCGCGCGGGCTGGACGGGCTGGCCCTGCTCGCCAAGGCGTGGGCGGGTGGCAAGGAGACGAAGGCGCTGGAGTTCGCCGCCGCGGAAGGGCCGCCGGCCCTGGTGCGCGCGCCGTCCATGCCGCCCATCGCCGCGCCGCCGCTGCCGCCCACCCGGCTGATCTTCTTCGTGGGTCAGGGTGGCGTGGGCAAGAGCTCGTGCGCCGCCGCGGCCGCGGTGACGCTGACCGAGAAGGAGGGGCCGGTGCTCCTCATCTCCACGGATCCGGCGCACTCGCTGTCGGACGTGCTGCAGAGCCGGCTGACGGACACCGAGACGCAGGTGAAGGGCACCAAGGGTCTGTACGCCCGCGAGCTGGACATCTCCGGCTGGTTCAATGCCTTGCGCAAGCGCCTGAAGGAGAAGGCGGAGAAGGCCTTCGAGGGCGCGCCCAAGGCGGGCAGCGAGGTTCCGGCGGATCTGCTCTACCTGCGCAACCTGCTGGACTGCGCGCCCCCGGGCATCGACGAGCTGGCGGCGCTGTCCTGCCTCACGGACGCACTGGTGCAGGAGCGCTTCAAGCGCATCGTCGTGGACTCCTCGCCGGTGGTGACGGCGGTGCGGGTGGTGGAGCTGGCGGGGACGGCCACGACGTGGCTGAACGCGCTGCACACCGTGCTGAGCAAGCACCGCGCGAAGGGCCTGGGTGATCTGGCGGACGACATCGCCGCGATGATCAAGCACGTGAAGCGCTTCGAGGAGGCGCTGGCCTCCCCCAGCGAGGCGCGCTTCGTCGTCGTCACGCGCGGCGAGGAGCTGGCCGCGGCGCGCACCGAGCGGCTGGTGGAGTACCTCAAGGAGAAGAAGCTCCCGGTGGAGCGCGTGCTCGTCAATCGCGTGGGCCCCAAGTCCACCTGCGAGAAGTGCGAGAACCGGCGCAAGCTGGAGCTGAACGCGGCGAAGGCGATTGAAAAGAAGATCGGCCTGCCCGTCACCATGGCTCCGGCGCTCGGCCGTCACCCGGCGGGCCTGCGCGAGCTGAAGGCGTTCCGCACCGCGTGGTACGCGCTGTCCCCGCCGGCCGCGAAGATCAAGGCAGCCTGAGGCGGCCTGCCGGTGAGTCAAAGGGGGCCCGCCACCCGCGTGCCTCCAGCCCCGTTACTGCCCCGAAAAGAACTGCCGCCCCGCCCCCGCTGCGCACGATGACCACTTGCGTCGTGGGCGCCAAGGGCCGCCTGCCCGCTCGCCGTGTAAGCGTGCGGGCCCCATCACCCCGAGTGGTGGGCCGCCGTCATTCCCCGCCGGGGTGTCTCAGGCATCGCACTCGGACGGTGAGTCGGTGAACGTGCCCAGCTCGGGAAAGGTGAGGGCGCCGGTGTCGGTCAGCGTCCCCACCAGCGGCGCCCGGCCCTTCAATCGCAGCTCCACCTGGCGGCCTCGGACGACGTAGGTGCCGGGCACCTCGCCGGGCCGGGGCTTCCCGTCGTCTCCCACCTGCTTCGTCCAGAGCACGGCCCTGCCGTTGGCCTGGAAGCGCAGGCCCTGGGTGGTGCCGTAGACGCCCACGCCCGGGCCGAACCAGGAGACGGCGGGCAGGAGGCGGGGCACGTCGGCCTCGCGCTCCGGGGTGCGGCCCAGCAGCCGCTGCCAGCCGAGCGTGTCGCGGATGGCGTCGAAGTCCCGGTCCACCTTCGCCCGGGCCAACCGGCGCGCGTCCAGCTTCACCGCCTGGGTGAGGTGCTCGACGATGACGTCCCGGTGGGCGCTGTACTCGCACACCTTGCCCTGCTTGCGCAGCAGGCCCAGGGTGGCGGCGACGTTGTAGCGGGCGAGCGCATAGTCCGGGGCCTCCCGGGCAGCCTCCTGGAACTTCTCCAGCGCCTCCGGATAGCGGCCGGCCTGGTACAGGCGGAAGCCCTCGGTGTTCAACGTCCTCGCCGTGGGGGTGGGAACGGCGGCCGTCAGGGCCAGGGCGAGCAGCAGGGGGGAGAAGAGCATGGCGTCCTGTGGATGGCAGGGCCCGCCGATTCCGCGGGGTGCGTAACCTCTTGCGCGTTGAAAGCGGACATACCCTGGTGCTAGTCCCGCGCCATGGCAACCAGTACCAGCTATGCGCTCGACTTCGAGCGACCCCTCATCGAGCTGGAGAAGAAGATCGAGGAGCTCAAGGTCCTCTCCACGAGCGGCTCGGTGGACTTCTCCTCGGAGATCTCCAAGCTCGAGAAGAAGGCCAAGAAGCTCCAGACGGAGATCTTCAGCGATTTGACGCGGTGGCAGGTGGTGCAGATGTCCCGCCACCCGAACCGGCCGTACTTCCTGGACTACGTCCACCACCTCTTCACGGACTTCGTGGAGCTGTGCGGAGACCGGCACTTCGGCGAGGACCCGTCGATTGTGGGCGGCTTCGCGCGCTTCGACGGCAAGCCCGTCATGGTGATGGGCCACCAGAAGGGCCGCAACACCAAGGAGAACATGGCGCGCAACTTCGGCATGCCGCGCCCGGAGGGCTACCGCAAGGCCCGCCGGCTGATGGAGCTGGCCGAGCGCTTCGAGAAGCCCATCCTCACCTTCGTGGATACGCCGGGCGCGTACCCGGGCATTGGCGCGGAGGAGCGCGGGCAGGCGGAGGCCATCGCCGTCAACCTGGAGGTGATGAGCGGGCTCAAGGTGCCCATCATCTCCACCGTGGTGGGCGAGGGCGGCTCGGGCGGCGCGCTGGCCATCGGTGTGGGCAACCGCGTGCTGATGCTGCAGAACAGCGTCTACTCGGTCATCTCTCCGGAGGGCTGCGCCTCCATCCTCTTCCGTGACGCCAGCAAGGCGGACAAGGCGGCGGACGCGATGAAGCTCACGGCGAAGGACCTGCTGGAGATGAAGATTGTCGACGAGGTGGTGCCCGAGCCCGCCGGCGGCGCCCACCGGGACGCGGCGAAGATGGCCGAGGCCCTGGGCAAGACGCTTCGCAAGCACCTCGGCCAGCTCGCCGAGCTGTCGCCCGATGAACTGGTCAAGGACCGGTACGCGAAGTTCCGCGCGCTGGGCGTGTTCTCCGGGCGCTGAAGACATTACCCCTGGCCCTGCCCATGCGACCTCTCGTTCCACCCTACGTCGAGACCCTCAAGCCCTACGTCCCGGGCAAGCCGATTGAAGAGACCGAGCGTGAGTACGGCCTGAAGGGGGTCATCAAGCTCGCCTCGAACGAGAACCCGCTGGGCCCCTCGCCCCGTGCCGTGGAGGCCATGCGGACGGCCTCCACCGCGACGCACCTCTACCCGGACGCCACGTCCTTCCACCTCGTGCGCCGGCTGGCCACGCACGTGGGCGTGCGCCCGGAGGAAGTCGTGCTGGGCAGCGGCTCGAACGAGCTCATCGAGCTGCTCATCCGGACCTTCACCACGGCGGAGGACGAAATCCTCCTCTGCAAGGGCTCGTTCTCCGCGTACCGCATCTCCGCGCAGGCGCACGGGCGCCCGTTCGTGGAGGTTCCCATGAAGGCGGGCTACCAGTACGACCTGGACGCCATGGCGAAGGCCGTGACGCCGCGCACGCGGATGGTGTTCCTGGCCAACCCGGACAACCCCACGGGCACGGCCTTCTCGCGCCAGGCGCTGGAGGCCTTCCTCGCCGCGGTGCCCCCCGAAGTCCTCGTGGTGCACGACGAGGCCTACTTCGAGTTCGTGGAGTGGCCCGAGTACGCCAGCGCGGTGGAGCTGTTCCGCCAGCACCCCAACCTCGTGGCGCTGCGCACCTTCAGCAAGATTCACGGGCTGGCCGGCGTGCGCCTGGGCTACGGCATCATGGACGCGAAGCTCGCGGGCTACGTGCACCGCACGCGCATGCCGTTCAACCTGACTGTGGTGGCGCAGGCGGCGGGCATGGCCGCGCTGGAAGACACCGAGCACGTGCAGCGCACGCGCGACAACAACCGCCAGGGCCTGCGCTACTACGCGGAGGCGCTGCCGAAGCTGGGCGCGACGCTCACGCACAGCCACGCCAACTTCGTGTTCGCGGACTTCCACCGGCCGGCCGTGGAGCTGTACGAACTGTTGCTGCGCAAGGGCGTCATCGTCCGGCCCTTCGCGAGCCAGGGCTTCCCCACCTGCCTGCGCATCTCCGTGGGGACTCCCAGGGAAAACGAGCGTTGCGTGGTGGCACTGAAGGAGATTCTCACGTGAGCACGCGTCCCTTCATCGTCGCCATCGACGGCCCGGCCGGCGCGGGCAAGTCGTCCGTGTCCAAGCTGCTGGCGCGGCGGATGGGCTTCGCGCTGGTGGACACCGGCGCCATCTACCGCTGCGTGGCGCTGATGGCGACGCGTGAGGGGATTGCGTTCGACGATGACGCGGCCTTGGAATCACTGCTGAGCCGCGTGCACATCCACTTCCAGGTGGTGGGCGAGGAGAACCACGTGTTCCTGGCCGGGCAGGACGTGTCCGGGGACATCCGCACGCCGGAAATCTCCATGGCCGCGTCGCGGGTGTCCGGCCGTCCGGTGGTGCGCGCGGGGCTGTTGCAACTCCAGCGGCGGCTCGCGCTGGAGGCGGGGAAGGGCGCCATCCTGGAGGGGCGTGACATCGGCACGGTGGTCTTCCCCGACGCGGACGCCAAGTTCTTCCTGGAGGCCAACCCCGAGGTGCGCGCGCGGCGCCGCTTCGAGGAGCTGTTCCAGAAGGGCGTGGAGAGCACGCTGGAGGAGGTGCTCGCCGACCAGATGAAGCGCGACAAGGACGACTCCGCGCGCGCGGTGGCCCCGCTCAAGGCCGCGGAGGATGCCCTCCGCGTGGACTCCAGCAGCAGCCCCCTCTCCGAGGTGGTGCACTCGCTGGAGGCCGAAATCCTCCGCCGCATGGCCGCGCGGAAGTAGCTCCCGCGCGGCCGTTGCGTCTCAGAAGGTGACGCCCTCCACCGAGGGCTCCGGCACCTTGAGCGACAGCCGCAGGCCCTTGCCATTCGCGTCGTAGAACGCGTGGTAGAGGAACAGGTCCGCCACCACCTGCTTCACGTAGCCGCGCGTCTCCTTGAAGGGAATCGTCTCCACGAAGAGGTCCAGGGGCAGCGTGCCGCGCTCCTGCGCCCACTTCACCGTGGGGCCCGGGCCGGCGTTGTAGGCCGCGGCCGCGAGCACCGGGTGACCGAAGCGCTCCATCAGCCGTGAGAGGTACCAGGCGCCGTAGCGGATGTTTCGCTCGGGGGAGAAGAGGTCCGCGGGCGCGGGGGCCGGCTCCGACAGGCGCTCGGCGATGGCCGTGGCGGTGGGAGGGATGATCTGCATCAGCCCACGCGCGTCCGCCGCGCTCATGACCTCCGGGCGGAAGGCGCTCTCGCGCCGCATGATGGCCCAGACGAGGAACGGGTCCACCTTCGCCTGCGCCGCGGCCTGCTCCACCGCGTTGGGGAAGGCGCGTGGGTAGAAGGCCGCGAGCGCATCCGGCTCGCGCGAGCCGAAGGCGCGGCCCCAGAGGTAGCGCGCCGCCACCGCGTGCGCCTGGCCGTACTCGCCCAGCTTGAGCAGGGCGTGCGCGAAGGGCAGCGCCTGGTCCGCCGTGCGCAGCCGGGCCGCGTGTGCCTCCACCTCGTCCGCCGCGTCGCGGAACAGGCCCGCGCGCGTCAGCTCCATCGCCAGCTCCAGCTCCGGCGGGCGGGGCAGCTCCAGCTGCTTCGGCGGCAGCGGGAAGTGGACGGGCGGCGTGCGTCCCAGTTCCTTCAGCCGCTCGGCCGCCATCAGCGCGTAGAAGGACGCCGGCGCGGTGGTGATGAGGGCGTCGTACGCCGGGCCCACCACGTCCGCCTTCGCACCCTCCAGCTCTCGGCTGCGAGCCACCCAGTAGCGGGCCTGCGGCACCATGCTGCTGCGCGGGAAGGCGTCCACCAGCGACTCCAGCGTCGCGCGGGCCTTCGCGTAGTCCTCCAGTCGCAGGTGCGCGAGCGCCCGGAACCACAGCCCCTCGTCGCGGCGGCGCGAGCGCGGGTAGCGCGTGTCGAAGGCGGTGAAGGACTTCACCGCGTCAGCGAAGCGACCTCCCTGCAAGTCCAACCAGCCCGCGAAGAAGGCGCCTTCATCCCCCGCGGCCTGCGCGGGGTACTTCGCGTCCAGCGCCGCCATCAGCGTCCGGGCCCGCACGTTGTCGTCGGAGCGCAGCGCGCGCCGCGCCACCACCAGCGCCGCCTCGGAGGCCACGTCCGGCGGGCCCTTCTCCGCCACCGCGAGCGCCTTCTCCGCGTCCTCCAGCCGCTTCAGCCCGAAGTAGGCCTGCGCGCGCAGGAGCGCCACCTTCGCCTGCTGGGGCTTCGCCAGCTTCGGGCCCTTCTCCAGCGCGTCCAGCTCGTCCAGCGCCCGCTGCGCCGCGCCCGCGTCCAGGAAGCCGTCCGCGCGGCGGGTGCGCTCGGCGAAGCCCAGCTTCGCGGCGGGCTTCGTGCCCTCGGTGAGCCACTTCACCGCGTCATCCGCGTAGGGGTGCGTGGGGTAGCGCAGCGCCACCGCGAGCAGGTCCGCCACCTGGCCCGCGCGGTTGCCCGAAGCTCCGCGAGAGATGCCACGCTGATACAACAGTTCCGGAGTAGGCGTGGCCTTCGCGGCGCCTTCAAGCACCGCGGACGCCTCCTTCGCCTTGCCGGCCTCGAGCAGGGACTCGCCCAGGCGCGCGCGGGCGCGAGCCGCCAGCTGCGCGGGGGGCTGGGCCACCAGCACCCGGGCGAAGTCCGCGGCGGCGCCCACCGGGTCCCCGGCGTAGAAGCGCGCCTGGCCCAGGTAGAAGGCGTGGTAGGGCGCGAGGGCCTCGGGGGCAGGGTGAGCGGACAGGAGCTCTCTTGCCTCGGCCGCCTGCCCATCGGAGAGGGCCAGCGTGCCCGCCAGCAGCGCGAGCCGCCCGGCGTCCGGGCACTTCTTCGCGACACAGGCCGCCAGCTCGTCCCGCGAAAGACTCGCCGCCTCGGATTTGTGCAGCCGCACTGCCTCCAGCGTCGCTGGAGACTGCCCCAGGGCCACCCCGGCAACCAGACCCGCCACCAGCCCGGTCCAACTCATGTGGTCTTCCTTTCCTGACGCGGCTTTGCGGCCTGCCAACGAGATGCGAAGCCCGATCATTCCCCTTGCATTCCCAGGGGGGTGGTTTGACAGAACGAGCGACAAGTCCTAGATCCCCGCGGCGTCGAGGCGGTCCGGACTGTTCGTCACCCGTCAACATTCGCCGAAAGCGTCCAGGCGATTACGTGCACTTGGGTAGGAGAAGTCGGCCCATTGCGTCACCTGGAGTGAATCACTACTTTGCGCGGCCGTTACGCGCCACTCCGGTCCGCCCACCAAATAGGTGGGCACGTCGTCCGGTAGCACTGCTCGTTCACAGCGCTCGGGGGGGAAACAGCTCAGAGGGAGGGCTCCATGAAGCCGTGTCCAGCCGATCTGCCGCAAACCATCAACCCCGAGGCCGGGCCGAAGCGTGCCGGCGTCGAGACGCATCGCAACCTCAACTGCCATCACTATGACAACTGCCTGGACGAGGCCGTCCGGCGGGGTTGGCAGTCCTTCACGTGCATGAAGTGCCCCATGTACCAGCACGTGGCGCCGCCCCAGATGGGGCTCGAGGCCTACGCCACACAGCGTCGTCCCGTCTAGCGAGTGTTGCTCCACGTCCCGGGGTCGCCCCTGCTCCCACGAAGAGGGGCGTCACGCCGGTGACGGCCGCAGCCCGGCTGCTTTTCAGCGGACCGCGGCGTAGATGACGGCCACCCAGTATTGTTTGACGCCGAAGCGACGGGAGTCTCCCCGCACCACGCCTACGCCCACCCGGTTGTTGGTGGCGTCCGCGAGACTGCGAGACTCCGGCAGAGCCGTCGGGTCCGACACGACGAAGAAGTCCACCGCCGCCGTGCCCGCGTCCGGCAGCACCTGGAACACCCGCTCGTGCAGCGGCGCCCCACCGGGCTGCGCCGACGGTTGGTCCAACTCCAGCGCGCGCCGCGCGTGGGCCTGCGCCAGGGCGTCCAGCGCCTGGCTGCGCTCCAGAGGTGGCAGCTTGCGCGACGTGCGCCAGCGGGCGAGCGTGTCGTAGGCCTCCTGCTGCGGGTCCCCGATGTTCTGCGCCGCGGGGGAAGCGGCGGTGTAGACCTCGGTAAGGATGGCTTCTTCCCGTCCGTCCACCTTCCGGAAGGTGACGCCCACGCCCATGAAGCGGAAGCCGGAGTCCAGCAGGTTGCGGCGGTGGCCGGGGCTGTGCTCGATGCCGAAGTGCGCGGCGAGCGGCCCGGACGCGAGGCCCAGGTTCTCCCCGGCGCGCACGTAGCGGGCGTCGTCCGGCAGCCGCTGCGTCAGCGTGGAGCCGTCCGGTGCCACGTGGGCGAAGAAGCCCTCGGACGCCATGCGGTCGCTGTACGCCTGCGCCACGCGGTCCAGCACCGGGTCCGGCGCCAATTCCGGCAGGCGGTGCGCGCGGCGCAGCGAGTTGATGCGCTCGTACACGGCCGCGCGGGCCTCGTTCAGCGTGGTGGGCTCGGTGTCCTCCGCGCGCGCGCCGCGCTGGCGGGGCGCGCCGAGCTGGGTGAGGAAGAGGGCCGCCACCTCCGGGCCGGCGCCCGCCTTGCCCACGACCTCCACCGTGTAGCTGCCGGGCGTGGCGAGCTCGAGGCGGGCGCAGAACTCCCCGTTGGGGCCGCGGCGGGTGATGGACACCCGGTCCACGTCGCCGTCCGGGCGGGTGACGTAGACGTCGGGGTTGCGAAGGGGCGCCACCAGGGTGCCGCAGAGCGTGCGCGAGGCGCGCTCGCCGCCGGCCAGGTTTCGCGGGAAGGGCTGCAGCTCCGCCTTGCGGTCCGACAGCAGCAGCACGAAGGCGGTGCGCTCGCCCACCCGCGCCACGCCCAGGCCGAAGTGGGAGGCCCGCTCGGTGTTGAAGTCCGAGCGCGCGAGGAACGTCTCCAGGCCGTTCCTGGGCGTCCAGGCGCGGATGACGAGCGTGCGCGGCGTCGGGTCCGCGCCTCCCGCGTCGCTGACGGCCTCGGTGAGGGAGAACAGGTCCGGCGCTCCGGTGGTGTCCCCGGTGAGCGCCTCGAGGGCGAGCCGCCGCGCCGCCGCGCCCAGGGTGGCGTCCTGTGCGGGCGCACGACGGCCCACGCGCTCGAACTCGCGCACCACGTGGCGCGCGCCCTCGGCCTCCATGTCCCCCACGGACGCAGAAGGGGCCGCGGCCAGGAAGGCGCCGAGCGCGAGCAGGGCAATCATCGGCTCTCCATCCGGAACGTGAGGGCCTTCACCGAGTCCGCCCCGAGCCGCGCGTTGAGCTGCTCGCACAGCGAGGCCGCCTCGGCCTCCAGGCTCCGTGCCCACTCCTCGCCTTCCACCGTCACCACCAGCGTGGTGCCCTGCAGGGCATGGGGGCGGGTGTGGCGGGCGAGGTGGGGGCCCACCACCGAGGCCCACACGGGCGTCAGCGCCTGGCCACGGCCGGACTCCTCCGCGAGGCGGGCCAGCACACGGGGGAGGAGGCTCTCGAGGGTCTTCGGCTCGCTTCGCGCCATTGTGGGCGATTGTGATTCCCGGCCACCCGAAAGCCAACCCTCGCTTCGTGTGCCAGGGGAGATAGCGGGCGGGCGGGCACCGTGGCTGTTGGAAGGGAGGCGGTGGATGTCGGCGACCGTCGCACGAAGGTCGGCCTGCCTGTAAGGTCGCGGACGGTCCCCCCTGGAGCCGCACCCCATGAGCCCCTCACCTCGTTCCCACCCGCTGGTCGGCCCCGCATGCGCGCTGCTGCTGCTGGCCCTGGCCGGCTGCGCGTCGGACGAAGACATGGGGCCCCTCATTCCAGGAGACACGCCGCCGCCGCGCACGTGCGCGGTGGACCAGGACTGTCCGAACGCGGCGCTCTTCTTCTGCGACACCGCCGTCGCGCGCTGCGCCCCCGCGTGCCGCACCCCCAGCGACTGCCGCGCGGACCGGCGCGGCGAGTACGCGCTGCCCGAGTGCGACGGCTCACCCCTGGGCTGTCAGTGTGACTTGAACCGGTGCCTGCCGGGCGTGTGCGCGGCGGACGCGGACTGCGGTGCGGAGAGGGTGTGTCGCGATGGCGCCTGCGTGACGCCACCCTCCGCGGACCTGGCGGTCGCCTGCGAGGTGACGCCGGACGTCGTCGTGGGCCGCCCGGGCATGTCCGTCGAGTTCAGCGTGTGGGCCCGGACGCGCGAGGGCACGCCGCTGGTGCCGCGCGAGGGCGCGACGTGGCGCTCGCTCGCGCCGGCCGTGAAGGGTGGGGGCACGGGGCATGGCGCCGCCTTCACCCTCGCCGAGCCCGGCGACGAGCGTGAGGCGGTGGAGGCCCGCGTGGGAGGCGCCACCTGCCGTGCTCGCATCACCGTGCTGCCCGCGGAGGTGCCGCCAGGCGGCGTGCGCGTGCTGGTGGTGGATGAGCTCACCGGACGCCCGGTGCCGCTGGCCACCGTGGCGGTGTCCTCCACGAAGGACAGCGTGACGGCCAGCACGGTGACGGGGCCCCAGGGCGCCGCGTGGGTGCCGGCCACGGGAGAGGTGGCCTTGTCCGTCTTCCACCCGAGCTACGGCTACCTCACGCTGGCGCGCCATGACGCAACGGGCGCGCGCGACGTGCGGCTGGCCCTGCGGCGCAACCCGCTGGACCGCGCTGGCGGCGTGCGCGGCGCCTTCGACGCGGGAGAGAAGCCGGATGCGACGGCGCAGGCGCTGAGGATGGGGGTTGCGGGCCTGTCCGTGCCGGGGCTCCCCGCCGAGCTGTCTCCGGAGGCCTTGCTGGGGCCCGAGCGCGAGGTGGAGGTCGGCCTGGGGACCAGCCGGCGGCGCCTGAAGCTGCCTTCGGGCGCGGGCGTGTGGCTGGCCGGCACGCCGCCCCTGGAGGTGCGCGCGCCCGGCGTGGCGGGCGTCTGTGACATGTCCCCGGACGGCGAGCTGGAGCCGGAGGCGGCGGTGCGAGAGGGCGCCTGTGGCACCCGCGCCGCGTGGGCCCTGCAGGGCGCGTTGCCGCTGCGGGAGCTGCCGCTGAATGCGCTGGAGCCGGGGACGGACCCGTTGTTGCTGCTGGGGCAGTTGGTGCCGGGCTCGCCGCGCTTCGCCTCGACGGTGCTGCGAGACACGCGCTTCTCCCTGGCCCCCACGCCCGGTGGCGACACCGGGACGCCGGAACTGGACGCGGTGGAATACCCGCGCGCCGTGTCCTTCGAAAAGGGCGGCGTGCGGCTGGCCTTCCCCTTCGCCGTGCGCGTGCCGGAGCTGCCGCGCTACCGCGACGCGTACCTGGACCGCGCCTACGTGCTGGCCACGGTGGCCGCGCCCGGCCGGGGCCTGGTGCCGCTGGGGCTGGGCGCCGCGACGAACGTGGCCCCGGCGGACCCCAACACGGACAAGGACGCGCGGCTGTCCGATGCCGGGCTGGTGCTGGTGCGCATGGCCCCCGCGCACGGCGGCCTGGAGGGACAGCCGTACCGCCTCGTCGTGGCCGCCACCTCTGGAGCCGCGCGCGACGGCGCGGCCTCGGCCGTGGCCACCACCACGCTGGTGGCGGAGCTGCCGGCGCTGGACTTCGACCCGACGGGCGCCCGGCCCGTGGACCTGCGCTCGGGCTTCCTCGGCATCCCCGAGGACGCCCGCTACAACTTCGACCCCGCCACGTACCAGGGGCTCGCGGGCCGGCAGTTCCGCGCCGACGTGGACGAGGACGCCAGCCTGGTGCGCGTCGTCTTCACCGACCGCGCCGGTCGCCGCTGGACGGTGCTCGCGGACCCGGCGTCCGCCCGTGAGGGCTTCCTCGTGCCCCGCCCGCCGGCCGGCTTCGAGGACCGCACCGCCTGGGGCGACGTCCTGGGCTCGCGCGCGCGCCTCCAGGTGGAGGTGCTCGTCGTGGGCGGCCCCGCGTCCAAGGACAGGCTGGGCCCGTCCCGCCTCGCCGCGGCGGATGGCCCGGGGCTGGAGCACGTGAGCGACTTGACGCGCGCCGTGTCCGCGCTGGATGTGGGGCGTCCGGAGGTGACGTGGTTGTACCCGGAGCTGGAGGGCCAGGGGCTCGTCCGGGGAAGCGCCGTGCGCGTGCGCGTCACCGGCTTCCGGGTGGGCTCGGGCGACGACGCTGACGGCCAGGTGCGCCTGTCCCTGCGAGGGGGCTCCGGCTGCGCGGGCACCGTGCTGCTCGGGGACGAGGACGTGTCCCAGGGCCAGGGCGAGGTGGAGCTGCAGCTGCCGGCCACCTGCTCGGGCATGGGGGTGACACTCACGGCCGAGCTGGCGGACCCCGACGGCGTCCCCCTGCGCCCGCCCGTCGCCGCCGTGCGTGGCGTGGATATCCCCTGACGGGGTAGGGCGTGGTAGGTCGCCGCTGCACCCTCGGGAGGGCTCCGCCCGGACTCCCGTGTGTGACTCGCTTTCAGGATTTACCGGGTGGTAGCGTTGAAGCCCTCGGGAGGTAAGGTGCAGAAGGAGACGGTCGTCACGGTCATCTCGAAGATCTCCGACCGGCCGGTCAACCTCGACGCGGCGCTGGTGGTGATCTACGGACTGGACCTGGGGCGGAAGTTCGACCTCACGCGCGAGGAGACGCTCATCGGGCGCTCGTCGAAAGCGGACATCCAGATCGACCAGGAGTCGGTGAGCCGCAACCACGCGGGCATCACCAACACGCGCGAAGGCGTGCGCATCCGCGACCTGGGCTCCACCAACGGCACGTTCATCAACGACGAGCTGGTGGAAGGCACCCGGGACTTGCGCAACGGCGACCTGGTGAAGATTGGCCGCACCATCTTCAAGTACATCGCCGGCGGCAACATCGAGGCGGCGTACCACGATGAGATCTACCGGCTGACCACCATGGACGGCCTGACGCAGATCTACAACCGCCGCTACTTCGACGAGCAGCTGGACCGGGAGATGTCGCGCAGCCGGCGCTACGAGCGCGTGCTGTCGCTGGTGCTGCTGGACATCGACCACTTCAAGAAGGTGAACGACCAGTTCGGGCACCTGGCGGGTGACTCGGTGCTGAAGCAACTGGCGTCCACCGTGCGCACGAAGATTCGCCGCGAGGACGTCTTCGCCCGCTACGGCGGCGAGGAGTTCGCCATCCTCCTGCCCGAGGTGGGGCTGGGGGGTACGCGGCAGCTCGCGGAGAAGGCGCGGCGACTGGTGGAGAAGCAGCGCTTCGAATTCGACAAGCAGCCCATCCCCGTCACCGTGTCGGTGGGCATCGCCACGCTGGAGCCCCAGCACCGCGAGTCCGGTGACCTGGTGCGCACGGCGGACGAGCGGCTCTACGAGGCCAAGACGGCGGGCCGCAACCGCGTGGTGGGCTGAAGCAGACGTCGCGGGGCCCCGTTGAACCCGGGGCCCCCTGGGCGTGCTCAGCCCGCGAAGACGGAGCGGCGCTCGCGCAGCAGTGACTGGAGCATGCCCATGATGGACTCACGGGTGCGCTCGGTGATCCGCTGCACCTCGCCCGGGTCGTCCGCGGCCTCGGGTGGCAGGCCCTCCATTCCGAGCGGCTCGCCGAAGCGGATGCTCCACTTCGCGGGCAGGGGCAGGGGGCCCAGCGGGGTGAGCGGCACGTAGGGCAGGCCCAGGAAGGATGCTGGCAGCCGGCCCAGCAATGGAGACGTCTCCTCCGCGCCGACGATGGCCACCGGGACGATGGGCGCGCCCGTGCGCAGCGCCAGCTTCACGAAGCCGCCGCGCCCGAAGCGCTTGAGGCGGTAGCGCTCCGCGAAGGGCTTGCTGAGGGCCTGGTAGCCCTCGGGGAACACCACCAGCGGGCGGTGCTCGTCCAGCAGCCTCAGCGCATTCTCCGGGCAGGCCCGCACCGCGCCCAGGCGGTTGAAGAGCGTGCCCAGCACCGGCGCGTGGAAGACCTGGTCCTCCACCAGCCACCGTGGCTCTCGCAGGTCCGGGCGCTCGCGGGAGATGGCCAGTGACATCACCAGCCCGTCGTAGGGCAGGGCGCCCGAGTGGTTGGCCACCAGGATGGCCGCGCCCTGGGGCACGTGGTCCACGCCCTGCACCAACACGCGCCAGTATTGCGAGTAGAGGAACTCCAGCACCGGGTCCAGGCGCTCCACCAGCGACGGGTCCTTGCCGTACTCGTCGATGCTGGTGCCGCCGCCCGTGCCCAGCCCGGCGCGCAGCGCGTCCACCAGCCCGTTCATCGCGCCCATCGCCCGGCCGAGTCCCTGGCTCGCCAGCGCATGGCCGGCGATGTCCCTGGCGAGTGACAGCATCCCCGCGGCGCGCTGGGCGAGGGGACGCGGGCCTTCCGGCTCGCGGGCCTGGTCCGTGAAGAACGGCTCGCGCGGTGCGCTTCCCTCGTCAGTGGGGGGCACCAGCGACAGCGGCGTCCGGCGGCCCAGGGGCAGCTCGTCGCGCGAGGCGTCCGGCACCTCCTCCTCCGGCTCCAGCGTCGAGGCATCGCGGTCCTCGGGGTCCTGCACCGAGAGCGTCACGGACAGCTCCAGCCCGGACGTGTCCCACGGAGAGGTGCCTTCCGCGTCCTCCTCTTCCTCCTCGTCGTCCTCGCTGGGGCCGAAGCCTCCCTCCGCTTCCGCCTCCAGGTCGTAGCCCGCGCCGTCCGCGCCCTCGTAGGCGTCGGCGGCGCGCTCCTCCAGCTCCCCGTCCTCGGTGAGGGTGGACGTCGCCTTCGCGTTGGCGTGGCGGTCGAGGACCTCGGCCACGGCGACCTCGGCGGCAGCCTCGGCCACCTGTGCGGCCACCGCGGCGGCGAGCTCGCGCTCACGCTCCGGACGCTGCGAGGGCGGGCTGTGGCCGAGCACCTGCTCCACGGCGGCCCCGGCCAGCTCGGTGGCCATCTCCGTGGCCATCAGCCGGTCCGCGTCCTGCTCCTCGCCGGGCCGGCGATCCAGCGCCTCGTCCACCGCGGCCCTCGCCGTGGCCTCGGCCACCTCGGCGGCCAGGGCCTCCGCCAGCGCGTGGTCCACCTCGCGCTGCCGCTCCGTGCGCGCGCCGGGTTCTTCCGCGAGCACCGGCTTGCGAGGAGGCGGCGGCTTGCGCGGGGAGACGGGCGCGGCGGGCTCGCGCAGGGGGAGGCCTGCGTCGTCGTCCACGGGCGCGGAGGTCTGCCCCGTGTGCGCGGTCCCCGCTCCGGGCTGCTGCTCGCGGGTGCCTCCGTTCCTCTTCGCGCCAGCCGTCACGGGCTCCCGGTTCGAGGACTCGGGTGTGAGCTCGGACGCCATGGCTCCCTCGGCCTCGTGTGCCGCGGGCTCCTTCCGCACCTTGCCGGCCGAGCCTCCGGTCTTCGCCGCCGCCGGCTGCTTCGTGGGCGTCGACGCGTCCCTGCCGCTCCCGGCCTTCGCATCCACCGGAGGCTTCGTGGCGGACGCCTTGCCGCTCCCCGCGTGCGCCGATGCGGCCTTCATGGACGCCGCCGTCGCGCCACCACCGGCCTTCGCCCCCTTCGCGGACGCCGCCTTCGCACCGCCGCCGGCCTTCGCGCGCGCGGGCGTCTTCGCCGGGGCCTTCTTCGCGCCCCCCTTGTTCGCGGGCTTCGCGCTCGCGTCGTCGGCGGCCGCCTTCCCACCGTCGCCGGCGCGAGTCGCGGCGCCGCGCTGGAAGGGGTCGTTCCCGAGGACTCCCTTGGCCATGACTAGCTCCTCCTCAGCGCCGCAGCGGCGTCCCTGACGTGGTGGAAGGGGATGAAGCCGAGTCCGGATTCGGCGCGCTCGCCGTCCGCGACCCACGAGTAATGGATGTAGTCGAGGAGGGCCATGGGCAACGTGCCGGCCCCCACGACGTCCAACGTGCGCAGCGCGGCCCGGAACAGCGGCCCCGGCAGGGGGAGCGGGCGGGCACCCGCCTGGTGGATGAGGCCGGACAGCGGCAGCACGCCCCGGCCCACGATGTTGAACTCGCCAGATGTCTCCGCGCGCAGCGCCAGGTGCAGCGCCCGCGCGGCGTCCTCTTCATGCAGCCCCTGCCAGAGCGGGTCGTACCCCAGCAGCGTGGGCACCACCCCGTGCTTGAGCAGTCGCGTGGCGGGGTTGTCCACCGAGGGGCCGAGCACCGGCGCGAAGCGCAGCACCAGCACGCGCATGTCCGGGTGGCGCTCGCGGAAGGCGCGCACCTGGCCCTCCACCTCTACCTTGTCGGTGACGAAGCGGCTGTGCGGACACCCCTGCAGCGGGGAGTCCTCGCGCAGGAGCGCCGGGTTGTTGCCGCGCGCGCCGTACACGGCGGTCATCGATGGCACCACCAGCCGCGGAATCCGTGCGCGACCCGCCGCGGTCAGCACGTTCATGGTGCCGATGACTTCCAGTTCGTGCGCCAGCGAGCCGTTGCGGATGGGCCCGAAGAGGAAGGCCAGGTGGTAGAGCGCGTCCACGGGGCGGTCGGTGAGCGCGTCGTGCAAATCACCCTCCGCGTCGTATCGCGTGAGGTCCACCCGGTGGTACTCGACCTTGGAACCCTCGGGACGTGCCACGTCCAATACGAGGATGCTCTCCACGTCTGGATCGCGCTCCAGCCGATGCATGAGCAGCTTTCCGTAGTCTCCGCTCGCGCCGGTGACCGCGATGCGAAGCCGCCCCTTGCCTGGTCGTGACACGTCCATACGCGGTGTCGGGTGTTAACCCAGCCGCTCGGGAATGTCAGCCAACACCGGTGCCGTCGCGCTTTACAACGTCTTCCGGGTGGCGGAGGGTGAACGATCGCCATGGCTCGCATCGCCCGTCTCAGTGACGTCCTCATCAACAAGATCGCCGCCGGCGAGGTGGTGGAGCGTCCCGCCTCCGTGGTGAAGGAGCTGGTGGAGAACTCGCTCGACGCCGAGGCCAGCACCATTCGCGTCGAGCTGGAGGGCGGGGGCGTGGACCGCATCATCGTGTCCGATGACGGGCACGGCATGGGACGCCAGGACGCCGTCGCGTGTCTGGAGCGTCACGCCACCAGCAAGCTGCGCGAGCTGGACGACCTCTTCCACATCGACTCCATGGGGTTTCGGGGCGAGGCGATTCCGGCCATCGCCTCCGTCTCCCGCTTCACACTCCACACCGCGGAGGTCGGCGCCGAGGTGGGCACGCGCGTGGTGGTGGAGGGCGGAGGCCCGCCGCTGGTGGAGGACGCGCCGCCGCGCACCGGCACCGTCATCACCGTGGAGGACCTCTTCTTCAACGTGCCCGCGCGCCGCAAGTTCCTCCGCCGGGGCGACACCGAATTGAAGCACGCGGAGGAGGCTGTGGTGCGCCTGGCACTGGCGTACCCGGAGGTGGGCTTCTTCGCCTCGCACGAGGGCGCCACGCTCTTCTCCAGCGCGGCCTGCCCGGACGACCCGCGCGAGCGCATCGCCGCGGCGCTGGGCCCCACCGCGCACCCGCACCTGTTCCCCGTGGAGGAGCGGCGGCTGGGCGTCACCGTCACCGGGTACGCCGCGTCACCTGAATTCACCTTCAACAACGCGCGCGGCCTCTACACCTACGTCAACCGGCGTTACGTGAGAGATCGCGGACTCATCGGCACCATCCAGCGCGCGTACCAGGACTTCCTCGCGTCGGGCCGGCAGCCGGTGGTGGTGCTCCACATCGACGTGGACCCGCGCGCGGTGGACGTCAACGTGCACCCGCAGAAGCTCGAGGTGCGCTTCGCCGACGCGCGCGGCGTGCAGGAGGCGCTCACCGCCGCGCTCACCCGCATGCTGCGCGCCGCCCCGTGGCTGGGCGCCGCGGCGGACGCCAACGTTCCGCAGCCGGGCCAGCCGCGCGAGGCCGCCCACTACGCGCAAGCCGTGGAGCGCTTCCTCACCCGCGCCCAGGAGGCGACGTGGGGCGCGCCGTTGCCCACCGCGATGGACGCGCCGGGTGCTCCGTCCGCGCCGCCGCGCGCGCCACTGGGGCCATTTCCCACGGGCCCGGCGGGGCAGGGGGCCCGGCCGGGAGCGCTGCCCTTCGCGCCGGGCGCGGGACAGGCGCCTGCCTTCGGTCAGGCGCAGCCGCAACTCAACGAGGCCCCGCCGCCCGGCTACTTCGCGGCGCTGCGGCCCATGGGCCTGTTGGGCGGACGCTTCCACGTGTGCGAGGGCCCCGGTGGCACGCTGGTGGTGTTGGATCCGCACGCCGCGCTGGAGCGGGCTCGGCTGACGGGCTACCTGCGCGCGCTGGAGGACGGGAAGGGCCCCCCGGCGCCGTCGTTGTTTGGCACCACGCTGGAGATGCCGCTTCCGGCGGCGAAGGCGCTGGTGGAAGGACGTGAGGCGCTCACGCGGCTGGGCTTCGACGTGGAGCCCTTCGGCGGCACCACGGTGGCGCTGAAGACGGCACCGCCGGGGCTGGAGGGCGCGGATGCGCGCTCGCTGCTGGAGGCACTGGCCCGCGCGCTGCCGCCCAAGGGAGCCACGCTGGACGCGGTGTCCCTGGCGGAAGCGGTGCGGGTGATGGCCTGCCACGCCGCGCGCCGCGCCAGCGCCACGCCCCTCACCGACGCGCAGCTCCGCGCGCTGCTGGGCGAGCTGGACCGTGCCGACTTCCACCCCCCCTGCATCCACGGCACGGTGGTGGTGCTGGAGATGCCGCTGCTGGAGCTGGAGCGCCGCGCCCGCTGACGGGTACGTGCCGGAATCCCCAGTGACGCCGCGTGCTTGCGCCCGCCGGAAAATTGACGCGTGGGAGTCCCCTGCTACGGTGCGCCACACGCCTGTAGCACCGGGCGGACCCTGCAAGGACGTACGCGACGGACACCCACGGCAACGCACAGGAGCGGGCACATGCGCGGTGTGATCACCCTGCGGGACGTGGTGGCCAACCTGGACGTCGTGCTCCGCGAGTTCGGCGCGTTGTGCGTCGTGCGCTGCCTCCTCGCGTCGCTGCGTCGCAAGCAGACCACCTTCCTGGAAATCGCGCTGCGTCCCAAGCGCCCCTGAAGCCCCGGCCATTCGCCAGGGCCCCCAGAGTCCATTGATGCTCCGCCGCCTCCTCCCGCCGCTCGCCCTGCTCATCGCCGCCCCCGTTGCCGCCCAGGACTCCGACGAGTCTGAAGAAGAGGTCCCCACGTCGCTGGACGGGGTGGGGCGCATCTCCATCCAGGGCGGCTACCGCTTCACGTCCAACGAGACGTTCTACAAGAGCTGGTACAGCCGCGACCTCAACAAGGACCTGCCGCGCGCCCGCGAGGCCACGGGCGGTCCGCTGGCGGTGGGCACCTTCGCCTACGCCATCAACGACCTGGTGGAGCTGGGCATCGACCTGTTCGTCACCGGCGGGCGGCTCTACGTCAACTCGCCCGAGGGCGAGCAGCCCATCGACACCCTGAGCTACGGCGCCGCCGTGGGCCTGCGCTTCCAGACGGTGCTGCCGGAGGTGGGCCCGTATGGACTCCTGCCCTTCGCGGGCATTGCCACCGGACCCTCGCTCGCCTCGTCGAAGCGCAAGGGAGAGACGGTGCAGGAGACCACCACCCAGATCTGGATGGGCTCGCTCGGGACCACGCTGCGCCTGTCGCCGCGCTGGGGCGTCACGGCCGAGTACCGCCTCGCCTTCCTCCGCGGGCCCGTGGGCCCCAAGGACGACAAAGGGGCTCGAATCGGCAGCTTCAGCAATGGCGGTAGCTGGTTCTCCGTGGGCGTGACATACAGCTTCCCAGCCGAGCCGACGCGGCCCCTGTCTGGAAGATTGTAGGGGAGGCGGGCGGGCGTGGCCCGTCTGTCTGCTTTCCGGAAATGGACTGGCCGCGCGGGGCTGTTCCGCTCCGGAATTTATCGCCATACGCCCCGGAGAACTCCTTACGATGCGTGAGTCGGCCGAAGTCGTTTCCGCGCCCAGGAAGATGTCCATGCCAGAGCAGCCGAAGACCGATGTGGAGAAGGAGCTGGCGGATCTCCGCCGCGAAATCGTCGAGGCCCGCAACCTCGTCATCAAGAGCGACAACCTGCTGAAGAACCTCCATGCGGAGGTGAAGGCGGTTGGCAAGCGTCACGAGGACTTCCAGAAGCGCCAGTGGCTGTCGTCCGCCGTGGCCTACGTCCTCTTCGCGGTCATCGCCGTGGGCGCCGCGCTGATGATCACCAGCGCGCGCAGCTCCAGCGCCACCAACGAGCGCGAGCGGCTGGAGAAGATGGTCGCAGACCTGTCCTCTCAGCTGGAGAAGCAGCGCGGGGATGTGGCCACGCACCAGACGGCGCAGCGCGCCGCGGGCGAGGTCTACAAGATGATGACCACGCTCCCCGGCGACGAGCGCCTCAAGGGCATCGACGCGCTGGTGAAGCTGGACACCTCCCGCCTGTCCTCCCTGGAGCGCCAGGCCCTCAACGACCGCGCCACCGCGCTGCGCCGCGAGACGGGCGACGCCGCCTTCGAGCGCGGGAAGATCGCCTTCCGCAAGAACGAGATGGCGAGCGTCATCTCGGAGATGGAGCGCTTCCTGGCCATGAACCCGCCGCAGGAGCAGGCGCTCGACGCGTCCTTCTTCCTCGGCACGGCCTACAACAACTCCCGTCAGCACGACAAGGCGGTGCCGCTGCTGGCCCGCTTCGTCGAGGGCGACAAGGCCTCCAAGACGCGCGACTACGCCATGCTGCTGCTGGCCCAGTCGTACCAGGAGGTCGGCCAGATGGAGAAGGCGCTGGAGACCGCGCGCGACGCGGCCGGCACCTATCCCAACAGCCAGTACCAGCCGCAGTTCCGCGGCCGCATCGCCACGGTGAAGCGCGCCATGAACCCCGAGGCCGCCGCGGCCCCGGGCGCTCCCGCCGCCGCGCCCGCGGTGGCCACGCCCGCCGGCCAGTAGGGCCTCCGGGCGGCCGGGCCCCCACGAAGGGGCCCACAACCTCCCACCGGATGACGGTGGAGGCCACGGAAGCGTTGCCACACGGGGTCCACGGTCGTAAGACCTGGGCCCCGTGTCCGTTCCCGACCCCCGGAAAGACCCCCGCTTCCGCCGCTACCGCGGTGGCGCGTACGGCGTGTACATCCTGCTCACCACGTTGTTCTCGGTGTGGATCCTCTGGAACGTGGGCCGCTCGGTGGCCGCCATGACGCCGGAGAGGCCGCCCGCCGCCGCCCAGTTGCTCACCTTCCGCGAGTGCCTGGACGGCGCGCAGGCGCTGTGGGCGGAGCTGGAGTCCGAGCGCGAGAAGCTGGTGCGCGTGTCCCCCGCCCGCAACGTGGACCGGCAGTGGATGGGCTTCCGCACTGCCTGGTTGGAGCGGCTGCGCCAGCGCGAGTCCATGTGCGGGCTCGACTCGAGAGATCGCGAGTCGCTGCGCGTGGTGTTCCGCCGCCTGGAGGGCGTGCAGGACCTCTACACCATCCACGCGGTGCAGTACGCGGGCGAGGTGGGCGGCGCGGTGGACGCGCTGCACGCCGCCTTCGCCACCGCGCGCAAGAGCCCGGGCGCCGGTCGGCTGCCCTGAGCGCCTTCAGCGCACCGGCATCAGCGCGGTGTAGCGGCCCTGCTGGTCCGACACCGCCTGCGACAGCAGCACCGTGGTGGGCCGGCCCTCCAGCGTCACCACCCGGTAGAAGCGGATGGAGGCATAGGGCACGACGTGCGAGGTGCCCGCGTCCGCATCGCCCTCCGTCACCCGGCCGCTGACGGTGCGGCCCTTCTGCAGCGGGAAGGTGGCCAGCACCTGCGGCGTGTCGTCCTCGCCGGGCAGCACGGTGACGGTGCGACTGACGCGCGGCAGGTTCTCCGTGGGCACGAAGTCCACGCGGTACACGGCCGGGTCCAACCGCAGCTTGAAGGCGCCCAGGTTGTCCGTGGTACCCAGCGCCTCGCCGCCCGCGGGCGGACGCGGCCAGCCCGGCACCTGGCCCACCGGCTCCGCCACCACGCGCACGCCCGGCGCCGGGTTGGTGGTGTCCGGCAGCAGGAGGGCGCCCTGGACGATGCGCCGGTCCGGGCAGAGGACGTCCGGCAGCGTGGCCCCGGTGCGCGGCACCTCCACCGACTGCACCGTGAGGCCCGAGGTGGCACCCGGCGGAGGCACCACCACCAGCGACAGCGTCCCGCCCGGTGCGGACGGCAGCGTATCCGCGGTGAATCGCCCCTCGGCGCCGGTGGTGGCCAGCGGACCGCGGAAGGTGCCGCCTCCGCCCACCTCGCCCTGGAGCGAGACGGTGGCGCCCGCCACCGGCCGGCCGTCCAGGCCCACCACCCGGCCCGTCACCCGCACCGGCGTGCCGTAGTCGCCCAGCGTCAGCGGCTCGGTGAGCGGCGCGCGCGGGTCCACGGTGAAGGTCTTCTGCGGCACCCACGGGGCCGTGCCGGTGGCCGTCACGCGGAGCAGGAGCGCGGTGCGCCGCGCCGCCTCGCCAGGGATGACGATGGTGAAGGCGCCCGTGCCGCGCGTCACCGGCACGCGCTGGGACAGGGCCGTGAGGTCCGAGTCCAGGGCCTGGATTTCAAGGGACGCGTCCACCAGCACGCCTGCCTGGCGCTCCACCTTCCCGCTCAGCCGCGCCAGCGTGTCCGCGGCGGGCAGCACCATGTCCAGCGGCACCGTGGCGCCCGGCTCCACGTGGCTGGTGCCCCGCACCGGAGGCACCTCCACGTCGTCGGCCGTCAGCGTCACCGTGTACCCGCCGGTGCCCACCGGAAGCGCCCAGGCGCCATTGATGGGCACCAGCGCCGCGTCGTACTGCCGCACCACGCCGGGCAGCAGGAGGCTCTCGCCCGTGGCGCGCAGGTGGAGGGGCTCGGAGTAGGGGCGCATGGCGACCCCGCCGTCCTCCGCTGGCAGCGACGTGGCGCGCATCACCCGCCCCGCCACGGCGCCGGGGGCGAACAGCTCCAGGTTCTGCTCCGGCCGCAGGCCCTCCACGCGGAAGTCCTGCGCGTTGCGCCGCTCCTGGGGGTTGGGCACCACCTCCACGACGATGTCGCGGCCCGGATCTCCACAGCCGTCCGGGAAGCACACCTCGTCGACGCCGCACTCGTCATCCGAGCTGCACACCAACTGGCTGGGGTCCGGCTCCTCTTCCAATAGCGCGCAGCCGGCGCCCGCGAGCACCGCCAGCAGCGCGAGCCCCGCGCCCCGGCGAGTCACCGGCAGTCCCCCTGCACCGTGTTCACCGCCCACGCGTAGGTGGTGACGAACCCCGGGTTCTGGATGAGGGTGCCGTCCGGCAGCTCCACCGTCTCCGAGCGCGGCACGCGGTCCACCAGCTGGGAGTCGCTCACGAGCGCCTCCACCAGATGGGGGCCCGGCGTGGCCAGCGGGTTGTTGGCGGACGCGAGGCTGATGAGCAGCGTGCCCCGGTCCGCGCGCCGGGGCTCGCGGGTGTTCGTCAGCTCGTATTGGCGGTAGGCCTGGCGGGGGTCCTGCGGGTTGTAGTCCACGTACCAGTGCACGACGATGCGGTCGTCCACGTCCGGGTCTTCCACCACCACCTCGAAGGTGAGGTCGCACTGGCCGGCGCCGAAGTCGGAGATGATGCGCGCCTGCGGCGACACCAGGCTCTCCACGATGCGGGGGGGCCGGTTCATGAACTCGGGCACGCGGTCCAGTTGCGTGTCGTCCTGGGGAATGAGGCAGCCGGTGGCGGCCCACGCCGCGGCCACCAGCAGCACCGCCCAGGTCTGTCGCCGCGTCGTGCGTTCCATCGTCCGTGCGGGCCGCCCCTCTGGGACTAGAGCAGCTCGTCGCCCTCCTCGGGCGGCAGGGGTCGGCCAGACTTCTCCGCCTCCAGTTTCTCCAGGTGGCGGAAGATGGTGCGCGGGTCCACGCCCAGATCCTTGGCCGTCTTGGTGCGGTTGCCGTTGTTCCGGGCGAGCACCTCGTTGATGTAACGCTTCTGGAATTCTTCCTTGGCCTGGAGCAGCGGCATGATGGGCTCCAGGTTCTCCGGCTTGAGGTCCAGGTCGTCCGGGCCGAGCAGCGGCTTGTCCGCGAGCACCACCGCCTTCTTCAGCCGGTTCTCCAGCTCGCGGATGTTGCCGGGCCAGCCGTACTTGCGCATGGACACGGCGGCGGACGGCGTGAAGCCCCGGGCCTTGGAGTTGAACTCGCGCGAGTACTTCGAGAGGAAGAACTTCCCCAGCACCACCACGTCCTCGCCGCGCTCGCGCAGAGGCGGCAGCTTCAGCGTGACGACGTTGAGCCGGTAGTAGAGGTCCTCGCGGAAGGCGTTCTTCTTCACCTCGTCCTCGAGGACCTTGTTGGTGGCGGCCACCACGCGAATGTCCACCGGCTCGCCTCGGTTGTCGCCCACCTTGTAGACGATCTTCTCCTGCAGCGCGCGCAGCAGCTTCACCTGGAGCTGGAGCGGCATCTCGCCAATCTCGTCCAGGAAGAGCGTGCCGCCGATGGCCGCCTGGAACTTGCCCGCCTTGGTGGCCACCGCGCCGGTGAAGGCGCCCTTCACGTGGCCGAACAGCTCGCTCTCCAGGAGGCTCTCCGGGATGGCGCCGCAGTTGATGGTGATGAAGGGGCCCTTCACGCGCGGCGAGCGGCGGTGGATTTCCCGGGCGATGAGCTCCTTGCCGGTGCCCGTCTCGCCGGTAATCAGCACGGAGATGTCCGTGGGGGCAATCTTGTCGATGCGCTTGTACACGTCGCGCATGCCCTGACACGCGCCGACGATGTCACCGTAGCGCTGGTCCTCCAGCTTCCGGCGCAGCTCGGTGTTGTCGAGCTTGAGGTCGTTCACCAACATCGCGTTCTGCAGGACGAGCGACGCCTGCGCCGCGAAGATGGTGAGCATGTCCGCGCTCTTCGGCTCGAAGCGATTCACCAGCCGGTCATTGCCCACGTAGATGACGCCGAAGAGGTCGCCCTTGTGCATCAGCGGCACGCACATGACGGAGTGGACGCGGAGGTTGACCACGGACTCGCTGGCCTTGAACTCGGGGGCGTCCACCGCGTCCGCGACGATGATCGGCTTCTGGTCCTTCACCACCTTGGCGATGATGGAGTCCGACAGCTTCTCCACCGCGTCCTCGATGTTCTCCCGGGCCACGTTGCGGGCCACCTTCACGCGGGGCTCGCCGCTCTCCATGAGGATGAGGAAGCCCTTGTCGGCGCGAGTCACCTCGATGGCCTCGTCCATCAGGCCCTCCAGGATGCGCTCCACGTCGTAGAGCCCCAGCAGCCGCTCGCTGAACGCGGTGAGGCGGCGCAGCAGCACCAATTCGCGGCCCGGCACGCCGGGCAACTCCGACGTGTGCGAGTCCTCCGGGCTGGAGGTGCGGCTCACCTCGCGGGGCGCGGTGGGCGGCGGAGGCGGCGCGCGGGGCGCGTCCTCGCGGGCGAACGTCAGCTCGGTGCCGCCGACGCGGACCACGTCGCCGGTGGACAGGGCGTGCGCGTCGCGCTTCTTGCCGTTGACGTGGAAGGTGGCTCCGAGGCTGCCCACCTCGTAGCGGCTGCCGTCATAGGTGACGTGGAGGGCGCTGTCGGGCACGCCCGGGTCCTCGAGCTGCACGTCGTTGTCCGGGCCCCGGCCGATGCTGGTGATGCGCTTGAGCAGGGAGACCGAGCGGACCTTGCCATCGGGAGAGCGGACGGTGAGGCTGGCCATGGCGTCGCGTACCTGGAGAGGCTCAGAAGAAGAGGGTGAGGCCGGCGCCGAGTCCGCCGGAGGTGGAGTACAGGCTCAAGCGCGGCGGAGGTGTGGGTGCCTCCACGCGCGGCGGGCCGGGAGGGTTGGGCGAGGGCGAGGGCGCTTCCGGGCGGGGCTCCACCGTGGTGCGGATGACCTGGTCCTCGTGGTGGTACAGCGCGTCCACCACGCCCAGCGCGTAGATGGTGTAGAAGCCCGCGGCCGAGGACAGCTTGAGCAGTTGCCAGGTGTCGCGCTGGCGGCTGCGGCTGGTGGGGATGTAGCGGACCCGCACGGAGGCCTTGCCATCCGGGTCGAGCACGTTGTCCAGCGGGATGACCTGCTCCTCGAAGAGCGAGTCGTAGGCGAAGAAGGAGATGATGCTCGTCACCGCGAGCGCGCCCTCGGTGGCGGCGAAGACGATGCCGAGGCTGTTGCGGCCCTGCTGGAACTGGCCGGCGCCGAAGGGCACGAAGTTGACCAGGAAGTTGCGCTTCTCCACGGTGCGCACGGTGACCTGACTGGCCAGCTCCTCGGCGCGGCGGCGCTGCACCTCGGCCTCCACGCGCTCTCGCTCGCGGCGCTCGGCCTCGGCCTTCTCGCGCTCCTGGCGCAGGCGCCGCTCCTGGCGGAGGAACTCCAGCTCGCTGGACATCTCTTCCTTGAGCGCATCCAGGAAGGCCACCGCCGGGGGCGGGACGACGAAGGGGTCCAGGCCGTAGTCCGGATCCAACCGGAGCAGGGCGCGCAGGTGGCGCGTGGCGTCCTCGGTGCGGCCGAGGTTGAAGGCCGCGAGGCCCGCCAGCTTGTGCAACTCCACCAGGTCGTCCTCGGCCAACCCGCCGCGGTCGATGCGGGCTCCCGCGCGATCCATCACCTCGGCGTACTTGCCGTACTCGAAGCTGGAGCGCAGGGCGTCCACCTCCGGGTCTCCGGAGTCCTGGGCGAGCGCGGCGGGCGCCGCGAGGACGAGCGTCCACAGCAGGAGCAGGAAGCGTCCGCGGCTCATTCGGGGCGGAGGCTCCCTTTCAGGGTGGCGGGCTTGCCGGGCCGCAGGTGCACCACGCGCCGCTCCGGCTGGAAGCCGGTGCGGGAGATCTCCACCACGACGGTGTGCTGGAAGCCGGCGGGGCCGCGCGGGGAGCGGACCTCGAAGGGCTTCTGGAGGCTCTCCTGCGCGGTGCGCTCCTCGTCGCCGATGCGCACGGTGGCGTCCGCGGGCTCGTAGTCGAGGGAGAGCATCGTGGGCTTGGGCTGGGCGCCCATGTGGAAGACGTTCTCCCCGTTCGCGCTCACCTCGATGGTATCCACCACGTCGTCGCAGTAGTCGCAGGAGATGGTGACGGTGTGAAGCCCTGGCGTCACCTCCAGGTCGTGCTTCTGGAGCGGCTGGGCGCTCGGCGCGCCGTCGCCCACCCGGATGATGCCGTACGGCCGCACCAGGATGGACACCGGCACCTTGCGCACCAGCGGCTTGCGCAGCGCGGCGTCGTCCGGGGCGGCGAGCGCGGGGCGCGTGACACCGGTGCGCGCACCGCCCGGGGTGGGGGAGGCGTCGTTGCGCGGAGTGAGACCTCCCGGAGGCGTGGGGCGCGAGCCTGGCGAAGAGGGGGAGGCGATGGGCGCTGGAGTTTCTTCGTCCTTCTGGGACGGCGGCTGCGCCATCGCGGGAGGTCGCGGCGCGACAGTGCCCGTGTCCGTCGCGTTGCTCCCAGCGGAGCCCTGCGGGGGGCGCGCGTCCGTGCCGGTACCCGGCTGCGTGGGTGCGCCCGTGCCGTTGCCCCGCGTGTCCTCCACGGAGCCTGGGATGTCCTGGCCGGCGCGCGCCTGATGGACCTTCCAGCCGCCCAGTCCGAGCAGGCCGAGGGTGGCCAGGCCGATGCCCGCGCGCATGCCCCGGCGGCGCCACGTCTTGATGCGCTGGGCGCGCTGCAACCCCTTGAGGAGCGCGAGCGCGCGGGCATTCGTCGCATCCAGCGCGAGCACGTGGTTGAGGCTGCCCAGCGCGCGCGGCGTGCGCTTCTCCGCGAGCAGGCGCTCACTGCGCTCCAGCAGCGACGCGACGATGCGCTGCCGCGCCAGCTTCTGGTACGAGTGCGGGTCCGCGAAGAAGGACACCAGCTCCTCGCCCACGCGAGAGAAGCCCAATCCGGCGAGGTAGTCCGCCAGCGCGTCGCGCAGCTTCGCCGCGTCCGGGTAGCGCCGCTGCGGATCTCTCTGGAGACAGGTGCCGCAGATCTCCGCCAGTTCGTCCGACAGCGTGGGCACGCGGCGGCGCGGGTCCTCGTAGTCGCCGTCGAGGATGCGCTTGAGCGTGGCCGTGGTGTTGGCCGCGGTGAAGGGCAGCCGGCCCGTCATTGCCGCGTAGAACATGATGCCCACGCTGAAGACGTCCGCCTCCGGGCCTGCCTCCAGGCCCTCGATGATTTCCGGAGCCATGTGGGCCGGCGAGCCCACCAGCGTGCCCGTCACCGTCATCCGCTCCTCGATGTCGAGCAGCCTCGCGATGCCGAAGTCCATGAGCTTGAGGACGCCGTCCTCGCGCACCATGACGTTCTCCGGCTTGAGGTCGCGGTGGATGACGCCGGCCTCGTGCGCGTGGGCGAGCGCCGCCGCCAGCTCGTGGATGACCATGGCCGCCAGCTCCGGCGGCTCCATGGGCCCCTCGTCGAGGAAGGTCTTCAGCGTCACGCCGCGGATGTACTCGGTGACGATGAACGCGTCCTGCGCTTCCGCGGAGGAGAAGTCGAAGACCTCGAGGATGTTGGGGTGGTGCAGCTTGGCCACCGCGCGGGCCTCGCGCGCGAGCCGGCGGCGGGACTCGTCCTTGCCGGCCAGGTGCGGGTGCAGCACCTTCACCGCGACTTCGCGGTCCAGGGCCGTATCCAGGCCCTTGTACACGACGCTCATGCCCCCCGAGCCGAGCTGCTCGAGGATGCGATAGCGACCGATATGGCGGCCGACGAGCGTCATGGTGTGCGGCGGTCCTCCCCCTCAGTCCCCGAAGCTGATGCCCATGGACTTCGCGAAGCGCACCAGCTCTCCAGATGGGTCCACCCGGCGCTCCTTGCGCGACTCACTCAACGGTACCGCGACCACCTCACCGGCGCGCAGCGCCACCATATGGTTCCACTGTCCGTCACGCACGAGATCCAACACCTTGCACCCGTAGCGCGTGGCCAGCACCCGGTCCGCGGCGCTCGGGCTGCCGCCGCGCTGCAGGTGGCCCAGCACCGTCACGCGAATCTCCGCCTCGACATGCCGCGCCAGCAGGTCCGCGCACACCTTGCCGGAGCCGCCCAGCCGCACCACACCCCGCCCGGGCACGTCCTCGGCCTTCTCCAGCACGGCGAGCGCGCCGCCCTCGGGGAAGGCCCCCTCGGAGATGGCGACGATGGAGAAGCTGCGCCGGCGCGTGGAACGGCGGCGGATCTTGTCGAGGATGGACTCCACCCGGTAGGGAATCTCGGGGATGAGGATGACGTCCGCGCCGCCGGCGATTCCGCTCTCCAACGTGAGGAAACCGGCGTGGCGGCCCATGATCTCCACCACCATCACCCGGTCATGCGCCTCGGCGGTGGAGTGCAGCCGGTCCAGCGCCTCGGTGACGATGAGGCGCGCGGTGTCGAAGCCGAACGTCTGGTCCGTGCCGGAGAGGTCGTTGTCGATGGTCTTCGGGCAGCCCACGACCTTGAGACCCTTGGCCGCCAATCGGTGGCCAATCGAAAGCGTTCCGTCCCCGCCGACGGCGACGAGCCCGTCCAGCTTCAATTCCTCGCACCGGCGCAGGACCTGGTCGGACACGTCCCGCTCCACCCAGTGGCCGCTCTCATGGAAGGCGTAGGCGAAGGGATTGGCCTTGTTCGACGTGCCGAGGATGGTGCCGCCCTTGGGGAGGATGCCGCGCGTGTCCTCCTCGGTGAGTGGGTGGGCGAGCCCCGGCTCGACCAGGCCCATGTAGCCATTCTCGATGCCGACGAACTCGTGGCCGAACTCGTGCGTGCCCCGCTTCACGAGGCCGCGGATCAGCGCGTTGAGCCCGGGACAGTCGCCACCACCGGTGAGGACGCCGAGTCGGAGGGATTGGGGCATACAGGTCGGACGCGGGTGTCAGAGGGACGGGGTGACACCATGACAGCGACGTCGGACCTGATTCTAGGGGTGCCCTCCGGGGGGTGCAACGCGCGAATCACCCGGTACGGCGGAATTGCGAGTGAAGACGGGCTCTTCCATCAGTCGCGCTTGAGGCGGCGCCGCGAGGCGACCCTGTCGAGCAGGGCCTGGAGGCGGGGTTCCGCATCCTTGGGGAGGGCCTTGTCTGTGGGGGACTGTAGGGGCATCTCGCGCGCGAGAGCGTAGAGCTCGATCAGCCGCTCCTTGAGCAGCTCGCTGTCCGGGCGCTCCTGGAGTGCACGGCGGTAGGCGGCGGCGGCTCCCACGTAGTCCCCGAGGGCGAAGAGGCGCTCGCCCTCCTGCACGGGTGAGGAGGGGGCCAGCGGCAGGGACGCCTCCTCCTCGGGGGGACGGGAGGCCTGGAGGGCCTGGAGCTCCGAGGGCTGGAGCGAGTCGCGCAGGTTGGCGAGCTTGAGGGCGAGCGCCGTGTCGTCGGGGAAGGCCCGGGCGAGCGACTCATAGAGGTGGAGCGCCTCGGCGAGCTCGCCCCGGCGCAGGGCGCGATCGGCGCGTGCCTCCATGTCGGCCCGGGCTCCTGGGGTCATCGGGCCGGGGAGGTTACCCGCGACGTCGGGGGGATGTCACAACGAAGGCATGGCGGCGTCGCACGTCTGGAGAAGACCCGGGACGGCAGGGTGAGGACCGCCCCGGGAGGCTCACCTCAGCCCCGCGGCGTGATGTAGCAGAGGTTCGAGGCGTAGGGGCAGTCCTGGGGGCAGACGGTGGGGTTCTCGCGGCAGCAGACGCGGTCGCCGCACCTGTTGCTGCCGCAGTCCTCGGGGCAGCTGTAGGCCTCCGTGTTGATGTCGCAGATGTCATCGCCGCACTCAGGGACGCAGATGCGGCTGGGCGTGACGCTCGGGAGCTCCTGCTCGCCGACGAGATGCTCCGGGGCTTCGCCCGTCAGGTCGATGGGAGTGAAGTAGCAGGAGTTCGAGGCGTAGGGGCAGTCCTGGGGGCAGACGGTGGGGTTCTCGTGGCAGCAGATGCGGTCGCCGCACGTGTTGCTGCCGCAGTCCTGGGGACAGCTATAGGCCTCCGTGTTGATGTCGCAGATGTGGTCGCCGCAGACGGAGTAGCAATAGACGTTGGCGTCGCGGGTCGACCGCGGCTCGCCGGGGCTGTCGTCCGTGGCACCGGGCGTCGCCGTGCCTCCACATGCCAGGAGGAAAAGGCAGGCTGCCAGGGACAGGACTCGAGTCTGGAACGTGCGCATCGGAGGCTCCTTGCTGCGGGGAGCCTCGCGAATAGCACGGATGGGATGGATAACGTGGATTCCCTGGAGGGGTGGTCCGGGGTCGGCAGGAGGGACGTGGCGCCCTATGCTTGTCGCCGTGCACTCCTCGCTCTGGGCCCTGGGACTGGTGGCGCTGTCTGGCGCGCTCGGCTCCGAGCTGCGCCGTGACGGCTACCAGTTCCGTCCGCCCGAGGGCTTCCACATGGTGCGCTGGGAGCAGTACGCCGGCTCGCGCGCGGGGACGGTGACGCTGGAGGCGGATGCGCCGCGAGCGTTGTCCGCCGCGCTGGCGGATGGCGAGGGCCCGGAGGCGGCGACGCTGCTGGTGTCCGTGGTGGAGCGGGGTTTCTCCGCGAGCCCCTCCGCGCGGGACGAGTTCGCTGCGGCGGTGATGCAGCACTTCCAGAGGGACCTGGGCCTGACACTGTCACCCGAGCGAGTGGAGCGGCTGGGCGGAGCGGTGCCTCGCGTGGAGGTGCTGGGCACGCTGCGCGAGGCGGGGCAGGTGCGCACGGTGCTGGTGGTGGGGCTGGCGTCGGAAGGCCGTCACGCGGTGGTGGCGGTGAGCGCGCCCGCGGTGCGGTGGGAGGAATTGGAGCCCCGCGTGCGAGCTTCGCTGGAGACCTTCCGGCTGGAGCCGACGACGGCCGCGGGGCCCGTGCCGCGCAGGCTGCTGGGAGCGCTCGCGGGGGCCCTGGCGGGAGCGCTGGTGGCTTCGTACACCGCGTGGCGCAAGCGGAGCGTGCGCCACGGCTCGGGGGGGTGAGTCAGCCCGTGAACTGGAAGCGATAGAGACACTCCGCTTCGCCCTTCGAGAAGCCCTTGAGGCGCTCGGACTTCACGTTCTTCGCGCCGAGCACTTCCAGCCCGCGCTTCATGAAGCCCATGGTGATGTACTCGAAGTACGCGTGTGGCCTGGGGACGCCGGTGATGCGCAACTCCGCGTAGCCCTCGCCCGTGTCCACGTGCGCGAGGCCCGCGCTGAAATACGCCTTCCACACGCCAGGGAAGAACTGCAGGAAGCGGCGGTAGTCGGCCTGGGCGAACATGGCCTTGAGCTGTCCCTTCGTGAGCGCCTGCTCCACTGCGTTCTCACCGAAGGTCCAGTACGCCATGGGGTTGTTCTTGTAGAAGCGCGCGAGCAGCGCCTCCGAGAAGCGCACGTAGGACTCCACCGGAATCCACGTCATGGGCATCACCGGCTTCGTGAAGACGGCGTCCTTCTTCGCATACTCCGTCAGGAACGAGCGCCACGCATCCGCGCCGAAGTCAGCCACCACGGAATCCTGCCTCGCGAGGAATGCCGTGCCCTTGATCTCCATGTCTTCGTCATCTCCCAATGTGTGAAGGCGGGCGCCAGGCCCTGCTTCATGCGGAGGCGCATTCTTCTCGCGCGTCGCCATTGAATGCGAGGGCAGGCACCCAGGCGTGGAAGCCCGCCCGCCCCCTGTCACGAGGGGACCCACGCGCGCTCGCCCTGATCACTCCACTGCGGGTCCGGGCAGGCGAACCTTGATAGAAGTCGCGCGCATGAGAGAGGGAAAGCCGAGCCAGACCGCGTCGATGGTGGCCTTCTTGCGCGCGCTCGCCGACCTCGGAGTGACGAGCGCGAAAGGGTTCCAGGACCCCACCGCGCAGCACCTGCTCCCCGCACCGTGTGGCTCTGGGAGGGCGTGGTGATGTATCTGACCTCCACCGCGATGCGCGCCACGCTGCGGGTGCTCGCGGCTCGCTCGGTGGAGGGGGCGACGGCCATCATCCAGTACAACACCCGACCCTCCGGCCCCCACGCGCTGAGCCTGCTGCTCCGCTTCTGGAGGGAGCCGCAGATTTCCCTCCACACGCCGGAGGTCATGGCGGCGGAGCTCGGCGCCGTGGGCTTCCACGTCATCGCCGATACGGGAACGGACGAATGGGCCCGGCGCTTCAACGCCACGTCTCCGGGGGAGATGCGGCAGGGCGCAAGGGTGGTGGTCGCGACGAAGTAGGCGGGCCCGCACTCCCGGCACGGGAGGCCGGGCGTGCACGGAGAGCCCGTCCCGGGAGCAGGCCACCGTCCTGTCCGTCGCGGACACTCACCCGCCGCTCCGTACCCCCCGAGCCAGGCGGGGTGGGGTAGGGTGGGACGCACATGTTCGCCTTCATCCTCGCCGCCGTGCTCGCGCAGGCGCCGGTGGCTCCCGTGGAGCCCGGCCCGTCAGCGCCGGATGCCGGAGCCCCCGAGGCCGCGCCGCCGGTGCCCATCTCCGCGCTGCCGCCCGCCACCCATGAGCTGTTCCAGCGCATCCAGGGCCGCGTCGCCCAGGTGCGCATCATCGAGCGCCGCTCGGGGACGCGCTCGTCCATCGGCTCGGCGTTCTTCGTCTCCGCCGCCGGCCACGCGGTGACGAACTACCACGTGGTCTCCGACGTGGTCATCCACCCCGAGGACTACACCGCGGAGCTGGTGCTGAGCGGCAGTCCGGAGCCCGTCCCCGTGCGCCTGGTGGACGTGGACGTGGTGCACGACCTGGCCGTCATCCAGATGGGCACGCCGGTGACGGACTTCTTCGCCCTCGAGGACCGCGAGCCGCCGCAGGGCGCGCGGCTGTTCGCCATGGGCAACCCGAGAGACCTCGGCACCACCATCGTCGAGGGCACGTACAACGGCTACATCCAGGACGCCCTCTACGAGCGGCTCCACTTCAGTGGCGCCATCAACCCCGGCATGAGCGGCGGGCCCACGCTCACCGGAGAGGGTCGCGTGGTGGGCATCAACGTCGCCACCATGGGCAACCAGGTGGGCTTCCTCGTGCCAGTGCGCTACGCGCGCGAATTGCTCGCCCGCGCGCTGAAGGAAACGGCGGCGGACCCGCAGGCGCTGCTGGACACGGTGCGCACGCAGCTCATGGACAACCAGGAGCGCCTCACCGAGCGGCTCATGGAGGCGCCGCTGCCGAAGCAGGCGCTGGGCGGCTACCAGGTCCCCGGCCGTTGGAGCCCCTTCCTCAAGTGCTGGGGCGACACGCCGCACGACCCGGAGGTGCCGTACACGGTGACGAACTACCAGTGCTCGTCCGAGGAGGACATCTACGTGTCCTCGAACCACCGCACGGGCGTGGTGGCCTACCTGCACCAGCACGCCACCAGTCAGAAGCTGGGCGCGCTGCGCTTCTCCGCGCTCTACAGCGCGCTGTTCGCCCAGGACCCGGACGCGGTGGAGGCCACGCGCCAGGACGTCACCAACTACCGTTGCAAGTCGGAGTTCGTGGACGTGGGCGGCCTGCCGGTGCGCGCCGCGCTGTGCCTGCGCGCGTACCGGAAGTTCCCCGGCCTCTATGACGTGGTGCTGCGCGCGGCCACGCTGAACGCGGGCACCAGCGGCGTGGACACCTCGCTGACGCTCGCCGGCTTTACCGCGGACAACGGCCGGAAGATTGCCCGCCGCTACCTGGAGGGGCTGTCGTGGACGAAGTGATCTTCCTGGAAGTGCTGGAGGGCGACGCCGTCCATGCCCGCCACCGCCTGGAGCGCTTCCCCGCCAGCGTGGGGCGCGGCTACTCCAACGACGTCATCCTCGACGACCCGAAGGTGTCCGCCGAGCACCTGCGCATCGAGCGCCGCGAGGACGGCGTATTGATGTTGCGCGACGTGGGCAGCCACAACGGCACCTTCCGCGTGGAGCCCTGGGCGCCGCTCGCCGAGCTGGAATTGACGTCCGACACCCGCGTGGCGGTGGGCGATACCGTGCTGCGCTTCCGCGCGCGCAACCACCCGGTGGAGGACACCGTCGTCGGGCCCGCGCCCACCGCGCCGCGCCCCCGCGTCTTCGAGCAGCCCCGCACCTTCGCCCTGGCGCTGGTGGCCCTGGTGGGCGCGAGCCTCCTGGAGGGGTACCTCACCAACTACGGGCGCACTGACTGGGGCGAGTTGACGGTGGCGGTGGTGGCTCCGCTGGCCCTCATGTTCGTGTGGGCGGGTGGCTGGTCCGTGGCGAGCCGCATCGCCCGCCGGCAGTTCCACTACCGCACGCACGCCGCCATTGGCACGCTGGTGCTGCTGGGCTCCATCGTCATTCCCGCGCTGCTCACGCTGGTGGCCTTCAGCCTTGCGCTGGGGGGCGGGCTGCCGGGAGTGCACTACCTCGCCTTCCTCGGGCTGATGGGGTGGGGGCTCTACTGGCACCTGCGCTACGTGACGCGGTGGGACCCCCGGCGGTTGATGCGCGTGCTCACCGTCGTCACGCTCGTGTTCGGCGCGCTGTCCCGCGCGGGAGACTGGTTGGGCAACGAGGGCTTCAGCGACGGGCTCGACTTCCCTCGCACGCTGCTGCCCCCCGCCTTCCGCCTCGCCCGCGCGCAGCCCGTGGACGCTTTCTTCGAGGACACGGCGGGGTTGCAGGAGCAGGTGGACGCGCTGACGAAGGAGGAGTGAGCGCAGCCGTCCCAGGATTCACACAGAAGTGCATTGCGCGAAGTCCCGGGAAAGGCTCCCATACGTGTGAGTCGGGAATGACCCCGACTCCACACCTGGAGCTGCCATGCGTTCCTCCCTGCGTTTCTCGGCGTTCATCTTCGTGACTTCCCTCCTGGGCCTGGGCTGTGGGGCCGCGCCGCAGCCGGAGTCGCAGCCGGCGGCCGAGGCCGTGCCTGAATTGGTGGAGGTGGAGCAGGGCGCGGTCGGCGACTCGCTGCTGCGGTGTGAGCAGCCGCAGGACGGCACGTACCTGGAGGTGGTGCAGACGGCCACCGGCTATGAGGCCGCGCACGTGTCCGAGGAGTACGACCCGTGGGATTGCCGCTGCACGTACACGAAGCGCACGGTGCTGGGGCAGTACACCCGTTGTTACAAGTCCACGGTGGACCCGCGCATCATGAACTGCTTCCGCATCGAGCCCAACGGCACGACGGGCAAGGTGGTGCTGTCCACCACGCGCGTGCAGAAGACGCAGATGGTGATTGGCAGCACGCAGACGGTTTCCTACAGCGAGCTGAGCATCGCGGCCATCAACCAGGACCCCGGCCAGACGCCGCGCCAGGACTTCAACTACAACCTGGGCGACTGCCAGTAGGCGGGGGGCCTGGCCGCGCCGTCCGGGCGCGGCCAGGCCTCGGTCGCGCGCCTTCAGGTCGTGGCGAGCCGGGGGACCGCCTGGTCCGCGCCTTCCGGGAGGAGCTGGCCGTACTCCAGTCGGAGGATCCGGTCGGCCTTGGAGAAGTAGCGGTCATCGTGGCTGATGACGATGACCATCTTGCCTCGGCGCCGCAGGTCCGCCAGCAGCTCCTGGTAGAAGATGTCCTTGAAGATGGGGTCCTGGTCCGCGGCCCACTCGTCGAAGAGGTAGATGGGGCGGTCCTCGAGGTTGGCGGTCAGCAGCGCCAGGCGCTTGCGCTGGCCGAGCGACAGGTCGGTGGTGGACAGCGCGTCGCGGGTGATGCGCACCTTGGCGTCCAGGTGCAGACGCTCCAGGTAGCCCTGGGCCGCGCGCGTGGCCTCCTGCGTGAGGCCCATCAGCCGCTCGAAGAGGTAGAAGTCGGCGAAGATGGCGGAAAAGAGCTGGCGGTACTGCTCCCGGCCCGGCTCAGTCACCGGTTGGCCGTCGACGAGGATTTCCCCGGACTCGGGGGTGTAGAGGCCGGTGAGCAGCTTGGCCAGCGTCGTCTTCCCGCTGCCGTTGCCGCCCACCAGGAAGACGACCTCGCCGGGACGCAGGGTCAGGTTCACCGGGCCTAGCATGAAGCGCTCATCCTGCTGCTCGCGGTGGTAGCTGTGGGTGACGCCCCGCAGTTCCAGGGTGGAAAAGCTCCGCGGGGCGGCGGCGGGCGCCGCAACCGGCTCGGCTTCCTGGGCCAGGGACAGGCCCAGCGCCTCGATTTTTTGCGCGGCGACGCTGCCCCGTCCCAGCGGGGGGACGAAGTCCATCATCGTCTGCAGGGGCTGCTGCAGGTAGAGGATGGTGAGGGTGTAGCCGAGCAACTGCACTGGGTCGACGACGGCCAGCCGGGGCAGGCCGTACAGGAGCAGGCCGATGAAGACGAAGAAGAGGAAGAAGCCCCAACCGCTCGCGACGGCGTAATTGCTGCTGCTGGAGATGGCCAGGTCGCGGAGCTGCTTCGTGGTGGGCTCGAGGTCCTCCGAGAGGAAGGCCTGCCGGCGGGGCCCGTGCAGCTTCAGCTCCTTGATGCCCTCGGTGACGGCGCGGAAGTGCTGGTAGAGGGTGTCCTGGATTTCGCGCACCTTGCTCAGCAGGCGCGTGGAGCGCCTGGTGAGCAGCCGGAAGGTCAGCGTTCCCACCATGAGGAAGCCGGTGAGCCCGGCGAAAAGGGACAGGGAGATGGTGGCAAGCCAGACGAGGCAGCCGAAGAGGATGGCGGCGCTGATGAGGAAGTAGGGCATCACGGACATGCCCATGCCCACCGTGACGATGTCATCCGTGAGGGTGGCCAGCAGTCGGTGGCGCCCCAGCGTCTCCAGCCGGCGCAGGGGCGCGGCGAGGATGTTGCGGCTGAGCCGCAGTCGCAGGTGGAAGAGGGCGCCCTGGTGGAGGCGGGCGAGCAGCACCTGAGCGCTGATGCGACTGAGCAGCGTGCCCAGACCCAGGAGGGCGAACATGGCCGCGCCGCCGGAGACGGAGGTGTCGCGGGCGGCGAGGGTGTCATTGATGAGGGCCAGCAGGCCGGCACTGCACGCGCCGGAGATCAGACCGCAGAGGACCGCGAGCAGGACGCGCCCGCGGGATTGCTTGAGCATCAGGAGGAAGAGCTTCACGGTGGAGTCCTCAAGTGCAGCATGTTCTTCAACCGTGCCGGGTCGCTGGGAGCTGCTCCGCCCGACGCTCGCGGCGTAGCTCGTCAATGCACAGCGTGAGCAGCTCGGCGGCCTTCTGGACGTGCGGCGCGCGCAGCATGCCGTAGTGGTCGCCGGGCACATCGAGGAGCGTCAACCCCTTCGGAGCCAGTGGGCCCCAGCCCAGGTCCGCCGCCCGCTCTCGCCCCTGCGACTCGCTGGCGCGCAGCACGACGACGGGGCCTTCGTACGGCTGGTGCTGGTAGCTGCTCACCGCGCGCAGGTTGCTGGCGAAGACGTCGAAGAGCGGGCGCAGCTGCTCCAGCCCCATCGCCTTCGGGAAGAGGCCCGTCTGGTGCCCGCGCTCCAGCAACTGGCGCAGCACCGCGTCCCGCTCGCCGGGCTCGGGCATCCATGCGTCCTCACCCGCCAGCCGGGCGTGGTCTCTCACGAAGAGTGCCGCCACCAGGGCCGCATCCTGCGTGTCCACTCCGGCCCAGTCCGTGTTCACCGGCGTCGGGTCGATGAGGGCCAGCAGCTCCACCGTCTCGCCCTGCTGGCGCAGCTGGCGCGCCATCTCGAAGGCCACGACGCCGCCCAGCGACCAGCCACTGAGCTGGTACGGGCCGTGAGGCTGCACCGTGCGGATGGCCTCGACGTAGCTGGCCGCCATGGCTTCGATGCGCTCCAGTGGCGGCTGGCGCCCGTCGAGCCCCTGGGCCTGCAGGCCATAGAGGGGCTGTGACGGACCCAGCAGCCGGGACAGCTCGGCGTAACAGAGGACATTGCCGCCAATGGGGTGGATACAGAAGAGAGGCCGCTTGTCGCCGCCGCGCTGGATGGGCACCAGGGGTGAGTAGGGCGCGGGCGCCTCGCCCAGCATCCGCGCCAGGGCTTCCACGGTGGGGGCCCGGAAGAGGGCGGAGAGGGGGAGGTCGCGTCCGGTGCGCTCGCGCAGGGCGGCCATGAGGCGCACGGCGAGCAGCGAGTGGCCGCCCAGGTCGAAGAAGTGGCTGGTGGCGCCCACCGGGTGCACGCCGAGCAGCTCCTCCCAGAGACGGGTCAGCTCCAGCTCCAGTGCGTCGCGCGGGGCCACGTAGGCCTCGCGCGCCATGGAGGCGTCAGGGGCGGGCAGGGCCTTACGGTCCACCTTGCCGTTGGGTGTCAGGGGGAAGGCCCCGAGCACGACGAAGGAGGAGGGCACCATGTACTCGGGCAGCTTCGCGCGTACGTGCTGGCGCAGGGCGTCCACCCCGGCGGTATGGCCTCCGGCGGGCACCACGTAGGCGACCAGCCGCTTGTCACCCGAGGCCTCCTGGCGTGCCATCACCACCGCGCCGGCCACCGAAGCGTGGTCTCGCAGGGTGGATTCGATTTCGCCCAGCTCGATGCGGAAGCCGCGCACCTTCACCTGGAAGTCGAGGCGGCCCAGGTACTCCAGCTGGCCATTGGCCAGCCGGCGCGCCAGGTCACCCGTGCGGTACATGCGCGCGCCCGGGATGGCGGAGAAGGGGTCCGGCACGAAGCGCTCGGCGGTGAGGTCGGGCCGTCCGAGGTAGCCGCGGGCGAGGCCGGCGCCAGCGAGGAACAGCTCGCCGGGCACGCCCAGCGGCTGCAACTGGCCGTGGGCGTCCAGGACGTAGGCGGACGTCTCCGGCAGCGGCACGCCGATGGTGGGCTCACCGGGGCCGTCCTCCACGCGGATGAAGGTGGAGTAGGTGGTGTCCTCGGTGGGGCCGTAGAGGTTGAAGACATGTTCCACCGTGCCGGTGGCGTACAGGCCGCGCACCAGCGAGCCCGGCAGGGCCTCACCGGCGAGGTTGATGGTGCGCACGGACGCGGGGATGGCGCCCTGGCGCAGCAGCTCGGCGATGGCGGAGGGGACGGTGTTGACCAGTGTCACCTCGTGGGCGGCCGGCAGGGACGGCAGCGCGAGCGCGTTGTCGGCCAGGATGACGGTGCCGCCGCACCAGAGCGGGGCGAACAGTTCGAAGACGGACAGGTCGAAGCAGATGGACGTGGCCGCCAGGGTGCCGGCGAGCTGGGCCGCGGAGAAGGTGCGTGTGGCCCAGTCGAGGAAGGCGGTGGCGCTGGCGTGGGTGATGGCCACGCCCTTGGGCCGGCCCGTGCTGCCCGACGTGTAGATGACGTAGGCGAGGTGGTCTTCGGAGGCCACGGGCCGCGGGGCCGTCGTGGACTGCGTGGCGAAGGCGTCACGCCGCGAGTCGAGGCAGAGCGTCTCGAGCCCGCGCGTGTCCAACCCCAGGCCGTCCAGCAGGGACTGGTGGGAGAGCAGCAGGCACGCGCCGGAGTCCACCAGCGTGAAGTCGAGGCGCTCGCGGGGATAGGCCGGGTCCAATGGGACGTACGCGCCCCCCGCCTTGAGGATGGCCAGCAGCGAGAGGAGCAGGTCCTCGGAGCGCTCCAGGCACACGGCGACACGGGCCTCCGGTCCGACACCGAGCGAGCGCAGATGCCGGGCGAGCTGGTTGGAGCGCGCATCGAGCTGCCGGTAGGTGATGCGCGCTTCACCGACGACGAGAGCGGTGGCGTCGGGGGTGCGGGCGGCCTGGGCCTCGAAGAGGTGGTGGATGCACGAGCGCTGGAGGACGGTGCGCGTGTCGTTGAGTTGCGTCAGCAGGTGCTGCCGCTCGGCGGGCGTGAGGAGGGGCAGGGTGGAGAGCGGGGCTTCCGGGTGCTGGAGGGCGGCTTGCAGCAGCACCTCGAGGTGCGTGGCGAGCCGGCGGATGGTCTCCTCGCGGAAGAGGTCGGCGCAGTAGTTGATGGAGCCGCGCAGGCCATCGGGCGATGCGGAGAAGACAAACGTGAGATCGAACTTCGCCACCGGCGAATCCAGCTCGACGGGCTGGACGGAGAGCGCGCCCGCGGAGCTGCTCACGGCCTCCGGTGTGTTCTGGAGGACGAGCATGGCCTGGAAGAAGGGCGAGCGGCTCAGATCGCGCGGAGGCCGCAGCTCTTCGACGAGCTTCTCGAAGGGGACGTCCTGGTGGGCGTAGGCATCCAGCAGCGTCTCGCGCACGCGACGCAGCAACGTGCGGAAGGACGGGGCGTCATCCAGGCGGGCACGCAGGGCCAGGGTGTTGACGAAGAAGCCGATGAGGCCCTCCAGCTCGAAGACGCGGCGGCCGGCGATGGGCGAGCCGATGACGATGTCGTCCTGGCCCGAGTAACGCGAGAGCAAGGCGTGGGTGGAGGCCAGCAGGGCCATGAAGAGGGTGGCACCCTCCTTCTGGCTGAAGGACTCCAGGGCGCGCGTGAGCCCGGGCGGGAGCTGGAAACGGACAGCGCCCCCACGGAACGACTGCTGAGGCGGGCGCGGGAAGTCGCCAGGCATCTCCAGGGCATGAGGCGCGCCCGTGAGCTGCTGCTTCCACCAGGCCACCTGCCGGGCGAGCACGTCGTCCTTCAACCACCGACGCTGCCAGAGGGCGAAGTCGGCGTACTGGAGCGGCAGCTCGGGGAGCGGAGACGGCAGCCCCTGACGGAAGGCGTCATAGAGGGCCACCACCTCCCGCACCAACACGCCCATGGACCAGCCGTCGGACACGGCGTGGTGCTGGTTGAGCAGCAGCATGTGCTGGTGCGCGGACAGCCGCAGCAGCGAGGCGCGCAGCAGTGGGCCCCGGCCCAGGTCGAACGGCTGGACGGCGTCACGCCGCACCTGCTCGCGGGCCTCTGCCTCTCGTTCTGGCTCGGGCAACCCGCTCAGGTCCACCACGGCGAAAGCCATCCGGCCGGCCGGGTGGATGACCTGGATGGGCTGGCCATCCCTGGTGGCGAACGTGGTGCGCAGGGACTCGTGACGGCGCACCAGCTCCGAGAAGGCCCGCTCCAGGGACGCCACGTCCAGCATGCCTTCGAGCCGCAGCGCGGTGGGCATGTTGTAGGAGGGTGAGCCGGGCTGCAGCTGCTCCAGGAACCACAGCCGCTGCTGGGCAAACGACAGCGGCGGCGGCACCTCGCCCCGAGGCAAGGCACGCAGCGGCGGAAGACAGGTGCCAGAGGCGGCCACCTCGACGCGCCCGGCGAGTTGCTCCAGCGTGGGCGCCTCGAAGAGGGCCCGCAGGGGCAGCTCCACCCCGAAAGCCGAGCGGATGCGGGCCATCACCTGGGTGGCCAGCAGGGAGTGGCCGCCCAGCTCGAAGAAGTGGTCATTCAGTCCGACGCGCTCGATGCGGAGCACCTCCGCCCAGAGCGTGGCGAGCCGCTCCTCGGTGGGCGTGCGCGGGGGGACCCAGGCACGGGCCAGCGACGCGCCATCCGGCGCAGGCAGCGCCTTGCGGTCCACCTTGCCGTTGGACGTCAGCGGCAGGGCGTCCAGCGCCACCAGCGCGCCGGGTACCTCGTAGGCGGGGAGCCGCTCCTGGAGGAAGGCGTGGAGGGCGGCGGACTCCGGCACCGGGCCCTTCGAGGTGAAGTAGCCCACGAGGCGCTGGTCTCCCGGCGAGTCCTCGCGGACGAGCACCACCGCCTCGCGCACGGCCGGGTGGCCGGCCAGGGTGGCCTCGATTTCACCCAGCTCGATGCGGAAGCCGCGCAGCTTCACCTGGAAGTCGAGGCGGCCCAGGTACTCCAGCGTGCCGTCGTCCCGCCAGCGCGCCTTGTCACCGGTGCGGTACATGCGCGCGCCGGGCGTGGTGCTGAAGGCGTCGGGCAGGAAGCGCTCGGCCGTGAGGGCGGGACGGGCGAGGTAGCCCCGTGCCAGGCCCGCGCCAGAGAGGAAGAGCTCTCCGGGCACCCCCACGGGCACGGGCCGCAGGTCCGCATCCAGGACATACGCCCGCACGTTGAGCAGCGGCCCGCCCAGGGTGGGCTGCGTGCCGGCGACGAGACGGAAGGTGGTGGCGTCGACGGTGCACTCGGTGGGGCCGTAGACGTTGAAGGTGCGGGCCCGCTCAGAGGAGGCCAGCGCCTGCCACGTGGCCGCGTCGAGGGCCTCGCCGCCGGGGACGAGCAGCTCCGGCGTGTGGGCCCCTTCCAGCAGGCCGGCCTGGAGCAGCAGCCGCAGCAGCGACGGTGTGCAGTCGAGAGCATGCACACGGTGGTGCGCCAGCCAGGCGACCAGGGCGCCGGGGTCCTGGCGCAGGGCCTCGGGGATGATGAAGAGGCAGTGTCCATCGAGGAGCTGGACGAGCTGCTGGACGGACGCGTCGAAGGCCAGCGGAGCGTTGAGGCTGACGCGCGAGCCCGAGGACAGCCCGGCGTAGACGGTGCGGCGCAGGGCGCGGTGGAGGTTGAGCACCGCGCCGTGCCGCACCATCACGCCCTTGGGCGTGCCGGTGGAGCCGGAGGTGTAGATGACGTAGGCGAGGTGCTCCGGCGAGGCCACCGGCGCGAGAGCCCCGGAAGGCAGCGACGCCGGCAGCTCCGCCGGAGTGTCCAGGCACACGACGTGGACGCGGTCCGGCTTCCACGCGGCGACGAGGTGCTGCTGGCTGAGCAGCACGGGCGCGGCGCAGTCCTGGAGGGCGAAGTCGCGACGCTGGACAGGCCAGGCCGGGTCCAGCGGCACGTAGGCTCCGCCCGCCTTCATGACGCCCAGCAGGGCCACCACCATCTCCACGGAGCGCTCGAAGCAGAGCGCGACGCGGACGTCGGGGCCCACGCCCAGCGAGCGCAGGTGCCAGGCGAGCTGGTTGGCGCGCGAGTTGAGCCGCGCGAAGGAGAGAACGGAGTCTTCGAAGCTGACGGCGGGCGCGTCCGGGGTGAGGGCGGCACGGCGCTCGAAGGCATGGTGGAAGCAGTCGTCGGGCGAAATCTGCGCGGCGGTGTCGTTCCACTCGCGCAGCACCTGTTGGCGCTCGCTGGCCGTCATCAATGGCAGCTCGCCGAGGCGCTGCTCCGGCTGGGCGGCAATGGCCTCCAGCAGCACCTGGAGGTGCCGCGCCATGCGGACACCGGTCGCCTCGGTGAAGAGGTCGCTGCTGAGCTGGAGCCCGCCGACGAAGCCGTCCGAAGTCTCTGACAGGCTGAGGGTGAGCTCGAACTTCGCGGTGGAGGTGTCGGTCTCCATGGGCCGCAGCGACAGGCCAGGAAGGGCGAGCTCCCGCGTGGGGGTGTTCTGCAGGACGAAGAGGGCCTGGAAGAGGGCGGTGCGGCTCAAGTCACGCACGGGCTGCAGCTCCTCGACGAGCTTCTCGAAGGGGACGTCCTGGTGCTCATAGGCCCCCAGCGTGGTCTCCCGCACCTGACGCAGGAGCTGGAGGAAGGAGGCGCGGCCGTCCAGTTGCGCGCGGAGGACGAGCGTGTTGACGAAGAAGCCGATGAGCCCTTCCGTCTCCGCGTGGCGGCGGCCGGCGATGGGCGAGCCGACGACCACGTCTTCCTGGCCCGAGTAGCGGGAGAGCAGGAGCTGGAAGCCGGCCAGCAGCACCATGAAGGGCGTGGCGCCCTCGCGCTTCGCCAGCGCGTTGAGGGACTCGCTCAGCTCGCGTGACAGGCGCATGGGGACCACGGTGCCGCGCGATGACAGCGCCGCGGGACGCGGGTGGTCCGTGGGCAGCTCCAGGTGCGGAGGGGCGCCGGAGAGCTGCTGCTTCCACCAGGCCACCTGGCGTTCCAGCACGTCGCCCTGGAGCCAGTCGCGCTGCCACACCGCGTAGTCGGCGTACTGCACCGGCAGCTCGGGCAGGGGCGAGGGCTGGCCAACGGCGAAGGCGCGGTAGAGCGCGCCCAGTTCGCGCACCAGCACTCCGCGCGACCAGCCATCGGAGATGATGTGGTGCATGCCGAGCAGCAGCAGGTGCCGCCGCTCCGCCAGCCGCAGGAGGGTGACGCGCAGCAGGGGGCCACGCGCCAGGTCGAACGGGCGCAGTGCGTCCTCGGTCGCCAGGCGCGAGGCCTCGGTCTCACGGGCTTCCCCGGGCAGCTCCCGCAGATCCATCACCGAGAGGGGCAGCCGGGAGTCCGGGTGGACGACCTGGATGGGCTGGCCTTCCTTGATGGAGAAGGTGGTGCGCAGGGACTCGTGACGGCGCACCAGCTCCGTGAGGCCGCGCTCCAGGGCCGTCGTGTCCAGCGTGCCCTCCAGCCAGAGGGCGGATGGGACATTGTAGGTGGCGGAGTCAGGCTGGAGCTGATCGAGGAACCACAGCCGCTGCTGCGAGAAGGACAGCGGGAGCGGCCTCTCGCGTCCGGCCCGCTTCAGCGGAGGCAGGCCCCGGCTCGGCCCGCTCGACGTCAGCCCGTCGATACGCGACGCCAGCGCTTCCAGCGTGCGATGCTCGAAGAGCGCGCGCAGGGGGAGCTCGATGCCGAACGCGGCGCGCACATGCGCCACCACGCGCGTGGCCAGCAGCGAGTGGCCGCCCAGCTCGAAGAAGTCATCCCGGGCGCCGACCGTCACCACCCGCAGCAGCTCCGCCCAGATAGCGGCCAGCCGTTCTTGCGTGGGAGTGACTGGGGCGATGTGCTCGGCAGACGTGGCTGCCGTGGCCCCCTGGGGCGCCGGGAGGGCCTTGCGGTCCACCTTGCCGTTGGGCGTGAGCGGCAGCGCGTCAAGCACCAGCAGGGCCCAGGGCAGCATGTACTCGGGCAGCCGCTCGCGCAGGGCGCGGCGCACGGCGTCCACCTCCACGCCTTGAGCGCCCGCGCGGCCCGTCACGTACGCCACCAGCCGCGGCTCGGCGCCACCGTCGGCTCGTGCCACCACCACCGCCTCGGCGATGCGCGGGTCCGCGCGCAGCGCCGCTTCGATTTCACCCAGCTCCACCCGGAAGCCGCGCACCTTCACCTGGAAGTCGACGCGGCCCAGGAACTCCAGTCGTCCGTCCGGCAGCCAGCGTACGCGGTCTCCCGTGCGGTACATCCGCGCTCCGGGCTCCGAGGCATACGCGTCTGGCACATACCGCTCCGCCGTCAGCTCCGGGCGGCCCAGGTAGCCGCGCGTCACCTGCGCGCCGCCGATGAACAGCTCTCCGGGGACGCCTCGCGGAACCGGCAGCAGCGAGCCGTCCAGCACGTACAGCCGCGTATTGGCCAGGGGGCGGCCCAGCGGCACGGTGGCGGGCAAAGGCTGCGCGGGTGGCAGTTCCACCCGGCCCGTCAGCACGCCCACCGTCGTCTCGGTGGGGCCGTAGTGGTTGAACACCTCGCACTCGTGTGTCAAGGCCCGCACCTGGGAGAGCAGCTCCCAGGTGGAGGACTCGCCGCCCAGCACCAGCCGCTTGCGAGGCAGCACGTGCCGAGGCTCGGCCGCGGTGAGCAGCGCCGCCAGGTGCGAGGGGACAATCTTCAGGCAGTCCACCGGGTGCTGCTGGAAGTACTCGGCCACGCCCGCGGGGCTGGCGGCGCGCTCCTGGGACAGTACGTGCAGCAGGCCGCCGGTACACAGGGCGGGGAAGAGCACCGTGTTGCCCAGGTCCGCCGCGAAGGTGGACACCAGCGCGAAGCTCCGGCACTCGCCCAGGCCCTGGTTCTCGGTGACGGACTGGACATAGTTGAGCAGCTGCGCGTGCGCCACGGCCACGCCCTTGGGCCTGCCGGTGGAGCCGGAGGTGAAGAGGACGTAGGCCACGTTCCACGGCGACACGTCGCAGGGCGGGGTGTCGATGCGCTGGCGCGAGAGCGCGTCGGCCTCCACGTCCAGCAGCACGAGGCGCGCTGAAGTGCCCGAGAAGGCGGCGGCATGGTGCGACTCTGTCACCACCACGGGGGCGGAGACTTCGGCCACCATCATCCGCAGGCGCTCGGCGGGCTGGGTCGGGTCCAGTGGCGCGTAGGCACCGCCGGCCTTCCAGACGCCCAGCAGGGCCACCACTGTGTCCACCGAGCGCTCCAGGCCCAGGGCAACGCAGGACTCAGGACGCACGCCCAGGGTGCGCAGGTGCCAGGCGAGCTGGTTGGCGCGGGCCTCCAGTTGGGCGTAGGTGAGGGTGCGGCCCTCGGAGGCGACAGCGGGGCGCTCGGGGTGGAGCGCGGCCTGCTGCTCGATGAGGGCGTGCACCGAGCGCTGGGGCGCGAAGTCCCGGGCCGTGGCGTTGAAGTCCACCAGCACCTGCTGGCGCTCGGCCGCGGTGAGCAGGGGCAGCTCGCCGACGCGCGCGTCCGGATGGGCGACAACGCCCTCCAGCAGCACGCGCAGGTTCGCCACCAGTCGCTCCACCGTCGACCGCTCGAACAGGTCGGTGCTGTAGCCCAGCTGGCCCACGAAGCTCTCGGGCTGCTCGAACAGGTGGAGGTCGAGGTCGAACTTCGTGGTGTGGCTCTCCAACGCCAGGGGCTGGAGGGAGAGGCCGTCCTCGCGACGGGCCAGGCCCGCCGCGGGCTCGCTCGGGGCATTCTGGAGGACGAGCATGACCTGGAAGAGGGGAGAGCGGCCCAGGTCGCGCTGCGGCTGCAGCTCCTCCACCAGCTTCTCGAAGGGCAGGTCCTGGTGCGCGTACGCGCCCAGGGTGGCGTCACGCACGCGGCCCAGCAGCGTGCGGAACGAAGGGGCGTCGTCGAACCGGGTGCGCAGGGCGAGCGTGTTGAGGAAGAGGCCGATGAGGCCCTCCAGCTCGGCGAAGCGGCGGCCGGCGATGGGCGTGCCGACGACGACGTCGTCCTGCCCGCTGTAGCGGTGCAGCAGTGCCTGGAAGCCGGCCAGCAGCACCATGAAGGGCGTGGCGCCCTCCTGTCGGGCGAGATTCTTCAACGCACCGGTCAGCTCACGCGACAGCTGCACCGGCACGGTGGCACCACGGGAGGACTGTGCAACCGGACGCGGGAAGTCGGTGGGCAGCTCCAGCGCGGCCGGCGCGCCAGAGAGCTGCTGCCTCCACCAGGCGAGCTGGGCCTCCAGCATCTGGCCTTGCAGCCAGGCGCGCTGCCATACCGCGTAGTCGGCGTACTGCACCGGCAGCTCGGATAGCACGGGCATCTGTCCGGCGCGCAGGCCCTGGTAGAGGGCCGCCATCTCGCGCACCAGCACGCCCATGGACCATCCGTCGGAGACGATATGGTGCATGGTCAGCAGCAGCACGTGCTGGTGGGGGTTCAGTCGCAGCAGGGTGGCACGCAACAGCGGGCCCCGTGCCAGGTGGAAGGGGCGCCCGGCTTCTTCACGGGTGAGGCGTAGGGCCTCGGCCTCGCGGGAGGCCTCGGGCAGCGAGGTCATGTCCACCAGCGACACGGGGAAGGGAGCGGGCGGGTGGATTCGCTGCACCGGCTCGCCGGCCTCGTCATGCAGGGTGGTGCGCAGCGACTCGTGCCGGCGCACCAATTCGGTGAAGGCACGCTCCAGCGTGGCCACGTCCAGCGCGCCCTCCATCCTCAGGGCCGTGGGCAGATTGTACGCGGCGCTGCCTGGCTGCAACTGCTCCAGGAACCAGAGGCGCTGCTGCGCGAAGGACAGCGGCAGCGCCCCCGTGCGCGGCGCCGGTACCAGTGGCGGCGCGGAGGACACACTCCTCCCGGTGCTGTCGATGCGGCGGGCCAGCTCACCCAGCGTGGGGGCCTCGAAGAGGGCGCGTAGAGGCAGCTCCACGCCGAAGGCGGCGCGCACGCGACTGACCACCTGGGTGGCCAGCAGCGAGTGGCCGCCCAGCTCGAAGAAGTTGTCGTGTACGCCCACGCGCTCGACGCGCAGCACCTCGGCCCACAGTGCCGCCAGCTTCTCCTCCGTAGCCGTCCGGGCGGCGATGAAGCTCCTGCTCGCGGCCGTCATGTCGGGCGCGGGCAGGGCCTTGCGGTCGAGCTTCCCGTTGGGAGTCAGAGGTAGCGCGGGGAGCAGGACGAAGGCCGACGGCACCATGAAGGCGGGCAGGCGCTGCTGGAGGTGCGCGCGGAGCCCGGCGACGTCGAAGGCGGAGTCCTGGACGAGATAGGCGACGAGGCGCTTGTCGCCCGGTACGTCCTCTCGCACCAGCACGGCGACGTCGCGGACGGAGGGAAGGGAGCGCAGGGCGTCCTCCACCTCGCCGAGCTCGATGCGGAAGCCGCGCAGCTTCACCTGGAAGTCGAGGCGGCCCAGGTACTCCAGCGTGCCGTCCGGCTTCCAGCGCACCTTGTCGCCGGTGCGGTACATGCGAGCGCCCGGGGTGGAGGAGAAGGGGTCTGGGACGAAGTGGCTGGCAGTGAGGTCGGGGCGGCGCAGGTAGCCCCGAGCGAGGCCTGCGCCGGAGAGGAACAGCTCGCCGGGCACGCCCGGAGGTTGGGGATGGCCGTGGGAGTCGAGGACGTACGCCTGGGTGCCGGCCAGGGGCCTGCCGATGGAGGGTGGCAGTGCGGAGTCGTGGGGTACGAGGCAGTAGGTGGAGTAGGTGGTGTCCTCGGTGGGGCCGTAGAGGTTGTAGACGCCGTGCACGGAGCCGGAGGAGTAGAGCGCCTGGGCCAGCACCGAGGGCAGAGGCTCTCCTGCGAGGTTGACTGTGCGCACGCTGGAGGGAAGAGCCTTCATGCGTACCAGCTCGGCCATGGCGGAGGGGACGGTGTTGACGAGCGTCACCTCCTGCGCGGCGGGCAGAGAGGGCAGTGCCAGGGCGTTATCGGCCAGGTACACGCGGCCCCCGCACGCCAGGGGGACGAAGAGCTCGAAGACGGACAGGTCGAAGCACACGGAGGTGGCGGCGAGCACGCCGGAGAGTTGCTCGTGGCTGAAGGTAGCCAGAGCCCAGTGGACGAAGGCGACGGCGGAGCGGTGCTCGAGGGCGACGCCCTTGGGCCTGCCGGTGGAGCCGGAGGTGTAGAGGACGTAGGCCAGGTGGTAGGGGGAATTGAGGCGAGAGGGCCGGAGCGTCGGGTGGTGAGCGACGGCCGCGAAGCCGTCCAGAAGCACCTGGTGGGTGCCGGCCATGCGCAGGCCTTCGGCCAGCGAGCGCTGAGTCACCAGCACGGGGCTGCGAGAGTCCTCGCGGGTGAAGGCGATGCGGTCCGCGGGGTAGGAGGGGTCCAGGGGGACATAGGCGCCGCCGGCCTTGAGGATGCCGAGCAGGGCGACGACGAGCTCGGGGGTGCGCTCCAGGCACACGGCCACCGGGACCTCGGGGCGCACGCCCAGAGAGCGCAGGTGGTGGGCGAGCTGGTTGGAGCGCTCCTCGAGTTGCCGGTAGGAGAGCCGCTGGGTGCCCACCACCAGCGCGGTGGCGTCCGGGGTGCGCTCCGACTGGGCTTCGAAGAGGAAGTGCAGAGCGCCGTCCTGGGGAGGCGTGGGGCCGGTGCGGTTCCAGTCCACCAGCACCTGCCGTCGCTCGGCCCCGGTCTGCAGGCTCCAGGTCGACACGGGCCGCTCCGCGTCCGTGGCCACCGACTCCACCAGCGCGACGAAGTGCCGCGCCATCCGTGCCACCGTCGCCTCGTCGAAGAGGTCGGTGTTGTAGCCAAGCGTGCCGGCGAAGCCCCCGTCCCGCTCCTCGAGGCTGAAGCCCAGCTCGAACTTGGCCGTGGTGTCCTCCACCGCCTCCAACTCCAGCTTCAGCCCGGGCAGTGACAGCTGCGAGCCCGGGGCATTCTGCAGCACGAACATCACCTGGAAGAGCGGGCCGCGGCTCAAATCGCGCTGAGGCTGCAGCTCCTCCACCAGCCGCTCGAAGGGCACGTCCTGGTGCTCGTACGCCGCCAGCGTCGTGGCGCGCACCTGGGCCAGCAGCTCGCGGAAGGAGGCCCGCGTGTCAATGCGCGCGCGCAGCACCAGCGTGCTGACGAAGAAGCCGATCAGCCCCTCCGTCTCGGCGCGGGTGCGGTTGGCGATGGGCGAGCCGACGCTGACGTCGTCCTGGCCCGAGTAGCGCGACAGCAACAGCTGCCAGACCGCCAGCAGCACCATGAAGTCGGTGGCCCCGTGTTTCTGGGCCAGGGCCTTGACGGCCTCGGTCACCGCGCGGGGCAGCGTCACCGGCACGGCGGCGCCGTTGAAGGTCTGCACCGCCGGACGCGGCCGGTCGGTGGGCAGCTCCAGCGCGGCCGGAGCGCCCGTGAGCCGCTCGCGCCACCAGGCCAGCTCGCGCCGCAGGGACTCGCCCCGCAGCCACTGCCGCTGCCACACCGCGTAGTCCGCGTACTGCACGGGCAGCGCCGGCAGCACCGGCACCTGGCCCTCGCGGAACGCGCGGTACAGCTCACCCAGGTCCCGCACCAGCACGCCGACAGACCAGCCGTCGGAGACGATGTGGTGCAGCGTCAAGAGCAGCAGGTGATGCCGGGGCTCCAGACGCAGCAGCAGGGTCCGCATCAGCGGTCCGCGCGCCAGGTCGAACGGACGCCACGCCTCCGCGAAGGCGCGCTTGCGGGCCTCCCCGGTACGCGACTCCGCCGGTACGTCCTCCAGGCTGATGAGGGACAGCGTCGTGAGGCCCTCGGAGTGGATGTGCTGGACGGGCTCGTCGCCGTGGACCTGGAAGGTGGTGCGCAGGACCTCGTGGCGCAGGGCCAGGGCGCGCAGCGCGCGGTCCAGGGCGTCGGTGTCCAACTCGCCCTCCAGGCGCACCACGCTCGGGACGTTGTAGGTGGCGCTGCCGGGCTGGAGCTGCTCCAGGAACCACAGGCGCTGCTGGGCGAACGACAGCGGCAGCGGGCCGGTACGCTCCACCGGCACCAGGGCGGGGCCGGTGGCAGCGCGACCTCGGGTGGCGAGGCGCTCCGCGAGTCGGGCCACCGTGGGGGCCTCGAACAGGTCACCCAGTGGCAGCTCCACTCCCAGCGCGGCCCGGAGGCGGGAGACGACCTGCGTGGCCAGCAGCGAGTGGCCACCCAGCGCGAAGAAGTTGTCGTGGACGCCGATGCGCTCCACCCGGAGCACCTGGGACCAGATGGACGCCAGCCGCTCCTCTTCCGGCGAGCGGGGGGCCACGAAGGCGTCCTCGGCCCCCAGGGACGTGGCCTCCGGCGCGGGCAGGGCCTTGCGGTCCAGCTTGCCGTTGGGGGTCAGCGGGAGCGACTCCAGCGCCACGAAGGCGGCGGGCACCATGTACTCGGGCAGGTGTTGGCGCAGGCGCTCACGCAGGGGCGTGGTGTCCACCGCGGGCGTGACGTAGGCCACCAGCCGGGCATTTCCGGGCACATCCTCGCGTAGCAGCACCAGGGCCTGCTGGACGCTCGCGTGCCGGCGCAACGCGGCTTCGATTTCGCCCAGCTCGATGCGGAAGCCACGCAGCTTCACCTGGAAGTCGATGCGTCCGAGGAACTCCAGCGTCCCATCCACCCGACGGCGGACACGGTCCCCGGTGCGGTACATACGCGCTCCAGCCAGGGTGTCGAAGGGGTCGGGCAGGAAGCGCTCGGCCGTCAGCGCGGGGCGGTCCAGGTAGCCCCGGGCCAGGCCCGCTCCGGCGATGAACAACTCCCCGGGCGCACCCACGGGCAATGGCCGCAGGTGCGCATCCAGCACGTAGGCCCGCACGTTGAGCAGCGGCGTCCCCAGCGTGGGTTGCGTCTGCTCACGCACGGCGAACGTGGTGGCGTCCACGGTGCACTCGGTGGGGCCGTACACGTTGAAGGCCCTCGTGCGGCGGGCAGTCGCAAGTCGCGTCCACGTCGCCTCGTCGAGCGCCTCGCCGCCGGGCACCAGCACCGCCGGCGCGATGTCGCCGTCCAGCAGGCCCGCGTCCAGCAACACCTTCAACAGCGACGGCGTGCAGTCCAGCGCGTCCAGCCGCTGCTGTCGCGCCCAGGCCACCAGGGCCTCCGGGTTCTGCCGGGCATCCTCCGGCACGATGCAGAGGCAGTGTCCATCCAGCAGCTGCACCCATTGCTGGACCGAGGCGTCGAAGACGAGTGGTGCGTTGACGCTCACCCGCGCTCCGGCGGGGAGGCTCGCGTACACGGTGCGCTTCAGCGCCGTATGCAGGTTGAGCACCGAGCGGTGCGTCACCATGACGCCCTTGGGTGTGCCGGTGGAGCCCGACGTGTAGATGACGTAGGCCAGGTCATCCTCGGAGCCGATGGGTGCGACGTCGTCCATGGGGCGCGAGGCCAGGGGCTCCACGTCGGACTCCACACCGAGGACCTCCACTGCGGACGGGCACCAGGTGGCGCGCACCTGACGGGACGCCAGGAGGATGGGGGCCGCGCAATCCTTCAGGGCGAGCTCCCGGCGCTGGACGGGCCAGCCCGGCTCCAGCGGGACGTACGCGCCACCGGCCTTCAGGACGCCCAGCAGCGCGACGACCATGTCCACGGAGCGCTCGAAGCAGAGCGCGACGCGGACGTCAGGACCCACGCCCAGCGAGCGCAGGTGCCACGCGAGCTGGTTGGCCCGGGCATTGAGCCGCGCGAAGGAGAGCTCCTCCCCGCCGAAGCGCACCGCGGGCGCGCCCGGCGTGAGTGCGACCTGACGCTCGAAGGCGGCGGGCAGCCGAAGGCCCTCGGCCAGCGGCGCGCGGGTGTCGTTCCAGGCCTCCAGCAACCGCTGCTGCTCCTCGCCGGCGAGCAGCGACTCCTGCTCGTACCGGTGCTCGGGGTGGGCCGCCAGCGACTCCAGGGCCCGCAGGTATGTCCGTCCCAGCCGCTGGAGCTGCTCGGCGTCCTCGGGCGCTCCGGTGTGCTGCAGGGACAGCGAGAGCGTCCCCGTGTCCGGGTTCTGCATGAACGTCGCGCCACGAGGCAGTTCCGTCCAGGCCGCGCCCCAGGGCTCCTCGACGAAGCGCACGCCCTCCAGGCGCGAGACGCCGCCAGCCACGTGGAAGTGGACGAAGTTGAAGAGCGTCTGGACCAGGCGCTGGCCTCCCCACTGCCGCTGGAGGAGCGCCATGGGGTAGCGACGGTGCGGATTCATCTCCGCTTCCTGGCGGGATACCGCCTGGACCAGCTCGAGCCACGTGCCTCCGCGCAGCTCCAGGTGGAAGGGGACGCTGTTGAGGAACAGGCCCACCATCCGCTCACCGTCCAGGACCTCTGGACGGCCGTTGGCTACCACGCCGGTGATGACGCCCGGGCCGCCCTCCATGACGGACTGGACGCGGAGATGCGCGGCGAGGAGCACCGTGCGAATCGAGACTCCGGCCTCCCGCGCCACGCGCTGCAAGGCCTCCTGGAGCGGCGTGGGCACGCGCACCACTTCCTGATGGAACTCGCGCGCCTGCGCCGGGGCGGAGGCGGGGGGCGTCTCCGCGTTCGCGATCAACTCCCGCCAGTAACGCTCACTCTGGGCAGAGGCGATGGCCCGCCGCTCCAGCGCGACATACTGCTGGAAGGACGCCGAGAGCGCGGGGGGGCGCCGGACGATGCCCTTGCGCAGCTCCACGTAGCGCTGGAACAGCTCGCTGAAGACGACCGACAGGCTCCAGCCGTCCATGATGGCGTGGTGGAAGATGAGCGTGAGCTGGAGCGTGGTGTCAGCGCGCCGGTGCACGAAGAAGCGCAGCAACTGCGCCCGGCTCCAGTCAAAGGGACGGCACCGCTCCTCCTCGGCCCAGCGCCGCAGCCAGCCGTCCTGCTGCTCGGCCGGCATGGCGCGCAGGTCCTCCAGGACGAGCGGCGGGGTGACGTTCCGGTGGACCCGCTGCAGGGGCTCGGTGTGGCTGCCCAGGTCGAAGCTGGTGCGCAGGATGGCATGGCGCTCCAGCAGCTCCTGGACGCACTGGCGCAGCAGGGCCTCGTCCAGCTCCATCTCCAGATGGAGGCTGAACAGGTCGTGGTACATGCCCACCACGCCGTGCAGCTCGCTCTCGAAGATCATGCCCGCCTGGAGCGCGGTGGCGGGGTAGGCGTCCTCCACGTCTTCGGGGAGGGCGTCGCGCGAGCCGGTGTAGAGCGCGAACGGGGGGAGCGCCTCGAGCGCCGGCTCTGAGGCGGCGGAGGCCTTCAGCCTGGGCGCCAGCGCGCGGATGGTGCCGTTTTGCAGCAGGTCCATCATCGCCAGCTCGAAGCCCAGGGCCCGCACCCGGGCCACCACCTGGATGCTTCGGATGGAGTCTCCGCCCAGGTCGAAGAAGCTGTCGTCGATGCCGACCGCGTCGACGCCCAGCACCTCGCTCCAGACGGTCGCCAGCGCCTGCTCGGCCGGCGTGCGCGGTGCCTCGAAGTGGGTGCGCAGCTGGGGCCGCTCGCTTCCCGGAGCCGGGAGCGCGCGGCGGTCGACCTTGCCGTTAGGCGACAGCGGCAGCGCGTCCAGCGTGAGGATGAACGCAGGCACCATGTACTCGGGGACGCGGGAGTGGAGGTACTCCCGCAGCTCCTCCTGAGACGGTGCCGCGTCGGGCTCCGTCACGATGTAGGCCACCAGGGACTTGTCGCCAGCGACCTCGTGGAGGGTTGCGGCGGCGTCCTGCACGCGCGGGTGCTGCCGGAGCTGCTCCACCACCTCGCCCAGCTCGATGCGGAAGCCGCGCAGCTTCACCTGGAAGTCATTGCGGCCCAGGAACTCCAGCGTCCCGTCACCGCGCCAGCGCACCCGGTCGCCGGTGCGGTACAGCCGCGCGCCCGGCTCAGAGGAGAAGGGGTGGGGGATGAAGCGCTCCGCCGTGAGCTCGGGGCGGTGGAGGTAGCCCCAGGCAAGTCCCTCGCCCCCGACGAAGAGCTCTCCGGCGAGGCCGACGGGGACCGGCCGCAGGGCTTCATCGAGGACGAAGGTGCTGGAATGCGCGATGGGACGGCCGATGGGGACCGACGGAGGCACCGTGTCGCCGGGCCGCATGAGGTGCGTGGCGGAGAACGTGGTGTTCTCCGTGGGGCCATAGCCGTTGATGAGCGTGGCGTCGGAGGGCAGCCGCGCCAGGTGCTCGCGGACGCGCGAGGCGGGCAGCACGTCTCCGCCCGCGAGGAGCTGACGGACTCCGGCCAGCGCCTGGGGCTGGTGCTGCGCCATCTGCTCGAAGAGCGCCGCTGTGAGCCAGAGGGTGGAGACACGGTGGCTCACGAGCAGGGACGCAATCTCCTCCAGGGACGTGGTCCGCGCGGGCGCGAGGACCAGGCGCGCGCCATGCAGCAGCGCGCCCCAGAGCTCCAGGGTGGACGCGTCGAAGGAAACGGGCGCGAGCAGGACGAAGGTCTCCTCGGGCCCGAAGCGCATGAAGGAGGTGTCGCGCACGAGGCGGACGACGCCCCGGTGCGGGATGCAGACGCCCTTGGGCGTGCCGGTGGAGCCCGAGGTGAACATCACGTAGGCCAGGTCATCCCCACCCATCTCGAGGGTGCCCATGGGCTCCTGGGCGCGGGAGCGGATGCGCTCCCGGTCCGCGTCCACGCACAGGGGCAGCACGTCCTGTCCCAGCGGCAGCTCGTCCGCGAGCTCCTCCCGCGTGACGAGCACGCCCACCCGGGCCTCCCTCAGCAGCAGGGCGATTCGCTCGGCGGGGTACGTCGGGTCCACGGGCACGTAGGCCGCGCCCGCCTTGAGGATGCCCAGCAGCGACACCACCAGCTCCAGGGAGCGCTCCAGGCATACGCCCACCCGGGTCCCCCGGCCGACGCCGGAGGCGCCCAGGTGCCGGGCGAGCTGGTTGGAGCGGGTGTCCAGCTCCGCGTAGGTGAGGGTCGTCCCGCCGTCGACGAGCGCCACCGCGCTCGGGGTGCGCGCGGCCTGCTCGCCGAAGAGGACGTGGATGGGCGTGTCGTGTCGTCCCGCCGCGGGGTTCCACTCCACCAGCACCTGGCGCTGCTCCGCCTGGGACAGGAGCGAGTGCGTCGCGAGGGCCGCCTCGGGTGCCGCGACGAGGGACTCCAGCAGGGTGGACCAGTGACGCACCATGCGCTCCGCCGTGGAGGCGTCGAACAGGTCCGTATTGTAGTTGAGGTAGCCCTCGAATCCGGACGCACCCTCCTGGGCGCTGAGGCTCAGGTCGAACTTCACCGTCCGCAGCGGGACGTCGACGAGCTCCAGCGTCAGCCCGGGCAGTCGCAGCGTCAGCTCGGGCGTGTTCTGGTAGGTGAACGTCGTCTGGAACAGCGGCGAGCGGCTGGTGTCGTGGGGAAGTTGGAGCGTGTTGACCAGCTTCTCGAAAGGGACTTCCTGGTGGGCGAACGCGTCCAGCGCCGTCTGCTTCACCCGAGCCAGCAGCTCGAGGAACGATTCGTGCGGATCGATTCGCGAACGCAGGGCCAGGGTGTTGATGAACAGGCCGATGAGCCCCTCGAGTTCGGGCCGCGTGCGGCCAGCGACGGGCGAGCCGACCACGATGTCCTGCTGGCCCGAGTAGCGCGACAGCAGGAGCTGCCAGCCGGCGAGCAGCATCATGAACGGCGTGGCGCCGTGGCGCAGCGCGAGCGCCTTGAGGCCCTGTGACAGGAATGCCGGCAGGTGGAAGGCCCGCGTGGCGCCATGGGGGGTCTGCACCGCGGGCCTGGGCCTGTCGGTGGGCAGGTCCAGCGAAGGGGGCGCTCCGGCGAGCTGCTGGCTCCAGAAGTCGAGCTGGGCCCGGAGCGCATCGCCCCGCAGCCAGTCCCGCTGCCACAGGGCGTAGTCCGCGTACTGCACGGGCAGCTCGGGAAGCGTGGGCTCCTGGCCCGAGCGGAGGGCCTGATAGGTGGCCGCCAGCTCGCGCACCAGCACGGCCAGGGACCAACCATCCGAGATGATGTGGTGCTGCGTCACCAGCAGGACGTGGCGCTCCGGGCACAGCCGCAGCAGGGCGGTCCGGAAGAGGGGGCCCGCCACCAGGTCGAAGGGGCGGTGGCCCTCTTCATCCGTGAGCCTTTGGACCTCCGCGTCGCGCAGGGCCTCCGGCAGGGTGCCCAGGTCCACGAGCGGCAGGTCCACTCGTGCCTGCTCGTGGATGCGCTGGACGGACTGCATGTCCACGGTGTCGAAGGTCGTGCGCAGCGACTCGTGCCGCCGCACCAGCGCTTCGAGGCTGGCCCGCAGCGCGGAGATGTCCAGCGCGCCTTCGATGCGGAGGGCGGCGGGGATGTTGTACGTCGCGGCCCCCGGGGCCAGCCGGTCGAGGAACCAGAGGCGCTGCTGCGCGAAGGACTGCGGGACGGGCTCCGTGCGCGGCTGACGCTCAATCGCGGGGAGCCGCGTGGAGGCGGCTGTTGCCAGGGCGCTCTGCTCGGACTGTCCGGAGGACGCCGGCCCCCGGTCCTGACCGAGCCGGAGCGCGAGCTGCGCCACCGTGGGCGTCTCGAAGAGCTCCCTCAGGGGCAGCTCCACCTTCAGCGACTCGCGCACGCGTGCGCTCACCCGGGTGGCCAGAAGCGAATGGCCTCCCAGCTCGAAGAAGTTGTCGTGGACGCCCACCTGGTCGATTTCCAGCACCTGGGCCCAGATGGCGGCGAGGGCCTGCTCCATCGGGGTGCTCGGCGCGACGAATTCACGCTCCAGCGCCGGGCGGGCGCCGTCGGGCTCGGGCAGGGCCTTGCGGTCCAGCTTGCCGTTGGAGGTGACGGGGATGGCCTCCAGGGGCAGGAAGGCCGAGGGCACCATGTACTCGGGCAGCTTGCGCGTGACCCAGCGGCGCAGCTCGGACACGGTGGGCAGGCTCTCGTCGGGGCGCGCCACCAGCCAGGCCACCAGGTGGCGCTCGCCCCGCGCGGGCCCGCGGGCGTCCACCACCACCTCGCGCACGGAGGGGTGCTCGGCCAGTACGGCCTCGATTTCACCCAGCTCGATGCGGAAGCCGCGGACCTTCACCTGCTGGTCGGCGCGGCCGAGGAACTCGATGTTGCCGTCGGAGAAGAAGCGGGCGCGGTCACCGGTGCGGTACATGCGCGCGCCGGCGGACGGGTTGAACGGGTCGGGGATGAAGCGCTCCGCGGTGAGGGCCGGAGCACTGGCGTAGCCGTCGGCGAGGCACTCACCGCCAATGAAGAGGTCACCCGCGATGCCCACGGGCTGTGGCTGGAGGTGGTCGTCCAACACGTAGTAGCGGGCATGGGTGATGGGACGGCCGTAGGGGATGGACGTCCACGTGGGCTCGAGCGCACCGATGCGGAAGAAGTTGGACCAGATGGTCGCTTCGGTGGCGCCACCCAGGCTGGTGACGCGGGCGTTGGGGAAGCGGGCGCGGATGGCGTCCGGCAGTGTGAGGGGAATCCAGTCGCCAGACAGGAAGACGAGGCGCAGCGAGGGGCCGCCGTCGCCGAAGTGCGCCACGAGCTGCTGGAGCGCTGCGGGAGCGCTGTCCCAGAAGGTGATGCGCCGCTCACGCAGCAGCGAGGCCAGCCGCTCCGGGTCCTTCAGGTCCTTCTCGGTGGCGATGACGATGGTGCCACCGACGGCGAGGATGCCGAAGACGTCGTAGACGGACAGGTCGAAGCAGGGCGAGGTGACGAAGAGCAGCCGCTCGCTGGCATCCACCCCGAAGGTGGTGTTCACCCAGTGGATGAGGTTGACGGCGGGGCCGTGACGGACGGAGACGCCCTTGGGCCGGCCGGTGGAGCCGGAGGTGTGGATGATGTACGCGAGGTTGTCCGGCCGCACGGTGGTGACGGGCGTGTCCTCGCGGCCGGTGCCCAGGTCCAGCCCGCCCTCACCGAGGCAGAGGATGAGCAGCTCCTCGGTGGGGAATCCGGCCTTGAGGCGCTCGTGGGTGAGGAGGATGGAGGCGCCGGAGTTGCGCAGCATGAAGGCGGCGCGGTCGGTGGGGTACTCGGGGTCGATGGGGACGTAGGCGGCGCCGGCCTTGAGGACGCCGAGCATGGCGACGAGCAGGTCGAAGCCGCGCTCCAGGCAGAAGGCGACCTTCTGCTCGGGGCCGACGCCCAGCGAAAGCAGGTGCCAGGCGAGGCGGTTGGAGCGCAGGTGCAGCTCGCGGTAGGTGAGCGTGGCGTCGCCCAGCTCGGCGGCGACGGCGTCGGGAGTGTGCCGGGCCTGGGCGGTGAACAGGTCGTGCAGGTGCAGCTCGCGCGGGTAGTCCCCGGCGGTGTCGTTCCATTCCTGGACGATGCGTCGGCGCTCGGCCTCGGGCAGCAGCGGCAGCGCGCCCACGGCAAGCTCGGGCCGCGTCACCGCGGTCTCCAGCAGCACGCCCAGATGCCCGAGCATTCGCGCGGCCGTCTGGGTCTCGAACAGGTCGGTGCTGTACTCCAGGATGCCGCGGTAGCCGTCGGCCGTCTCCTCCAGGGACAGCATCAGCTCGAACTTGGAGGTGTGGCTCTCCAGTCCCATCGGCGTGAGCGTCAGCCCGCCCGACTCCAGCGTGGGCATGGGCGTGTTCTGCAGGGCGAACACGACCTGGACCAGCGGCGGCCGGCTCAGGTCGCGCTCCAGGTGCAGCGCGTCCACCAGCCGCTCGAAGGGCACCGCCTGATGGGCGAAGGCATCGAGCGCCGTGTCGCGCACCTGGGCCAGCAGGGCCTGGAAGGAGCTCCGCGCGGAGAGCCGGGTGCGCAGCGGCAGCATGTTGATGAAGAAGCCGATGAGGCCTTCCAGCTCCGTCCGCTCACGCCCCGCCACCGGTGAGCCGACGACGATGTCGTCCTGGCCGGTGTAGCGGCTCAGCAGGGCCTGGAGGGCCGCCAGCAGCGCCATGTAGGGCGTCACGCCCTCCCGGCGGCACAGGGCCTCCAGCGCCGAGGCGAGCGGCCGCGGCAGGTGCACCGGCAGCGAGGCGCCGCGAGTGGACTGCACGGGGGGACGGGGATGGTCCGTGGGCAGCTCCAGCGCTCGAGGCGCCCCGGAGAGCTGCTCTTGCCACCACGCCAGTTGCGACTCCAGGGCCTCGCCCTGGAGCCACTCGCGCTGCCAGAGCGCATAGTCTGCGTACTGCACGGGCAGCTCGGGCAAGGAGGAGGGCCGGTCCTCGTGGAAGGCCTGGTACAGGGCGGCCATGTCCCGCACGAGGGCGCCCATGGACCAGCCGTCGGAGACGATGTGGTGCATGGTCAGCAGCAGCACGTGTCGCTGCTCGCCCAGGCGCAGCAGGGTGGCGCGCAGCAGCGGGCCGCGGGCCAGGTCGAACGGGAGGGTGGCCTCGTGGGCGGCGCGCCGCCGGGCCTCGTCCTCGGGGGGCGAGGACAGGACCTCCACCGCCAGCGGGAAGGCCGCGGGCGGATGGATGAGCTGCACGGGGCTGCCGGATTCGTCGCGGAAGGTGGTGCGCAGCACCTCGTGGCGGCGCACCAGCGCATCGAACGCGCGCCGCAGCGCCTCGACGTCGAGCGGGCCTTCCATGCGGAGGGCCGCCGGAAGGTTGTAGGTGGGAGTGCCGGGCCGAAGCTGCTCGATGAACCAGAGGCGCTGCTGAGCGAAGGCGAGCGGCGGATTGCCCGTGCGTGGCACGGGGATGAGGGCCGGGGCCCAGGCGAGGGCGGCGGCTCCCAGGCGCTCCGCGAGGCCCGCCACGGTGGGCGCCTCGAAGAAGGCCCGCAGGTTCAGCTCGCGCTGGAAGGCCTGGCGCACGCGACTGACCACCTGGGTGGCCAGCAGCGAGTGGCCGCCCAGCTCGAAGAAGTTGTCGTGTACGCCGACGCGCTCCACCCGGAGCACCTCGCTCCACAGCGCGGCCAGGAGCTTCTCGGCCTCATTGCGCGGGGCCACATGAGTGGAGGAGCCGACGGAGGACTCCGGTGCGGGCAGGGCCTTGCGGTCGAGCTTCCCGTTGGGAGTCAGAGGTAGCGCCGGGAGCAGGACGAAGGCGGAGGGCACCATGAAGGCGGGCAGTCGCTTCTGGAGGTGCGCGCGGAGCGCGGCGACGTCGAAGGCGGAGTCCTGGACGAGATAGGCGACGAGGCGCTTGTCGCCCGGTACGTCCTCTCGCACCAGCACGGCCACGTCGCGGACGGAGGGAAGGGAGCGCACGGCGTCCTCCACCTCGCCCAGCTCGATGCGGAAGCCGCGCAGCTTCACCTGGAAGTCGAGGCGGCCCAGGTACTCCAGCGTGCCGTCCGGCTTCCAGCGCACCTTGTCGCCGGTGCGGTACATGCGAGCGCCCGGGGTGGAGGAGAATGGGTCTGGGACGAAGTGGCTGGCGGTGAGGTCGGGGCGGCGCAGGTAGCCCCGAGCGAGGCCTGCGCCGGAGAGGAACAGCTCGCCGGGCACGCCCGGAGGCTGGGGATGGCCGTGGGAGTCGAGGACGTACGCCTGGGTGCCGGCCAGGGGCCTGCCGATGGAGGGGGGCAGTGCGGAGTCGTGGGGCACGAGGCAGTAGGTGGAGTAGGTGGTGTCCTCGGTGGGGCCGTAGAGGTTGTAGACGCCGTGCACGGAGCCGGAGGAGTAGAGCGCCTGGGCCAGCACCGAGGGCAGAGGCTCTCCTGCGAGGTTGACTGTGCGCACGCTGGAGGGAAGAGCCTTCATGCGTACCAGCTCGGCCATGGCGGAGGGGACGGTGTTGACGAGCGTCACCTCCTGCGCGGCGGGCAGCGAGGGAAGGGAGAGGGCGTTGTCGGCCAGGTACACGCGGCCGCCGCACGCCAGGGGGACGAAGAGCTCGAAGACGGACAGGTCGAAGCACACGGAGGTGGCGGCGAGCACGCCGGAGAGTTGCTCGTGGCTGAAGGTAGCCAGAGCCCAGTGGACGAAGGCGACGGCGGAGCGGTGCTCGAGGGCGACGCCCTTGGGCCTGCCGGTGGAGCCGGAGGTGTAGAGGACGTAGGCGAGGTGGTAGGGGGAATTGAGGCGAGAGGGCCGGAGCGTCGGGTGGTGAGCGACGGCCGCGAAGCCGTCCAGAAGCACCTGGTGGGTGCCGGCCATGCGCAGGCCTTCGGCCAGCGAGTGCTGAGTCACCAGCACGGGGCTGCGAGAGTCCTCGCGGGTGAAGGCGATGCGGTCCGCGGGGTAGGAGGGGTCCAGGGGGACGTAGGCGCCGCCGGCCTTGAGGATGCCGAGCAGGGCGACGACGAGCTCTGGGGTGCGCTCCAGGCACACGGCCACCGGGACCTCGGGGCGCACGCCCAGAGAGCGCAGGTGGTGGGCGAGCTGGTTGGAGCGCTCCTCGAGCTGCCGGTAGGAGAGCCGCTGGGTGCCCACCACCAGCGCGGTGGCGTCCGGGGTGCGCTCCGACTGGGCTTCGAAGAGGAAGTGCAGAGCGCCGTCCTGGGGAGGCGTGGGGCCGGTGCGGTTCCAGTCCACCAGCACCTGCCGTCGCTCGGCCCCGGTCTGCAGGCGCAGGTCTCCCACGCGCTCCGCCGTGACCAGCCCTTCGAGGGCGAGGCGCCAGTGCTCCAGCAGTCGAGGCAGGCTGCCCCGCTCGAAGCGGGACTCCTCCACGATGAGGCGCACGCGGAGCGCGTCACCGGGGATGACCATGAGGGTGATGGGGTAGTGCGTGTGCTCGAACAGCGCGAGGTCGCGCACGCTCAGCGTGGAAGTCCCCAGCGAGGCATCGCGCGGGTAGTTCTCCAGGACGAGCAGGGACTCGAAGAGCGGCGCGCCGCGGGGCACCTGGCTCCACGACTGGATGCGGGCGAGCGGCGTGTGCTCATGCTGGCGCTGCTCGAGCTGCCGTGCCTGGAGCGCCTGCAGCCAGGACACCAGCGGCGTCGCGGGTGAGGGAACGCGCACCCTCACCGGGAGCGAGTTGATGAAGAGGCCCACCATCTCCTCGACACCGGGCAGCTCCTCCGTCGGCCTGCCAGACACGGTGTTGCCGAAGACCACGTCCTCCTCGCCTGAGTGGCGCGAGAGGACGAACGCCCACGCGGCCAGGACCAGCGTGTGCAGGGTGATGGGGTGCGCGCGGGAGAAGCGCTGGATCGCGGCGGTCACCTCGGTGGACAGGTCCTGCTCGATCACGGTGTGCGACGCCCGCTCGCCCGACGCGGTGGGCGCGTGCGTGTCCGCGGGCAGGGGCGTGGGCGAGGCGAACCCGTCCAGGTACGCGCGCCACCACGCCTCGTCGTTGGAGGCATTCCGGCCCGCGAGCCATTCGATATAGGCGCGGTAGGGCAGCCGGGGTTGCGGAGGAAGCTCTCGGCCAGCGGCGGCGGCCGCGTAGAGGGCCGCCACGTCCTGCAGGAGCAGGCCGATGCTCCAGCCGTCCAGCAGCAGGTGGTGGTGGCTCCAGAGGAAGCGCACCGTATCTCCCCCCAGCCGGACGGCCGTCAGGCGCATCAGGGGCGCCCGGTCCAACGCGAAGCCACGCTCCCGGTGCTCGCGCATCAGCTGCTCGAAGCGGCTCCTCTGCTCGGCTTCTGGCAGGCCGCTCCAGTCGAGCTCCTCGTAGGGCAGCTCGGCACGCGAGTGCACCAACTGGAGCGGTGTCTCCAGGCCTTGCCAGTGGAACGATGTGCGCAGGACGGGGTGGCGCTGGACGCTGGCCCGCCAGGCATCGACGAAGGCCCGCGGCTCCAGGGAAGAGCCCACCGTCCAGGCGGCCTGCTCGAAGTAGGCGGTGGACTCGGGCGCCATCAGCGCGTGGAAGAGCAGGCCCTGCTGGAGCGAGGACAGCGGATACACGTCCTCCACGTCCGGGCCAGCCTGCTGGAGAAGCAGGTCCAGCGCTGGGCGGGAGAGCGCCGCCAGCGGGAAGTCGCCCGGCGTGAAGCGGCGCGCGTCTTCTCCGTGACGCTCGGAGATGAGGGTGCGCAGGTGGTGGAGGAAGCGCCGCGCCAGCGCTTCGATGGTGGCGGGCGTGTGCCGGTGGGCACCGTAGTGGAAGGCGAGCCGCAGCCTGCCCTCCAACACGGAGGCGTTGATCTCCAGCGCGTGCTCGCGCGAGGTCGCGGGCGAGACGGTCCGGCCCACGGGCTCGGAGACCAGATGGAACAGTCGGCTGGCGGTGGCCGAGGCATCCACCTGCCCCAGGTAGTTGAAGGCCACCTCGGGCACGGGCAGCGCCTGAAGCCGCGACGCCAGCTCAGGCGGGCCCAGCCACTTGAGCAGGCCGAAGCCCACGCCCTGACGGGGCAGCCGCTGGCGCGCATCCCGCACCGCGCGCAGTCCATCACCGGAGGTGCCGCCCCCGGGCAGCTCCAGCCAGAGGGGAACCAGGGAGGTGAACCAGCCCACCGTGCGCGACAGGTCCACGTCGCCCAGCAGCTCCTCCTGGCGGCCGTGGCCTTCCAGGTGCACGCCGACGCGAGGCTGGCCCGTCCACTCGGCCAGCGCCTGGGACAGGGCGGCCAGCAGCACGTCGTCGATGTGGGCCCGCCACGCCCCCGGTACGACCTGGAGCAGCAGCCGCGTTTCCTCCACCTCGAGCGAGGCGGACACTTCACGGCCAGACGCCTGGGTGTCGGGGCCGGACGCGTCGGTGGGCAGACGGGGCACGTCCAGCCGCACCGCCTCCAACCACAGTGGGGCCTCGGCGCGGAGCGCCTCGGAGCGCGCCAGGTCCGTCAAGCGCCGGGCCCAGGCCTGGAAGGAGGTCGTCTTGGTTGGCAGCGCCACCGCGCGGCCCTGCTGGAGCTGGAGACAGGCGGACTCCAGGTCCTCCACCAGCACGCGCCAGGAGAAGGTGTCGACCGCGAGGTGGTGCATGACGAGGAGCAGGCGCTGCTGGCCACCGCCCAGGTGGTAGAGGGCGGCGCGCAGCACGGGCGGGCGGCCCAGGTCGAAGCGCGCCTGGAACCCCGCGGCATGGGCCTCCAGGGCGGAGGGCTGCTGCCCGGCGGCGACGGTGGTCAGGTCCACTTCCTCCAGGTGGAAGCGGGCCTCCTCGGGGCTGGCGTTCTCCTGCCGCCAGGTGCCGCTCTCGTCCCGCAGCCAGCGCAGGCGCAGGGCGTCATGGTGGGCCACCAGGTGTTGGCAGGCCTGCTCCAGCACCGTGGCCGTCAGCGGCTGGCGGGTGGCCAGCAGCACACACTGGTTGAAGTGGTGCGGGTCGACGACGCCCGGCTGGAGGAAGCGGTGCTGGATGGGGGAGAGGGGCACCGCTCCCGTCACCGGGCCCTGCTCACCCACGGGCGCGGCGGCGGGCTTCGCCACCAGGGCGAGCCGGGCCACCGTCTGGTGCTGGAACATGTGACGCGCGGACAGGAGGAGACCTGCCTGACGCGCGCGCGCCACCACCTGGAGGCTGATGATGGAGTCGCCGCCCAGCTCGAAGAAGTTGTCGTGGATGCCCACCCGTTCCTGGCCCAGCACCGCGGCCCAGATGTCCGCCAGCCGCTGCTCCACCTCGTCGCGAGGCGCGACGAAGTTGGCCCGGACCTCGGAGCGAGACGCGTCTGGCGCGGGCAGCGCCTTGCGGTCCACCTTCCCGTTGTGCGTCAGCGGCATGGCCTCCAGCAGGACGAAGGCCGACGGCACCATGTAGTCGGGCAGCCGCTGCTGCAGGTGGCTGCGCAGCTCCGCCACATCCAGCGCGGACGTCCCTCCGCCCGCCGTCCCCGCTGGCGGAGCGGGGACCACGTAGGCCGCCAGCCGCTTGTGGCCCGGCGCGTCCTCGCGCGCCAGCACCAGCGTCTCGCGCACCCCCGGGTACGCCAGCAGCGCGGCTTCAATCTCTCCCAGCTCGATGCGGAAGCCGCGGATCTTCACCTGGAAGTCCAGCCGGCCCAGGTACTCCAGCGAGCCGTCCTCCCGCCACCGCGCCTTGTCGCCACTGCGGTAGAGGCGCGCCCCGGGCGTGGTGCTGAAGGGGTCCGGGATGAAGCGCTGGGCGGTGAGCTCCGGCCGGCCCAGGTAGCCACGGCCCAGGCCCGCGCCGCCCACGTACATCTCTCCGGGCACGCCCACCGGCACCGGCTGCAGGTGCTCGTCCAGCACGTACACCTGGAGGTCCGGGATGGGCACGCCCACGTCACTGCCCCGCGCCTCGCGCGCGTCCACCTCGGCCAGGGGCCGATACGTCACATGCACCGTGGTCTCGGTGATGCCGTACATGTTGACGAGCCGGGGCGCGTTCTCCGCGTGCCGCGCGTACCAGGGCTTGAGGCTGGCGAACTCCAGCGCCTCGCCGCCGAAGATGACGTAGCGCAGCGCCAGTCCCCCGCTCTCGCCCGTGCGCTCCTCGTGGTGGATGAGCTGGCGGAAGGCGGACGGCGTCTGGTTGAGCACCGTCACGCCCTCGCGCCGCAGCAGCGCGTGGAAGTCCACCGGGCTGCGGCTCACCTCGAAGGGCACCACCACCAGCTTGCCGCCGTACAGCAGCGCGCCCCACAGCTCCCACACGGAGAAGTCGAAGGCGTACGAGTGGAACAGCGTCCACACGTCACGCGGGCCGAAGTCGAACCAGGCGTCCGTGGCGCGGAACAGCCGCACCACCTGGGCGTGCTCGAGCTGCGCGCCCTTGGGCCGGCCCGTGCTGCCCGACGTGTAGATGATGTAGGCCAGGTTGTGGGGCCGTGCGTCCGAGCGCGGCGCATGCGCGGGCGCGTGGGCCCAGGCCGGGGAGGGCTCGTCCAGGCAGAGCACCCGGGCGTTGCCGGTGGGCAGGCCGTCGCGCAGGTGGCGCTGGGTGAGCACCACCGGCACCCGGGTGTCCTCGCACATGAAGGCGAGACGGTCCTTCGGGTAGGCCGGGTCCAACGGCAGGTAGGCGCCGCCGGCCTTGAGGATGGCCATCAGGCCCACCACCAGCTCCAGCGAGCGCTCCACCGCGATGCCCACCGGCACCTCGGGACCCACGCCCAGCGAGCGCAGGTGGTGCGCGAGCCGGTTGGCGCGTGCTTCCAGTTCCGCGTAGGTGAGGCGCTGGTCCTCGAAGACGACGGCGATGGCGCCAGGGGTGCGCGCGGCCTGGGCCTCGAAGAGCGTGTGCAGGCACGTGTCCGCGGCGAAGGTGTCGCGGGTGGCGTTGAAGCCCCGCAGCAACTGCCGCCGCTCCTCGGGGGACAGCAGGGGCAGGGTGGCCAGGGGCGCGTCCGGTGAGGCCACTGCGCTCTCCAGCAGCACGCGCAGGTGGCCCGCGATGCGACTGGTGGTGGCCCGCGTGAAGAGGGCGGTGTCGTAGGTCAGGTGGCCGTGGAAGCCCTCCTCCGAGGGGAAGAGCGCCAGCTCCAGGTCGAACCGGGAGATGCCCGGGTCCAGGTCCACGGGCGCCAGCTTCAGGCCCGGCAGCTCCAGCGCGGGCTGGGGGGCGTTCTGGAGGACGAAGACGACCTGGAACACGGGGTTGCGGCCCAGGTCTCGCGCGGGCTGGAGCTCCTCCAGCAGCTTCTCGAAGGGCACGTCCTGGTGCGCGTACGCGCCCAGGGTGACGTCACGTGCCTGCGCGAGCAGGGCGCGGAACGAGGCCGCCCGGCCCGGCTGGGTGCGCAGCACCAGCGTGTTGACGAAGAAGCCGATGAGGCCTTCCAGCTCGGCATGGCGCCGGCCGGCGATGGGCGAGCCGACGACGATGTCGTCCTGCCCGCTGTAGCGGTGCAGCAGCGCCTGCCAGGCGGCCATCAGCACCATGAAGGGCGTGGCGCCCTGCTGGCGGGCCAGCTCCTTCACCGCCTCCGAGAGCGTGCGAGACAGGTGGACGGGCAGGGCCGCGCCACGGAAGGACTGCTCGGGTGGGCGCGGGAAGTCGGTGGGCAGCTCCAGCGCGGCGGGGGCACCGGCGAGTTGCTGCTTCCAGTACGCGAGCTGCTTCTCCAGCACCTCGCCCCGCGTCAGCCAACCGCTCTGCCACAGCGCATAGTCCGCGTACTGTATGGGCAGCGCCGGCAGCGACGGCGTCTGGCCGGCGCGGAAGGTCAGGTAGAGCGTGGCCATCTCGCGGATGAGCACACCCATGGACCAGCCGTCGGAGACGATGTGGTGCATCACCAGCGCCAGCACGTGGCGCTGACCCTCCAGGCGCAGCAGGGTGGCGCGCAGCAACGGGCCGGTGCCCAGGTCGAAAGGGCGGCCCAGCTCTTCCAACGCGAGCCGACGGGCCTCACCCTCGCGGGCCGCTTCGGGCAGTGCTTGCAGGTCCACCACCGGGAGCGGCACCGGGGCCGGCGGGTGGGTGATCTGGACGGCCTGTCCCTCTTGCGAGGCGAAGGTGGTGCGCAGCGCTTCATGGCGCTGGACCAGGGCGTCGAAGGCGCGCCGCAGCGCCGCCTCGTCCACGGGGCCCTCGATCCGGAGGATGGCGGGGATGTTGTAGAAGGCGCTCCCTGGTTGGAGGTGGTCGATGAACCACAGGCGCTGCTGCGCGGATGACAGCGGCAAGGGGCCCTCGCGCCGGCCCGCCACGGGCGGCGGCAGGGACACGGCGGGCTGGGCATGCTGGCGGCTTCGCACCTGCTCCGTGAGCTGGGCCACGGTGGGGGACTCGAACAACTGGCGCACCGCCAGCTCCACGCGCCAGCGGCTGCGCAGGGCACCGATGAGCTGGAGGCCGATGACGGAGTCACCGCCCAGCTCGAAGAAGCTGTCGTGGATACCGATGGGGTGGACACCGAGCAGCTCGGTCCAGAGGGCGCCGAGCGCCTTCTCCAGCTCGTCGCGCGGCGCGGTGTAGGCCACGGGCAGCTCCGGGCGGTTTCCTTCCGGAGTCGCCGGGGGCTCGCCGCTGGCCGCGAGTGGCTCCGTGTCACCGGAGGCGTCGGAGGTGCCGCTTGCCGTCAGGAGCGCGCCCGGCAACGCGCCCCCCGGCGAGGAGGAGGGCTCCAGCCAGTAACGCTGGCGCTCGAAGGGGTAGGGCGGCAGCGACACGCGCAGCCGCTTCGCCCGGCCATTGAAGGCCCTCCAGTCCACCTCCACGCCTGCCTGCCACGCCTTGCCCACCGCCTCCAGCAGGACTGGCACGTCGCGCTCGCGCTCCAGCGCGTGCGGCAGCGTGGGCGACACCACCACGCCCGTGGCCCGCTCCGGGTGCTGCAGCGCGAAGGTCGTCAGCGCGTTGCCGGGGCCCACCTCCAGCACCAGCCGGTCCGCCTTCCGCAGCAGCTCTGTCACACCCTGCGAGAAGCGCACCGCGCCGCGCAGGTGCCGCGCCCAGTACGCCGGGTCCGTCGCCTCTTCGGCCTGCAGCGGCTTGCCGGTGAGGTTGGAAATCACCTCCAGCTTCGGCGCCTTGCGCTCCACCGCGCGCACCTTCCGGGTGAACTCCTCCAGGATGGGGTCCATCATGGACGAGTGGAAGGCGTGCGACGTCTGCAGCCGCCGCGCCTTGAGGCCGCGCTCCTCGACGCGCCGCTCGAAGGCTTCCACAGCCGCGAGGGGGCCGGCCACCACGCAGCGGCCGGGCGCATTCACCGCGGCCAGCGACAGCTCCTGGCCCAGCAGCGACAGCACCGCCTCCTCCGCCAGGGGTACTGATGTCATCGCCCCCGCGGGCAGGCTGGCCATCAACCGGCCGCGCTCACACACCAGCGTCACCGCGTCCGCCAGCGAGAAGACGCCCGCCAGGCACGCGGCCACGTACTCGCCAATGCTATGGCCCATCATCACGCTGGGGCGGATGCCCCAGTGCATCAACATGCGGGCCAGCGCGTACTCCACCGCGAAGAGGGAGGGCTGAGTCCACTCAGTGGCCTTGAGCTTTTCGTCGGCGCCCGCACCATCGCCCATGACGAGGGCGCGCAAGTCAGCCCCTCGCACGGCGCGCACGTGCTCGGCGCATGCACCGAAGTGCTCGCGGAAGACGGGCTCGCTGCGGTAGAGGCCGGCGGCCATGCCCGCGTACTGCGAGCCCTGCCCGGAGAAGAGGAAGGCCACCGAGGGACGCTGGGCGGCCTGCTGGCGCGTCGGCAGTCTCTCTGGTGTACAGAGAGCGGTGAGTGCGTCCTGCGCGTCACGCACGAGAGCGAAGCGGCGGTGGGTGAAGTGCTGGCGTCCCGTCTGCAGCGTGTACGCCACGTCCCCCATGTGCAGGTCCGGCAGTTCGCTCAGGTGCTCGGCGAGATTGTCGGTGGCCCGCTGCAGCGCCCCGGCCGTGCGCGCGCTGAGCACCAGGAGCTGGTAGGGCTCCGCGGGCGTGGACGCCTCCGGGGGCGGGGCCTCCTCCAGGATGACGTGCGCGTTGGTGCCGCCGATGCCCAGCGAGGACACGGCCGCGCGCCGGGGCCCGCCCTGGCTCTCCCACGCGCGCGTCCTATCATTGACGAAGAAGGGGCTCTCCGGCAGCTCCAGTGCCGGGTTGGGACGCTTGAAGTGCAGGCTGGGCGGGATGACGCGGTCCTTCAGCGCCCGCGCCACCTTGATGAGTCCCGTCACGCCGGACGCCGCGTCCAGGTGGCCCACGTTCGTCTTCACCGAGCCGATGGCGCAGAACTGCTTCCTGCGCGTGGACTTGCGCCACGCCTTCGTCAGGCCCTGCAGCTCGATGGGGTCGCCCAGCCGTGTCGCGGTGCCGTGGGCCTCGACGTAGCCAATGGTGTCGGGCTCGACGCCGGAGTTGCCCAGCGCCTCCAGGACGACTTCGGAGACGCCCTCCATGCTGGGCGCGGTGAATCCGGCCTTGAGACTGCCGTCGTTGTTGATGGCGGTGCCGAGGATGACGGCATAGACGTGGTCACCGTCCTCCAGCGCGCGGTCCAGCGGCTTGAGCACCACGCAGCCCACGCCGCTGCCGAAGAGGGTGCCGGTGGCATCCGCGTCGAAGCTGCGGCAGTGGCCATCCACGGAGGCCACGCCCCCATCCGTGTGCATGTAGCCGTACCGGGTGTGGACGAGCACGGACGCGCCGCCCACGAGGGCGACGTCACACTCCTCGTTGAGCAGGGCCTGACACGCGACGTGGGTGGCGACCAGCGACGAGGAACATGCGGACTGGACGAGGTGGCTCGGACCGCGGAGGTTGAGCTTGTAGGACACCCGCGTCGTCAAATAGTCCTTGTCGTTGGCCAGCTGGAGCTGGAGCGGGTCGGTGGCAAGTGCCACCGGGTTGCGCATCAGGTTGTAGAGCAGGTACGTGTCCATCGCCGCGCCGGCGTAGACGCCGACGCGCCCGGGCACGCCCTGGGGGTTGTAGCCCGCGTCCTCCAGCGCCTCCCACGCGCATTCCAGGAAGTGGCGATGTTGCGGGTCGAGCAGCGCCGCCTCCTTCGGAGGAATGCCGAAGAAGGTGGCGTCGAAGTGCTCCATCTCCGTGAGGAAGGCGGCGGCCTTGACGAACTTCGGATGGGAGGCGAGCTCGGCGGGGACACCGCGATTGCGTAGCTCCTCTTCCGTGAAGAACGTCACCAACTCGGTACCGTCCCGCACCTGACGCCAGAACTCCTTGATGCTGTCTGACTTCGGGTAATGCCCGGCGATGCCGATGATGGCAATCTCAGTTCCGCTGCGGCTCATGGCTGTTCTCGCGCGCTCGACGCTGTTCGTTGGACGGGGGGAAGAAGAGAGCGACTAGCCGGTGCCCAGCAGGGGCCCGGAGGGTTGGGAGAAGTCCAGGTGCTGGTGAATCACCTGCACGCTTCCCAGGTTGCGTAGGGGCAGCAGGCCGGGCTCGATGAGCGACCGTGGCGCCTCCGCGATTCGCTCCACCTGGCCGGGGGTGAGCACGGTGTCATAGAGCTCGCCGCCGCGGTCCTCGAGGACGCCGGTGCCAATCCAGAACTTGGCCCGTGAGGACTTCGTGCTCCCGATGCCGATGTTGCTCGGGCCCCTCGAGACGAAGACCATGATCTTGTCCTCGCCCACCAGGAACTCGGCCGTCCGGTCCATGGTGAAGTTGCCCACCATCTCGTAGACGGCGCCGCGTAGGACCTTCTCATCCTTCTCGGCCTCCGCCAGCCGGGTCCAGTCCTCGGCTCCCATCCACTTGATGTTCTGCCGGGAGCACGTCAGCAGGATCTTCCGCTGCGACTCCGGGAAGTCGTTGAACCCCGGAGCAATCATCTCGTATCGCTCGTCCAGCAGGGAGAAGTACTCCTCACGGCTGTAGAAGTCGTCTTCCCGGACGATGGAGAGCTTCACGTTCGGCGGCAGGTGCTTGCCGAACGCGTCCAGCAGCACCTGGAAGGAGTCGACGTAGCGCTGCACATCGTCGGCGGGGAGGTTGTCATGGCGCTGGGGCAGCAGCGTGTACATGAAGTACTGCAGGTGCACGCCAGGGGCGTACGCCGCCGCGATGCCGCTCAGGTAGTGCAGCATGTGGGCCATGGAGAAGAACTCGGCCCAATCGACCTCGGGAGCGGAGGGCAGGCGCCAGATCTTGTAGCCGCCCATCGGGTGGACCAGGCGCAGGGGCTTCTGGTCCCGGACGGCGATGTCCACGGCCCGAGCGATGTTCTTCTGCGTGTCCGGGTTGACGGACCACTTGCGGAAGTTCTTCGACAGCAACTGCTTGAGGACGAACGCCTGCGGTCCTTCGCTCTTCAGGAGGCTCTCTTCATGCGGGGTCAGTGAGCGGATCGCGGACTTCTCCAGACGCTCGCGAAGATGCTGGCTGACGCGCTCAGGGGTAGGGCGTTGGACTGTAATGGGTGTCATCGCGTGTCGTTCGTGTTGGACGGGATGGTGCGGATGTGTTGCCTGAATCAGGAAGCGGGAGCGGGGCTATTCCCCCTCGCTCCCGCGCCGGGCAATGGCCTTGGCGCGGCGGCGCGCTCCGCGGCTGGAGCTGTCCTCGGCGGGCGGGGCGGAGGCGCCCGTGTCGCCAGCGGACTCTTCACCGCCGCCCGCGCTGCCCCCCAGGAGCGTGGACAGGGCGCCCAGGGTGGGGGCCTCGAAGAGCTGCACCACGGCCACCTCCTTGCCCAGCCTCCGCTTGATGCGGGAGACAATCTGGATGGCCATCACCGAGTCGCCACCCAGGTCGAAGAAGTTGTCGTGGAGGCCCACGCGCTCCAGGCCGAGCACCTCGCGGAGGATGTCCCCGACCTTCTCCTGCATGGGCGTCTCCGGCGCCTGGTAGGGCACCGGCAGCTCGGGCCTCGGGCGCGTCGCGCGCTGGGGCGCGGCGGCCGTCTCGGCCTCCACCTGCTCCTCGGCCGCCTTCGTGGGCGCGGTGTGCACCAGGCCGCGCGCCAGCAGCGCTTCGAGGTCTCGCGTGGACACCACGAGCTGCGGCATGTCCGTGCTCGCGAGCGCCCGGCGGAACAGCTCCACGCCCTCCTCGGGGGAGATGGCCTCCTGGCGGAGGATCTGCTGGAAGACGCTCTCTCCAGCGGACGCAGCCGGCATGGCGGCAGGGGCCTTCGCGGGGGTGGCAGCGGCAGCCACAGCGTCACGGCTCGCCAGGTTCTTGTACATGGCGCCCACGTCGTTCACACGCTTGAGCGAGAACTCGGTGATTTCCACCAGCTCGCGGCCCGTGTCGTCGAGGATGCGGATGTCGAAGGACGGCGTCTCGCTCCGGTTGGAGCCCTCGCCGTGCGAGCGCGTGTGCACGTGGATGCGGCGGGTGAACGGATGCCGCACGACGAGGCGCTTGTACGAGTACGGCATGTACGGCACCGCGCCGAGGATGAAGTCACGCCCGGTGCCGATGGACTTGTCCAGCATGGACGGGTGCAGCTTCATGACGTCCAGGTCGGAGGCGAACTCGGCGGGCAGCTCCAGGGTGGCGAGCACCTGCTGCTCGCCCCACCGCACGCGCCGGACGCACTGCCACCGGGGGCCGTGGTCCTCGTCGTGCGAGTCCTCGTCGGTGAACTCCTTCACCTTCGCGCAGGCCGCGGTGATGGCCGCCAGGTCGTGCTGCCGCGCGGGAGTGGTGGGGACGAGCCGGGCCCGTCCCATCACATGCCGGGTGAGGCCCGTGCCGTCCGTGCCCAGGCTGCTGACCTGGAAGCTCCAGCCCTCCGCGCCCTCGTCCGTCAGCTCCAACCGCGCCACGCGCTGGTCGCCCAGGCGCACCGACAGCGGGGTGAGGAAGTAGACGTCGGAGATCTCCAGGTCCTCGTGCCGCAGCTTCGGGGCGAACGCCGCCCGCACCATCTCCAGGTACGTGGTGCCGGCAATGACGGGGTTGCCGAGGATGCGGTGGTCGTCGAGCACCCAGTGCGTCTCGACGCGGAACACCGTCTCGTACACCTCGTGCCCGGGCGCGGAAGGCATCCGCTTCGCCAGCAGCGGGTGGCCCAGGGCCACGGGCTCGCCGGTGACGGCCGAGGGCGTGGGGAGCGCCTCGACGCGCGGAGCGGCCTTCGCGGCGGCGGCGCTGGCGAGCATTCCCACGTCCCGCCACGAGCACCAGTCGATGGACACGGTGAAGGTGGACGAGGTGCGCGCCTTGTGCTGCGCCCAGGCATCCTGGAAGGCGTTGGCCGCGACGTAGTCCGCCTGGCCGAAGCCGCCCAGCACCGAGGTGCGCGACGCGCAGTAGACGACGAAGTCGAGAGGTTGGCCCTCCAGCAGCTCGTCCAGCACCAGCGTGCCCCGCACCTTGGGGGCGAGCACCCGCTGGGCCACCTCGTCCGTCTTGAGCTGCAGCGCGCCACCCGCCGGCACGCCGGCCGCGTGGATGACGCCGTGCACGGCCCCGAAGCGCGCGCGCACGTCGGCCAGGACTTCAGCCATGCGCGCCCGGTCCGTCACGTCGGCGGCGACGGTCATCACCTCGGCGCCGCCGCGCTCCAGCTCGCGGATGCGGCGAACCACCTGCGCGGTGGGCGAGTCCCCTTCCGAAGCCAGCAGCGCGTTCCACTTCGAGCGCTCCGGCAGCGGCTTGCGGCCCAGCAGCACGAGCTTCGCGCCGCCCGCCGAGCGCGCGACGTCCGAGGCGAGCACGAGGCCGATTCCGCCCAGGCCACCGGTGACGAGGTACACACCCCCGGGGCGCAGCCTCGGCGAGCGGCCGGACTCCGTGGCCTCCAGCCGCACGGGCTCATGGGTGCGCGTCCAGCGGTGCCGCCCGCGCCACGCGGTGACGGTGTCGCGCGCGCCGGACTCCACCTCGGACAACAGACTTCCGACGAGCCGGAGCTCCTCGGCGCTTCCCGGCGTGGGCAGGGGCACGTCGATGAGGCGGCACTTCACGTTCGGATACTCCTGGCCGATGACCAGGCATGGTCCGAGCAGCGTGGCCTTCTCCGGGCACAGGGTTTCCTCCCCCGTCACCTGGAAGACCTGGCTGGAGAGCACCTGCAGCTCCACCTGCGCCGTGGCCTGATGGGCGCCCATCGCCTGGGCCAGGTACATCAGGCTGCGGAAGCCGGACTCCTCCACGCGCGGCAGCGACTCCAGCCGCGAGCCGGCGGCGCGCTGCGGGTCCACGCTCCACAGGTGGATGATGCGCGAGGGCAGCTTCCCCCGGGCCTTGAGGTCCTGGAGCAACTGCCGGTAGTCAGCGGGCGTGCGCGGGTCCACCGAGTAGCGGCCCTCCGCCGGGGCGCCGCCGTACGTGCCCCGCTCGACGCGCAGCACGGTGTGGCCGCGCTGCTCCAGCCGGGTGGCCAGCAGCTCGCCCAGGCCGAAGGCGTCGGAGAAGAGCAGCACCACCTCCGCGTCGCGCGCGAGCGCGGTGGGCGGCGCCGTCCGCTTCCACGAGGGGACGAAGAACCAGTCCGCGGGGTCCACGCGGCGCGGGGGCAGCGTGTCCTCCTGCCTGGGGCTCGCGGCGGCCTGCTTCGTCGGCTCCAGCCAGAGGCGCTGGCGCTCGAAGGGGTACTGCGGCAGCGGGACGCGCCGCCGGCTCGCACCGGCGTGGTGTCCGGCCCAGTCCACCTCGCCGCCGTACATCCACAGGCGCGCGAGCGCGGCCATCAGCGCGCGCGGCTCCGAGGGCTCCTTCGTGTCCTGCACGAGCGAGCCCAGCACCACCTGCCGCGACGACTTCGCGGGGTGCAGCCGGGCGATGTTGAGCCACGTGCGGCCCGGGCCCACCTCCACCAGCAGCCGGTCCGGCTCCTGGAACAGGGCCTCGATTCCCGGCGAGAGGCGCAGCGTGCGGCGCAGCTGTGAGGCCCACCACGCGGGCTCCGCCAGCTCCGGGCCGCTCGCCCACGCGCCGGTGACGCCGGAGAACAGGGGCACCTCGGGCGCACGGAAGGAGACGCGGCGCAGCGCCGCGGTCAGCTCCGCGGCGAGCCCGTCCACCGCCGGAGACTGGAGCGCCCTGTCGCCCGCGAGCCGCCGGAAGGTGGCGCCGCGCCGGCGCAGCTCCGCCTCCAGCGCTTCGATTCCGGCGCGCGGCCCGGACACGGTGCACACCGACGGCCGGCCCACCCACGCCAGCGACAGGCCGTGCGCGGGGAGCAGTCCCTCCAGCTCCGCCTCGGGCAGCATGACGAGCGTCATGGCGCCCTCGGGCAGGCGCTTCACCAGGCGGCTGCGCAGGGCCACCATGGTGATGGCGTCCTCCAGCGACACCACGCCCGCGACGCAGGCGGCGGCATACTCGCCGATGCCCTCGCCCAGCACCGCGCGCGGGCGCACGCCCCAGTCCATCCACGCGCGGGCCAGGGCGTACTCCACCGCGAAGAGCGCGGGCTCGGCCACGTGCGTGTGCGAGAGCGCCTCCGCCGCGTTGGACTCGGCGCCCAGGCGCGGGAAGAGGATGGGGCGCAGGTCCATGCCCAGCTCCGCGTCGAGCTTCTTCAGGCAGGTGTCCAGGTGCTCGCGGAAGACGGGCTGCGCGTCGTACAGCTCGCGCGCCATGCCCAGGTGCTGGCTGCCCACGCCCGGGAAGAGGAAGGCCATGGCGCGGGCATTGCCGTCCACCCGGCCGGTGAAGGTGCGGTCCGTGGGCAGGCGCTCCAGCACGTCCACCGCGTCCGCCAGCGTGCGGCAGGTGAGGGCGCGCCGGAACTCGAAGGGCTTGCGCCCCAGTTGCAGCGTGTACGCCACGTCCCCGAGGTCCAACTCCGGGTGCGCGGCGAGGTACTGGCGCAGCTCGTCCGTCCGCGTCTCCAGCGCGCTCGCGGTGCGCGCCGACAGCGTCAGCGTGTGCCAGCCGTCGGCCTGGCGCCGGGGCTCCGGGGCCGGGGCCTCCTCCAGCACCAGGTGCACGTTGGTGCCGCCGATGCCGAACGAGCTGACACCCGCGCGGCGCGGATGCGTCTCCGGCCGCTGCCACGGCGTCAGCTTCGCATTCACGTGGAATGGGCTCTGCGCGAAGTCGATGGCCGGGTTGGGGGACTCGTAGTGGAGCGTGGGCGGCAGCTGCTTGTGCGCCAGGCACAGCACCGTCTTGATGAGCCCGGCGATGCCGGCCGCCGTGTCCAGGTGGCCGATGTTGCTCTTCACCGAGCCGAGCGCGCAGAACTGCTTGCGCTGCGTCTTCGCGCCGAAGGCCTGGGTGAGCGCTTCGACTTCAATCGGGTCGCCGAGCACCGTGCCGGTGCCGTGGCACTCGACGTAGCCCACCGTGTCGGGGTGCACGCCCGCCACCGCCAGGGCCATGCTGATGGCGCGGCGCTGGCCCTCGGAGGAGGGCGCGGTGTAGCCGACCTTGGAGGCGCCGTCGTTGTTGGCCGCCGAGCCCCGGATGACGGCGTGGATGGTGTCTCCCGCCGCGAGCGCGTCCTCCAGCCGCTTGAGCACCACCACGCCCGCGCCGCTGCCGAAGACGGTGCCCTTCGCCTTCGCATCGAAGGGGCGGCAGTGCCCGTCCGGCGAGGCCACGCCTCCCTCCTGGAAGAGGTAGCCCATGGTCTGCGGCACGCGCACGGAGACGCCGCCCGCCAGCGCCATGTCCGTCTGGTACGAGAGCAGCGCCTGACACGCCAGGTGCACCGAGGACATGGCAGTGGAACAGGTGCTCTGCACGGTGAAGGCGGGGCCGCGCAGGTTGAGCTTGTAGGCCGTCAGCGTGGCCAGGTGGTCCCCGCGGTTGGCGATGGCCGCCTGCAGGAAGCCGTGCGACTCGATGAGCTGCCGGTTGGAGGCGAGGTTCTCCAGCAGGTAGGTGTTGATGCTGAGCCCGCCGAAGACGCCGATGTCCCCGTCGAACCGCTCCGCGTCGTAGCCCGCGTGCTCCAGCGCGTGCCACGCCACCTCCAGGAACACGCGCTGCTGCGGGTCGGTGATTTGCGCCACGCCCGCGTTCATCCCGAAGAACGCGGCGTCGAACAGCTCCACACCATCCAGGGCCGCGTTGGCCTTCACGTAGGAGGGGTCCGCCAGCAGATCGGGGGACACGCCCGCCTCGCGCAGCTCCTCCTCGGAGTAGAAGCGGATGGACTCCACGCCCGCGCAGAGGTTGCGCCAGAACGTGTCCACGTCCCCCGCGCCGGGGAAGCGCCCCGCCATGCCGACGACGGCGATTCCTTCGAGTGCGTTCTGCTCCACGTCGCTGCTCACTTGTCACCCCGGGACTTGCTGCGGTCCTTCTGTCGCTTCATGGCTTCCACCCGGCGGCGGGCGGCCTCGTCCACGTCCTCGGCCCGCTCCTTCGGCTTCTCCCCACCCGCGTCCAGGAAGGTGACGAGCGAGGCCACCGTCGGGTGGCGGAAGAGGTCCAGCATGGAGAACTGGGCCCCGAGCGCCTTGGTGATGCGGTTGTGGGCCTGCACCAGCAGCAGCGAGTGCCCGCCCAGGTCGAAGAAGTGGTCGTTGATGCCCACCCGCTCCACCTTCAGCACCTCCGCGAAGATGGCGGCGATGCGGCGCTCCAGATCATTGCGCGGCTCCACGTAGCTGGCGCTCGCCTGCGTGGCCACGCTCTCCGGCGCCGGCAGGGCCTGGCGGTTCACCTTGCCGGTGAGGGTGAGGGGCAATTCTTCCATCAGCAGCACGTGCCGGGGCAGCATGAACTCCGGCAGCACCTGCTTGAGGTGCGCGCGCACCGCGTCGGCGGTGAGCAGGGGCGCCTGCTCGCGCGGGTCCACCGCGGCGGAGGCCGGCGCCGGTACCACCGGCCGGTCCTCGCGCCACGCGTAGAGGTTGTGCCGGTCCGTGCCCTGGAGCAGCGGGTCCTGCTCCGCCCGCACGCGGAAGCCGTGCATCTCCAAAAGCTGCGTCACCTGCCGCACCCGGCCCTCGCTGGCGTGGCCCCGGGCGTCGTGGACCTCCATGACGACCTGGAGAATCATCGGCCAGTGCTCGGCGTCGATGCCCTCCAGCACGTCCATCTCCGCGCGCTGCACGTCCACCTTGAGCAGGTCGATGCGCTCCACGCCCTCCTCGCGGATGACGTCGGACAGGCGGCGCAGCCGCACCGTGTGGCGCTCCTCGGCGAAGCGTCCTTCCAGCAGCTCGTCCGCGTTGAGCAGCAGCGTCTCCGCCGACGCGTCTCCCGCGGAGCGCTGGTTGCGGAGGAACGTCTTGATGACGTCCACCTCGTCCTCCGCGTTGGCGTACTCGCTGCGGCCGGACATCATCGTGTAGCGGCCGTAGAAGGTGAACGTCGGCGCGTGCTCGTGGTTGGAGAGGCCGAAGGGGAAGGTCTTCACCCGGGGGCCGTACAGCTCGCAGTTCGCGGTGGCCGTGTCGTACAGCGGAGGGAGCGGCTCGAAGGCGTACACGCGGCACGCCGGAGAATTGATGCTGGCGAACAGCGAGAACATGCCGATGTTCGCGCCGACGTCGAAGATGACGCCCTGCTCCGGCAGGTGGACGCCGTGGCGGATGTACAGGCGCTCCTGGAACAGCTCGCGGTAGAGGTAGTCCGTCTCGTTCTTGTTCTGGTGGAGGACGGCCAGCCCGTTGGGGAGCGCGTAGCGGGCGCGCTTGTCCAGCCGCGCGGCATGGCGGCGCCGGGGGACGACGTACGCCACCAACTGGCGGTCGCCCTGGGCGTCGTCACGTGCCGTCACCGCGGCGTGCTTCACCGCCGGGTGGCTGCCCAGGCACTGCTCGATTTCCTCCAGCTCGATGCGGAAGCCGCGCACCTTCACCTGGAAGTCGGTGCGGCCGAGGAACACGAGGTGCCCGTCCTCGGTGAAGCGCATCACGTCGCCGCTGCGGTACATCCGCGCGCCGGGCGTGTCGCTGAACGGGTCCGGCACGAAGCGCTCCGCGGACAGGTCGGGCCGGCCGCAGTAGCCGCGCGCCACGCCGTGGCCGCCGATGTACAGCTCTCCCGGCACGCCCACGGGCACGGGCCGCAGCCCCGCGTCCAGCAGGTACGTGCGCACGTTGGCGAGCGGCCCGCCGATGGTCGGCTCCGAGGCCGCGGACGTGACGGGCACCACGGTGGTGTCCACCGTGCACTCGGTGGGGCCGTAGAGGTTGTAGGCGCCGCGCCCCTCCGTGGCGAGCCGCTTCCAGAGGGCCGGGTCGATGGCCTCGCCGCCCAGCAGCAGCACCGGCATCCGCGCCAGCGGCACGCCCTCGTCGTTCTCCAGGAGCAGGCGCAGCTGGGTGGGCGTGAGGTCCAGCACGTCCAGCGGGTGCTCGCGCAGGTAGGCCGCCAGCGCCTTGCCGTCCAGGCGGATGCGGTCGGTGAGCACGTGGAGCGTGTGGCCCCGGCACACCTGGATGACCTGCTTCACGGAGGCGTCGAAGGCGAGCGGAGCGTTGAGGCCCACCGCCAGCCGCTCGCCGCGCCCTTTGTAGATGGCCTGCTCCAGCGCGAGGCCCAGGTTCGCCAGCCCGCCGTGGCGCACCATGACGCCCTTGGGCTGGCCGCTGGAGCCGGAGGTGTAGAGCACGTATGCGAGGTGCTCGCCGTCCACCGCCACCTTCGGGTCCGCGTCGCTCCTCGCGGCCACCTGTGCCTGGTCCGCGTCCAGGCGCACGCGGGTGCCGGTGAAGCCCTCCAGGCGCCCCTCCAGCTCGGCCGTGGTGACGGCGACGGGGGCGCGGGTGTTCTCCAGGATGAAGGCGAGCCGCTTCGCGGGCAGCTCCGGGTCCAACGGCACGTAGGCCGCGCCCGCCTTGAGGATGCCCAGCAGGGCGACGATGGCGTCCACCGAGCGCGGCAGGCACAGGCCGACGGCGTCCCCCGTCCCCACGCCCAGCGCGCGCAGGTGGTGCGCGAGCTGGTTGGCGCGGCGGTTGGCCTCCTGGAACGTGAGGCGCGTGCCCTCGCAGACCACGGCGGGCGCGTCCGGCTGTGACGCGGCGAGCGCGGCGAACCGCTCGTGGACACACGTGGCGTCCCCGGCCAGCGCGGTGGCGTTCCACTCGCGAACCACGCGGCGCTCCTCGGCCGCGTCGAGCAGGCGCAGCGACACCAACCGGGCCTCGGGGTGCGCGCACAGGTCGGCCAGCAACGCGCGGAAGGCCTGGAGGAAGCGCCGCATGTCCGCTTCCGCGAAGCGGCCGGAGTCGTACTCGAGCCGAAGGGCGAGGCGGTGGCCGTCATCCGTGAGCGACAGCAGCAGGCCCGCCACGTCCTCGTGGGCCTCCAGGCGCTCCAGGTGGAAGCGCGCGCCGCCATGCTCCGCGTCCGCCCAGGACACGAAGCGGAAGGTGCACGGAGCCTGCGCGGGGGACGGAACCAGCGACGGGTAGGTGTCCGCGTCGAAGGCGATGGCGTGCTTCTGGTGCGCGGCATTCGTCTGGCGCAACGGCTCCAGCAGGTCCGCCAGCCGGTAGTCCTGGGGAATGGGCGTCACCACCGGCAGCGAGCGCGCGAAGGTGCCCAGCGCGCCCTCGAGCTGCTCATACGCGCGGCCGTCGAAGCGGCGCGCGGAGACCACGGGGCTGTTGCCCGACAGGCGCCACAGCAGCACCTGGAAGGTGGCGTGCGTCAGCGTGGCTTCGTCCACGCCGAAGCGGCGGGCCAGCGCGCGCACCGGCTCCGGGGCCTCCACCCAGGCCTCCAGCATGCCCAGGGTGCCCGCCGTGCGCGCGCCCTCCCTGCGCTCATGGGGCAGGGTGGTGGGGGAGGGAATGGACTCGGCCTGACGGCGCCAGTACGCGGCGGCCTCGGCCTTGTCCTCGCCCGCGAGGAACTCGCGCTGCCAGTCCGCGTAGTCGATGTACTGGAGGGGCTCGCCCTCGTCGCTCGCGCCCGCGTACTCCCGGCCGATGGCGGCCACCAGGTCGCGCAGGGCGAAGGCGTCCATGCACAGCGCCGGCAGCTCCACCTGGAGCCGGTGGCGCTCGGGCCCGTCCTGCACCAGCGCGAAGCGCGGCGCGGCTTCTCCCGGCGCTTCCGGCGGCAGGGCGCCCCGGTGCAGGGCGACGGAGACATCCGCCACCGCCTGCAGGGGCGTGCTCATGCCGGCCAGCCGCACCAGCCGCGTGCGGAGGACTTCGAAGCGCTGGCACGTGGCGGCCACGGCCCGCTCGAGCGCTTCCACCCGCAAGGGCCCTTCGATGCGGACCTCCGCGCGCACCCGCTGCGTCCCGGCCGTGCCGCCCGCGGCCCAGAGGCGCCGCTGCTCGGCGGAGAGGGGATAGCCCTCAATCTCGTCGATGCTCATGTCGTGGAACTCCTGAATCCAGAGAAGGAAAGGCGGCGCGATCCGCTACGCGGGGACCACGTCGGGGCTGACGTACAACTCGGCCATGGAGACCAGGATGGAGCGCTCCCCCTCGAAGGGGTCGCGCCCGTGGACCGCGAGGAAGTTGTCCACCATGAGGATGTCGCCCTGCTGCCAGGGGAATCGCACGGTGGACTCGTCGTAGATGCGGCGCAGGTGCTCCAGCACCTCGGGCTCCAGTGGGCTGCCGTCGCCATAGAAGGCGTTGCGCGGCATCTCGTCCGGGCGGAACTGGGCGCGCAGTCCCTCGCGCACCTCGGGGACCAGGTTGGTCTCGTGGAAGATGGGCGCGTGGTTGAACCACAGCGCCTCGCCCGTGCGCGGGTGGTTGGCCATCACCTGGCGGATGGCGCGCGTGCGCAGCCGGTCGCCGTCGCGCCACTCGTACGTCATCCCGCACCCGCGGCAGTAGCGCTCCACCTCCGCGCGCTCCCGCGTCTGGAAGGCGTCCTGCCAGGGCAGGTCCACGCCCTCGCCGTAGTTGCGCACGTACATGACCTTCTTCGCCAGGAAGCGCTCCTTGATGTCGGCGGGGATGCGCGCCGTCACGCGGCGCTCCGGCGCCAGGGGCGTGGCGCCGCCGACGGGGGAGGGCACGTCGCAGAAGAACCACAGCCGGCTGGGCCAGTTGTGGGAGTACGACATCTCGTGGTGCAGCGGGATGGACTGGTCCGCGGCGAACTCGGTGGACGTGAAGACGTTGGGCGCCACCTGCGTGCGCGGGGCCGCGCGCTCCAGGTAGTCCAGCAGCTCGCTGCTCAGCGCGCCCACGAAGTCGCGGAAGGCGAAGGCGTCCGGCACGCGGAAGCCGCGGAAGAGGATGGCGCCGGACTCCAGCAGCTTCTCGTCGAGCCACGCCTTGTGGCTGGCGGCCCAGCCGGCGGCGTCCAGCCCTTCCAGGTTGGGCTCCACCACCAGCGGGAAACCCTCGGCACCCGGCAGGCTCCCCACCTTCACCAGGGACGTGGCGGACACCTTCACGGGCGCGCGACGACGCGCGGAAATACCGGAACCTCCGATGTCGGTCTTGCTCGTCATGTCCTCCCCTTTTGTTTCGTTACGGCCCGCGGCCTGGCACCTTGAGCGGCTTCATCCCCGCGGCGGGCCGTCATGGGCCACGTCCGCCCAGCGCCTCGGGTCCGCCATGGCTACCACCACGCTGCGCTCGCCCTTGAAGGGCTGGCGACCGTGGCCCATCAGCATGTTGTCCAGCATCAGCACGTCGCCCTTGCGCCAGGGCACCGCCACGCGGGCCTGCAGGTACGCGGCGCGCAGCAGCTCCAGCACCTCCGGCTCGATGGGCGCGCCATCGCCGTAGAAGGTGTTGTTGGGCATGTCCTCTTCGCCGTAGAGGGCGCGCAGGTGCGCCACCAGCTCCGGGTCCAGCGTGCTCACGTGGAAGAACGTGGCGTGGTTGAACCACGCCAGCTCCCCGGACGTCGGGTGCCGGGCCACGCAGCGGCGGGCCTGGCTGGTGCGCAGCCGGTCCTGCCCGAGCCACTGGAAGTCGATCTGGTTCTCCGTGCAGTAGCGCTCCACCTCCGCGCGCTCCCGCGTCTGGAAGGCCTCCTGCCACGACAGGCCCAGGCCCTCGCCGAAGTTGCGCACGTAGCGGTAGCCGCGGGCCATGAAGCGCTCCACCACCTCGCGCGGCAGCTCGCGGAGGATGCGGCGCGTGCAGGTGATGGGGGTGGCGCCCCCTTCCGCCGACGGGGTGATGCAGTGGAAGTAGATCTTCTGCGGGAACGTCAGGTTGTAGGACTGCTCCGTGTGCGGGAATATCTCCTGGTCCGACGGGTGCGAGGTGGACGTGTACACCTGGTCCTTGACCACCTCGCGCGGCGAGGAGCGCTCCGTGTAGGGCAGCGGCGAGCCCGACGTGGCGCGCACGAAGTCCGCGAAGCCGTCCACGCCCTCCATGCGGAAGCCGCGCAGCATCAGCCCGCCCACGCGCGTCAGCTCCTCCTCCAGGTACGCGCGGTTCTCCTTCGCCCACTGCACCAGCTCCAGCCCCTCCACGCGGGGCTCGAGGATGAGCGGGTACGCCTCGCCGTCCAGCAGGCGCGTGGAAATCATCTCCGTCCGCGAGAGCTTCACGGGCCGGCGCGAGCGCGCGCCGAGCCCCGGCAGTGAGTCCTTCATGGCGTTTGACTCCCGGCCGAACCCGAAGGGCGCCGCCGCCGGGCACCGAGCCGGCCCAGCGCGCCCTTCACTGTCGCGTCGTCGTCGGCCTCCAGGGGCAGGGCGGCCAGCCTCGTCTCGGGGCGCACCAGTGTGGCCTCCAGAAGCCCCACGAGCTGCCGGTGCAGCCGTTCCACGCTGGCTGCGTCGAACAGGCGGGTGGCGTAGGTCCAGTGGCAGCGCAGGCCCTCGGGCGTCTCGGACGCCCACAGCGTGAGGTCCAGCCGGGACACGCCGGTGTCGAACAGGAGCGGCTCCACCTCCAGGCCGGGCAGTGAGATGCGCTCGCGCGGCTGGTTCTGGGTGCCGAAGGCCGCGCGGAACAGGGGCGGCCGGCCGCGTGAGAGCTGCTCGAAGGGCAGCTCCGCGTGGGTGGCGGCGCCCAGCGCCACGTCCTTCACCCGGCGCAGCACCTCGGCGAAGGACGGGTCTCCGCCGAGCCGCGTGCGCATCACCAGCATGTTGACGAAGTTGCCGATGAGCCGCTCGGAGCCGGGGGCGCCGCGGCCCAGGTCCGCCACGCCCACCGGCACGTCCTCCTGGCCGGTGGTGCGCGCCAGCAGCGTCTGGAAGCACCCGAGCAGCCACATGAATGGCGTTACCCCGTGGCGCGCGCAGGACTCCTGGAGCTTCGGCAGCAGCGCCGGGGGCAGCACCACGCTCAGCGTGCCGCCGTGCGCGTCCGGCGGGCCCTGGGGCTCGCGGTCCGTGGGCAGCTTCAGCTCGGCGGGCAGCCCCGCCACCTCCTGGCGCCACCAGCCCAGCAGCGACTCCAGGTGCTCACCGGCCAGCCGCTGGCGCTGCCACACCGCGAAGTCCGCGTACTGGTATGGCAGCGGCGCGAGCGCGGGCGGCACGTCCCGCTGGAGGGCCGAGTACACGGTGGTCAGCTCCTGGATGAGCAGTCGCATCGACCAGCCATCCGCGGCGATGTGGTGCACCGTGAACAGCAGCACATGCTTCGCTTCAGCAAGGCGCAGCAGCCGCGCGCGGAGGAGGGGCCCCGTCTTCAGCGTGAAGGGCTCGAGCGCCTCGTCCAGCGCCACCTGCCTGACCCGGGCCTCGCGCGCGTCCGCGTCGAGACCGCGCAGGTCCTCCACGGGTAGGGGAATAGGGGATGGGGGCAGGATGCGCTGCACTGGCTTGCCATCCACCTCGGGGAAGCACGTCCGCAGCGTCTCGTGACGGCGGACGATTTCCAGGAAGGCCGCCTCCAGCCAGGCCGGCCGCGGGTCACCCCCCAGGCTCAGCGCCGCGGAGATGTTGTAGCCGCCGCCGCTGGCATCCAGGCGCGAAGCAAGCCACATGTCCTCCTGCGGGTACGACAGCGGCAGGTACGCGCCGCGAGGCACCGGGGACGGGCGTGGAGGCCCCTCCGTGCCGCTCTCCAGGGAGTCCTGACAGCGCCGCGTCAGCTCCGCGAAGGTGAGACTGCTCAGCAACTCCGCCAGCGGAATGGACACGCCGAGCGCGTTCTCGATGTCCGCGCGCAGCTCCACCGAGCCCAGCGAGTCCAGGCCGAGCTGCACGAGCGGCGCGTCCCGGTCGATGCGCGAGGCGGGTACCCGCCTCGCCACCGCGGCGCGCGCCAGCAGCCACGCGGCGAGCCGCTCGTCGCGGGCCTCTCGGGGCATCGCGCGCAGCTCGGCCAGGGGCGGCAGCGTCACGGACTGGGCAGCCGGGGACTCCGCCACGTCGTCGCCCGCCTCCACCGCCCGGACGTCACTGGCCACCACCTGGAGGTGTCCGGCCAGCCACGCGGCCTTGCTCGCGCGCCGCTGGACCTTGCCGCTGGACGTCTTGGGCAGGCTGCCTGGCTCGATGAGGACCACGGCGTGGAGGAGGACGCCATGCTCGCCGGCCACGGCCTGGCGGATGGACTCCGCGAGGGCCGCCGCGTCGAACGCCTTGCGCGTATCCACCTCCTGCACCAGGACGAGCTGCTCGCCTCCGTCCGCCTCCACGCCGAAGGCCGCCGAGCACCCGGGCCGCAGGGCGGGGTGGCACGCGACGGCGGTGCGCTCCACGTCATGGGGGTAGTGGTTGCGGCCCCGGACGATGATGAGGTCCTTGAGGCGGCCGGTGACGAACAGCTCGCCGTCCAGCAGGAAGCCCAGGTCGCCGGTGCGCAGGTAGGGGCCGGCCGCCGGGTCATCCGCGCGCCGCGCGAGGAAGGTGGCCTCCGTTTCCGAGGGGCGGCTCCAGTAGCCCTGCGCGATGCTGGGCCCGCGCAGCCAGACCTCGCCGACCTGGCCCTCGGGCCGGGGCAGCCGGCTCTGCGGGTCCACGATGAGCAGCTCCTGGTCCGGCAGCCGCGTGCCGCAGCCTACCAGGGCCAGCGCGCCGGCCTCGGTGTCGGGCACGGCCACGGCCTCGTTGCGCTCCAGCGCATCCTTGCGGAGGTGGCGCTGCACGGGGAGCGCCGCCTTCTGTCCACCGGAGACGATGAGCGTCGCCTCCGCGAGGCCGTAGCAGGGGTACATCGCCTCGGGGCGGAAGCCACAGGGAGCGAACGTCTCGCTGAAGCGCCGCAGCGTGGCGGGGTGCAGCGGCTCCGCGCCGTTGAAGGCCAGTCGCCACGAGCTCAGGTCCAGCTGGGCGACCTGCTCGGGGGTGGCCTTCCGGGCGCACAGCTCATAGGCGAAGTTGGGCCCGCCGCTGGTGGTGGCGCGGTAGCGCGACACCGCCTGGAGCCAGCGCATCGGGCGCGCCAGGAAGTCCAGCGGCGACATCAGCACGACGGGGAAGCCCACGTAGAGCGGCTGGAGGATGCCGCCGATGAGCCCCATGTCGTGGTACGGCGGCAGCCAGATGACGCCCACGCTGTTCGTGTCGTGCGCGAAGCAGCGCTGGATGGCCTGGGAGTTGTGGAGCAGGTTGGCGTGCGTGAGCACCACGCCGCGCGGCGTGCCGGTGGACCCCGAGGTGTACTGGAGGAAGGCCACCGTGTCCGGCGTGGAGCCCGGGTCCGTCCAGTCGCTCGCGTGGCCGGGCTGCGCGTCCTCGATGGCCAGCCACCGGGCACCGGCCAGCGCGCGGGCCTGCTCGAAGAACTCGCCTGCCATGTCGCGGATGAACGCGGGTGCCAGCACGAAGCGCGCCTGCGCGTCTGCGGTCAGCGCGTCCAGCCGGGGCAGCGTGCGGCCCAGTCGCATCGGGTCCGGCGGGTAGGCGGGAACCGCGATGGCCCCCGCCTGGAGACACCCCAGGAAGGCGATGAGGTAGTCGAGACCCGGAGGGAACAGGAGCAGCACGCGCTCGCCGCGCGCACCCGCCTCCTGGAGCATCCCGCCCACCTCGCGAGTGCGCCTCAGCACCTGCGCGTTCGTCAGCGATGACTCTTCCGACTCCCCGTCCGCCAGAAAGGTGAAGGCCAGCGACTCGGGACTCGACTCCGCACGCGACTCTAGGGCTTGCAGGAAACTCATGGAGAACTCCGGCTTCAGTCCCAAGCCGCAGAATCAGATAAAGCGGAGAAGTCAATTATGTTGGTTTTTAGGTGGATGACAACTTTCACCAGTCTTACGCACTTCTGGTGCTGCTGGCCAGTTGCATCCAGCGTACGGGCGTGATCGCCCTCTGGGCATGACGCCAGCGCAGATGTGCAAGCTCGACCCCGAGCCGCGCGAGTCCCTCGCTTCGCCCACCGCCGCTTCTGCTGCGCCATCGCGTGCTCCCTTCAGGGTCGACTGTGCTGACTCTGAAGGCGGACACGGGCGCCAATCCTCACGGGCTCTTCCTGGTTCCATCGTCGAGGCCGGAAGCGGTGCGGGAGGGTGCTCCGTCGTCCGGGACGTCATGGATGCGAATCAGCCACTCCGCCTTCTCGACGCGGACGCGCCGGACGGCCTTGCTTGGCGGCAGGAGCTGGCAGGACACGGTCTCTCCCCGCTCCAGCTGTTCGCGGAACGCGGCATGGGCGCGGTGGGTGATGGGGAAGTACGCCGCCCGGCCATCCTCGAGGATGGGGGGATTTCCCACGAGGTAGCCCACCGTCACGCCGTCGCTGACCAGCAACCAGCGGTCCCTGCGGGTGAGCACCACCTCCCGCTCCCGGTCGTCGAACTCGAGGACGAGGGCCTCCACCTCGGTGTGGAGCTCGGGCATCTGACGTTGGACGCGCCCGTCATCGACCGTCTTGAGCACCGCCGGGAACCCCACGCCGAGGTCGATGAAGCGCCCGTATTTTCGAACCAGGACGACCTTCCCGCGCACGGGCTTTCCGGCCGCCAGTCGCTCTTTCAAGTCGGTCCAGGCCGGAGCGTGGCGGCGTCCCCAGTAGCGGCCGAGATACGGATACAGGCCCATGTGCTTGGAGAGGCGCTCCAGGACGGTGCCCACCCAGAACACGCCGGCGATGGCGCCCCCGCCAATGACCAGGCCGCAGACGATTCCGAGCACCCCGCCCACGGGCACCCCGGGGAAACCCGCCCATCTGTAGCCGAGCCCCATGCCGACACCACCGCATGCGGAGGCCAGGGTCAGTACGCCGCACTCGAGGAATTTCATGCGGAGCTGTCACTGAGCAGGAGTCGGGCCAGGAACGGCTCCGCACCCGGAGGCTTCGGGAAGAGCGCGGCGCGCCGGCACCGTTTGTCCGCCCGGGGGCGTGTGTGTCGGGACTTTCTGGCAGTCGGGCTGCTCGGGAATCGTCGGGAGGGCACCTGCCGGGTCGGACGCTGGAGGGAGGGCGGGAGATGTCAGACCAGGGAGGTAGGACGTGCGGTGAGGGGAGGGGGCCCGGTGGGGGCCACCCACGTTTGCGTCTACGACTGCCTGATGGGGGAACTCGGATGCGGGTGAGCATGGCACCGGACCTGGTGTCCTTTCGCGCGGTGGCGCGGGGACTGCTGGCGCGCGGGGAGCCTCCGGAGCGGGTGCGCTTCGAGGAGTCCGGGGCGGCGCAGGGCTCGCTGCCGGCGCTGGGGGCGCCCGTGACGGAGCTGGGGCTTTCCTCGGGGCCGTCCGCGCCCGCGGTGCCCCGGGACTTCCTGGGGCTGGCTGAGAAGGTGGTGTGTCACCGGGACGCGGAGCGCTGGGCGCTGCTGTACCGCGTGCTGTGGCGGCTGACGCATGGGGAGCGCAACCTGCTGGAGGTGGACAGCGACGTGGACGTGCACCGGCTGCGGATGATGGAGCGGGCGGTGCGGCGGGACGTGCACGAGATGACGGCCTTCGTGCGGTTCCGGCGGGTGGAGCGGGGCGGGGTGGAGCACTTCATCGCGTGGCACCGGCCGGACCACCTCATCGTCCGGCACGTGGCGCCGTTCTTCGTGCGCCGCTTCCCGTCCATGCGCTGGAGCGTCCTCACGCCGGACGCCTGCGTGCACTGGGACCTGGCGCGGCTCACGTTCGGTGCCGGCGTGCCGCGCTCGGAGGCGCCGGAGGGGGACGAACTGGAGTCGCTGTGGGGGACCACGCGCACGCCGCTGATGCTGGTGGGCGAGCAGCCCGGGGACCTGGAGGACCGCGAGGGGCGCCCCTTCGTGGGGCCCGCGGGGCAACTCCTGGCCGAGGTGCTGGGGCGGGCGGGGCTGAAGCGCTCGGAGCTCTACATCACCCATGCGGTGAAGCACTTCGGGTGGACGGAGGGGGAGGGCGGGAAGCGGCGGCTGCATCCGACACCGGGGCGGGCGGAGCTGCTGGCGTGCCGGGGGTGGCTGGAGGCGGAGGTGGCGGCGGTGCGGCCCAGGCTCATCGTCGCGCTCGGGGCCACTGCGGCGCAGGCCTTCCTGGGGCCCGGGTTTCGCATCAACCTCAGCCGGGGGCAGGTGTTCGAGACGCCGTGGGCGGAGGGGTGGATGGCGACATTTCATCCGTCGGCGCTGCTGCGCATGTCGGATCCGCGCAAGCGGGCGGAGGTGCGCATCCACTTCGAGGCGGACCTGCGCTCGGCGGCGGAGTGGCTGCGGCGGTAGGGAACGGTTGGACGCGTCCAGGCGTCCACCTCCACATGTTTTCCACGCTCCTGTTCGTGGCCCTCACCGCGCTGCCAGCGGAGGACGTCCCGTCCGCGCGGGAGCGGCCCTACGCGGAAATCCTGGCGGACCTCTCGGCCCGGCGCAGTGCCCTCGCCACGAGATGGCTCCAGCCGGGGGTGGACCGTGACGCCGTCCGGGGCGAGGCTCGCTCCTTCGTGCTCCAGACGCTCACCCGGCAGCTCCTGCCCGCCTGGTACGGTACGCCGTGGGACTTCTACGGTGACACGCGGACGCCGCGCTCCGGGAGCATTGCCTGTGGCTACCTCGTCTCCACCGTGCTCGGGGATGCGGGCTTCCGTGTCGAGCGCGTCCGGATGGCCCAGCAGCCCGCCGAGTACATCGTGAAGACGCTCGTGCCTCCCCGGCGGACCTGGCGCTTCCGGAGCCGTCCTGTCAGCGAGGTCGTCGAACGTGTGAAGCGCGAGGGTGAGGGCCTCTACCTCGTCGGGCTCGACTACCACGTGGGCTTCCTGTGGAACGACGGCACGCGGGTGTCGATGTGCCATTCGTCCTACCTCGGGACGGCGGAAGTCCTCTGCGAGGACGCGCTCACCTCACCGGCGATGCTCTCGGGCTACCACGTCGTCGGGCGTCTGCTGGAGGAGGGCATGCTCGACGCGTGGCTGGAGGGCAGGGCGCTTCCCACCGTTACGCGCTGAGAGTGCCTCGTATCCCCGCGGCACCAGGAGGTCCGGGCCCGTGGGCTGCATGATTCTCACGAGCCGCTGGCACTTCCGGATCCTGTTCCTCCGGCTCGAGGAAATGCCAATGACTCTCAATCGAGTGACATCAACCCTCCCGGAAGGAGGGAGCACGCAGGCAACGGCCAGGTCGCATTCCCAGACGGAGTGGCTCCCATGGGGAGCGGCCGCGCGTCCACCTTGGGATGAAGTCCATCTCCCCGGAGGGCCTCCAGATGCGTGCTTCCCTGCCTCTTGCCTGCATGTTGGCGCTGGCGCTCGCCGCTGCGCCCGCCTTCTCCCACGGTTCCCCCGCACCCACCCTGGACGGCCTGGCCGAAGGCGCCGTGCTGCTCGACGGACTGGGCACCCATGCACGGTCCGTCACCGTGGCCTCGCCAGACGCCAAGGCCTTTTTCGACCAGGGCCTGCGGTTGGCCTACGGCTTCAATCACGACGAGGCAGCACGCTCGTTTGCCCGCGCCGCGCAGCTCGACCCCACCTGCGCCATGTGCTTCTGGGGCATCGCCCTGGTGTTCGGACCCAACTACAACATGCCCATGCTGGCGGAGAACGCCCCGGTCGCCTGGGAGGCGCTGCAGCGGGCGCGGGCGCTGGCGCCGCGCGCCTCCCCGGTGGAGCAGGCTCTCATCGCCGCCCTCTCCCGCCGCTACCCCGGCTCCGAAGCGGTGGCCCCCGAGGCCATGAAGCCCTTCAACGAGGCCTACGCGCGCGCCATGCGCGACGTGGCCCGACGCTTCCCCGACGACCTGGATGTGCAGACGCTCTACGCCGAGGCCCTCATGGACCTCAACCCGTGGAAGCTGTGGTCGCTCGAAGGTGAGCCCGCACCCGGCACCAGGGAAATCGTCACCGTGCTGGAGTCCGTGCTGGCGCGAGACGCGAATCACCTGGGCGCCAACCACTACTACATCCACGCGGTGGAGGCCTCGCGGCATCCGGAGAAGGCGGAGCCCTCCGCGGACCGGCTCGGGAAGCTCGCACCGGGTGCCGGGCACCTGGTGCACATGCCCGCGCACATCTACCAGCGCGTAGGCCGGTATGCCGACGCCTCGGCGAGCAACAGGAAGGCCGCGGAGGCGGACCTGGCCTACGTGAAGACGGCGAAGCCGCGCAGCCACGTCTACCCCATGTACACCGCGCACAACTTCGGCTTCCTCGCCTTCTCCGCTTCGATGGAGGGCCGCATGGAGGAGACGCTCGAGGCCGCGCGTGCCTCGGCACATCACTTCCCGGCCGAGCTGCTCTCGATGATGCCGGGCATGGACTTCTTCGTGGCCGAGCCCCTCTTCGCCATGGTGCGCTTCGGCCGCTGGGACGACCTGCTCGCCGAGCCCCGTCCCGAGGCGAAGTACCCGGTGCAGACGGGCCTGTGGCTGCACGCGCATGGAATGGCCCTGGTGGCAAAAGGCCAGCTGCGGGAGGCGCGCGCCGAGCTCGCCGAGCTGGAGCGGCTGGCCGCCGAGGTGCCTCCCACGGTGGCCGCCAATCTCAACACCGCGCGCGACGTGCTCGGTGTCGCGGCGCGCGTGCTGAAGGCCCGGCTGGCCCAGGCCGAGGGCCGCCCCCAGGCCCTGGCCCTGTGGCAGGACGCCGTCGACGCCGCGGACCGTCTGTCCTATGCCGAGCCCGCCGACTGGTTCTACCCGGTGCGCCACTACCAGGGCGCCGCGCTGCTCGAGGCCCGGCGCTTCCGCGAGGCTGAAGCCGTCTACCGCGAGGACCTCCGCCGCAACCCGAAGAATGGCTGGAGCCTCTTCGGCCTCACCCGCGCACTCGAGGGCCAGGGCCGCGAGGACGAGGCGGCACGCACCCGCGCGGACTTCGAGAAGGCGTGGGCGCGCGCGGACTTTCCCCTCACCACCACCGCGCCCTGATGGTGACTCAGGGCTCGTGCCGTCGTCACTCCTTCGCGAGGCCTTCGACCACCCTGGACCAGTGTTCGCGCATCGCCTCGCGGGCCTTCGCGTCCGGCAGCTTCTCCATGTGCACGTGGAAGGAGACGCCTCGCGCCTTCGGCACCAGCGTGAGCTGCAGCGTCGCGGGTTTCTTCCAGCCGTCTGGCTGCCAGGTCATGCGGATGCGCTGCCCGGGCTTCACCACCCGGACCTCGCCGCGGACGCCGGGTGCTCCACGTCGCTTGGGAACCTCGTAGCCCGCCCCCGGCTCGAGCGTCAGCGTCGCGCCGGCACCGAGCCAGCGCTCCGGCTGGGTTGCAACCTGCTTCCACATCTCACGGGCACTCAGCGGCAGCGTGCGCACCACGCCCACCTGGAAGCCCGTGGTCGCCGTCTCGCCCACGACCCGCTTGCCCCGGGCCTGCTCGTACGCCACGGAAATGGACTGCTGCCACCATGAGGACTCCACCTCCCGGGCCAGGTGCGCGACGAGCTGCTTGTGGTTCAGCTCGCCGGCCCCTGCCGCGTCCAGCGCGCGCATCCACCCCTTCCAGTCCCGCCCGGTGGCCTCCTTCACGGCGCTGTCTGTCACCCGCTCGGTGATGAGCGCCTTCTTCGCGGCCGCCTTCTTCTTCGTGGCCGAGGGCTTCTTCCCGCTCGCGGCAATCTCCGCGAGCCGCGCCTGCACCAGCGTCTTCACCAGCTTCACCGGGAGCGGCTTGTCGGGCGGGAAGGTGACGCCGCTCTTCGACGTGGTGTAGCCGTCCAACTGCGCCTTCAGTGCCGGCACCACGCTGCCGCTGAAGGGGTAGTAGCCGCAGTGGCTCTTGAAGAAGGCGAACCCGGCCACGGCGTTCCCATCGACCTTGAAGGTGGGCATCCGGTAGCTGAGGGTCTCCACCGCGCCGGGGAGCAGCTTGCGGAGCTGCAGGCGCAGCGCCCCCAGCGTCTTCTTCGCCGCCGGGTTGTCCAGCCCCGCCAGGTATGCGTCGATGGGCTGCTGCTCTCTCGGATTCGTCGCCATGGTCTTCGGCCCCTGGGGTGTTCTCGCAACTCGGTACGCAGCCGCACTCCGGCCCGGGGATGTTACCGCGAGTGCAGCCCACCTCTCCCTCTCTGGCCCTGGGGGCGTGTGGCCTGGTGGGCTACGGTAGCAACCCGTCGTGGCCCTCCCGGCAACAGGGAGGCGGCCCCTTCGGGTTCCATCGCCCCGGGCAACCCCTGGCATGGAAGCTGCGAGGGACCGGGCTTGCACATCGGGGGAGTGGCGATGACGCCCACCCCAAGGAACGGTGATGAAGCAACAGGGCATGAATGGGTCAGTGGGTCTCCGCGCCGCGTTCGTCGTGGCACTCCTGGTGGCCCTGGCCGCCTGCTCCGACTCCAACGGCGGCGACGATGACCCGGATGACGGCTCCGACAACGCGAAGGTCGCCCGCATCATCGTCACCCCGGGCGAGGGCTTCCTCTGGGTGGGGGAGCGGCTGACGCTGGCGGCGTTCGCATACGACGAGGACGGCACGCTGCTGAAGGACGTGAGCTTCACCTGGTCCGGCACGGACGACACGGTGGCGGGCCTCGAGGACGGGCGTGTGGAGGGCTTCGCCACGGGCGCATCCCTGGTGACCGCCTCCGCCGGAGACGTCTCGAGTTCGCCGGTGGCGGTGCTGGTCATCGACGCGCCGGAGAACGCGCAAAGCTCCGATGAGTACCTCGCCGAGGCCGCCGAGGCGGGGCTCGTCACGCCGCACGAGGTGCTCACCTACCGCGTCTACGCCGCCTTCAAGGACTCGCGCCTGCCGCTCCAGTACAAGGGCCGCGCGAGTGGTGCCTTCGAGACGGAGGCGCTCCAGGACGTCATCGACCAGTACGACACGCTGCCCGCCGAGACGAAGGCCGCGCTGGACCCGTTCCTGGTGCCGCCCGCCGACGGCGCGAGCTGGCTCGCGCCTCCCGGAGGCGGCCAGGGGCTCGGCAACGGCCGCCCCACCTGCAAGGCGAGCACCGACGGGTGGGACTTCGTCAACTCCACGCAGGCGAAGGTCAACGTCTGGTACCAGTTCACCATCCCCGGCCAGAAGGCGAAGGCCGCCCTGGTGTCGGAGGCCATCGAGAAGGAAATCTGGCCCCGGCTCTTCGACGTGCTCGGCTTCCCCGAGCCCCTTTCGGACTCGGGAACCAGCTGCCCGCTCTACAGCCCGAAGCTCGACGTGTTCCTCGTGCGCAACGTCGACTTCCGCGGCCTCACCGTCCCCGAGTTCGGCGCGCCGTATCAGTCCTCCGTCTTCATCATGCTGGACGAGTCGCTGTCCCCAGACGAGCTCAAGGCCTCCGCCGCGCACGAGCTGATGCATGCCAGCCACTGGGCGTTCCGGACGAAGTCCTTCCAGGCGAGCTACGGGTGGCTTCGCGACGCGGTCGCCAACTGGGCCATCGACGCCGTGTACGGCAAGACGCTCCAGCTCGAGCAGGACTTCGCGAGCTGCTACCTGAGCACGCCCGAGCTTCCGCTCCAGGACCGCTCCACGGGCCACTGCAGCGCGAGCAAGTCCGACGCGCAGCGCGACTACGGCGCCTATCTCTGGTTCCAGTACATCGCCAACACGCTCGGCCCGTCGACGGTGAAGAGCATCCTCGCGGCGACGCAGTCCGTCGACACCGGCGTGGAGGCCATCGACAACGTGGTGCCGGGAGGCTTCCAGAAGCACTGGCCGCTCTTCGGGAAGATGCTCTGGAACCAGGCCCCGGTGGACACGAAGGCCGCGTCCTTCACCACGTGGGACACGCTGAACGAGGTGGTGAAGAGCGTGGACGCGCACGGCGACCTGGGCGGCGCGGCGGAGAAGAAGGACGACCTGGAGCCGGAGCTGAAGAACCTCTCGCACCGCGTCTACTACTTCGACTTCAAGGACCCGGCGACCCGCTCGGTGCTCTTCTACAACGGCTTCTTCGAGCCGAAGAAGGAGGGCAAGCACCTCAAGGTGCAGGCGCTCTGGCTGGATGGCGCCGGCGCGTGGCAGGAGGAGGACTGGTCCGACTACGAGTACGTCGGGCTCTGCAGGGACATGAAGGGCCAGCGCGCGCAGCACCTGGTCATCATCATGAGCAACGCGGAGACCGAGGCGGGCGGCAGCGTGACGGCCACCCGGACGCCCTATCTCAAGCGCAACAACGTCGGCTGCTGGAAGGTTCAGGGGACGGTGAACGCCTTGGAGAAGCAGCCGGGGTGGTCGGGGATGGGGCGCAAGGGCGTGGTCACCGTGGGCTTCGGGGTGGATGCCGCGTCAACGGCGCTGGACTTCAAGCACCCGCTCTTTCCGGACACGCTCCGGGTCGGAGCGAACCTGCTCATGTCCCCGAGCGGCTCGTTCTCCTTCGAGGTGGCCTACGGCGAGGGCTCCTGCTCGTACAGCTTCGGCCCCGCCAGCTTCGTGCTCGCCCCGTTCTCCGGCTTCCTGCAGACGAACCCCTTCCCCGAGCTGCACAGCCCCGACGCCGCGGTGACGGACTGGCTGAAGCAGCCGGCGCGCTCCTACGTCGCCGCGCTGGTGGACAACTCGAGCGTCGCCGAGGCGGTCTCCGGCAAGGACTGCCAGAGCCCCCACTACAGCGTCACGGGAGGGCTGATCGCCACCAATGACGAGAAGAACGGCGTGTACGTGAATCCGCCCGCCGTCCTGCCCGACGGGCGCTTCTCGAAGTCCTACTCCTATCTGGGATTCAACTTCGACTGGAGCCTCACGCCCCAGACTCAGCCCTGACCGGCTCGGCCGCGCGCCTCAGTGCGCCGGAGGCGGGGCGGCCGGCTCCAGGTTCCCGGGGCTTTCCCATGGGGGGCCTTCCACCGGTAGCTCGACGATGAAGGTCGCCCCGGCGCCCTGCTGGCTCTCCACCCGGATGTGCCCTCCGTGGCTGGCGACGATGCTCTGGGCGATGTAGAGCCCCAGCCCGAGGCCGCCGTAGTGGCGCACCGACACCGCGCGCTCGAACCGGTCGAAGATGCGCGCCTGGTCCTCCTTCGCGATGCCCACCCCATGGTCCCTGACGCTCAACCATGCGGTGCCCTCCCGCTCGCCCACCTCCACCTCGATGGGCCTGCCTGCGCCATACTTGAGGGCATTGGACAGGAGGTTGCTCAACACCTGGTCCAGCCTCGCCGGGTCCCACCGCCCCACCACGGATTGCTCCGCCTCCAGGGTGATGGCGGTGCCCGCGGCCCGGCACTCCTCGGAGAGCCGCTGGACCGCTTCCCGGAGGAGGGCCACGAGGTCCACCTCCTCCAGGTCCAGCTGGAGCTTGCCGCTGGTGATGCGGGAGACATCCAGGAGGTTGTAGATGAGGGTCTCCAGTCGCCGGAGCTGCTTGCCGATGAGCCGGAGGTCCCGCTGGAGCAGTCCCGTCCCCTGGTCCGACAAGGTGCCTCGCGCGGCGGCCCGCGTGAGCGACTGGACCTCCAGCTTGAGGGGGGTGAGTGGAGTGCGCAGTTCGTGTGAGGCGATGGAGAGGAACTCCTCCCGCACCCGGATGGCCTCCTGCGCCTCCCGCTGCCGGCGCTCCACCTCCACCAGCATGGCGTTGAAGGTGTCGGCCAGGAAGCCAATCTCGTCGTTGCTCACCTTCCGGACCCTGACGGAGTAGTCGCCCTTCTCGGCGACCACCCGCGCCACCTCCGCCAGCGCGAGGACGCGCCAGGTGATGAGGCGCTGCAGCAGGAAGGCCAGCCCCAGCGCGAGCCCGGCCACCCCCACCCCCACCAGCAGGATTCCGAGGAGATAGGCGTTGATGCGGGCCTGGAGCGCGACGGTCGACGTCTGCAGGCGCAGGCTGCCGTAGCGCACGCCCCCGTGGGTGACGGGCTGGACCACGTTGACGTGGTCGTCGTCCAGCCGCACCCACCGCCCCTCTACGGGATGGGAGGGCAGCGGGATTCCTCCGGGGACGCCCGGGCGTTGGTAGGACGCGAGGTGGCGGCCCCTCGCGTCCTGGATCTCGGCGAACTCCAGCTCCGGGAGCGAGGCCATCCGCGCGAGGGTCTGCCGCGCGGCCACCTCGTCCTGGAAGGCGAGCGCCGCGGCGCTGTACTCGCTGGCGACGGCCGCGGCCAGCGACGTCGTGGAGATGAGGTCCTCGCGGAAGGCACGGATGTCCCTCGCGGCGACGATTCCGAGCCCTGTCCCCATCGGGCCTATCAGTCCGAAGAAGAGCAGCACCGTCAGCTTGCTCCGCAGCGAGAGCGCCTCCCAGAACCTCATGGGGGCACCTCCCCACCCACCAGGTGTCCCAGCTGCAACAACTGGGAGCTGAAGCGCAGTCCGCTGCGCTTCGCCTGGGCCACGTTGATGTCGAAGGTCAGCCGGCTTCCCTCCCGCTTCATGTTGATGTGCGCTCCGCGCTCGGCCAGGCCCTCGGTGTCCCCGACGGTGAGGATGGCCTTGCCCGCGGTGCGCGCCAGCACCTGCTCCAGCGAGCCGGCGGCCTCGGGAGGAATCCAGACCAGCGCGCAGCCCTCCACCTCGCCCGGTCCTTCCAGCGTCCGGACCTGGATGGGGCGGTCCTTGATGCGGCGGGTCTGCGCCATTCTCGCCAGATAGGGCTCCAGCGGGGTGTGCCCCAGCAGGCAGAGGGCGAAGGGTGACCCCGGACTCTTGAACCCGGCTTCCGGCCAGTCGATGAACCGCGTGAACCGCTCCAGGAACTCGGCCTTCACCTCCGCCTCGACGGGAGCCTCCGCCCTCGCCACTCCCTGAGGGAGGACGAAGGCAGCGAGGGCCGGCATGAAGCGGAGAATGGACAGAGCCCTCATCGGTGTCCTCCGGCCCCCACGACGGTCGCCGAGCACCTCGTGGTGCGCATCATCGGGAAGGATGCAAAGCCTCACCAGGGGCTGACCCCTCCGGTTGTCCATGGCCAACGAGAGCGCCCTCCCTCCCACTTCGCAATGGCGGTTTTCCACCGCTGCCCGGCCCCGCACGGTCGCCGCGGCTCCAGGTGGAGGGCCCCGCCCTGTACGGCGCGGCCTCTTGACTGCGCGGTGCGCGGTCCCATCTTCCGGGCGTCGCCAGGGCGCATCCCTCTCGAGTGGGCTGCATGGAGCGCACCATGAAGGCAGTGGCCAGGCCCGCGGTCCGCTCCGGCATGGCCCTTCTTGCCCTCCTGGGTGGAACCTCCGTCGCCCGGCAACAGGAGGCCCCCACCCCCGAGCAGGAGCAGACGCAAGGGTCGCTCTCCGAGCTGCCCCTCGAAGAGCTCATGCAGGTGGAAATCGTCACGCCCACCAAGCAGCCGCAGAAGCTCGAGCAGGCGCCCGCCATCGTCTCGGTCATCACACGCGAGGAAATCGCGACGTGGGGCTACCGGAGCGTCGCCGAGGCGCTCGAGCACGTCCCAGGCTTCTACATCATCCGTGACTTCGTGACGCCCAACCTCGGGGTGCGCGGGCTGAGCTCGGGACACCGCGCCTACAACCGCACCCTCAAGGTCCTGATCAATGGCCAGCCCACCACCTTCCGGGCGGATGGCACCAACTTCCTCGGACTCGAGTTCATCCCCATGCGAATCATCGAGCGCATCGAGGTCGTCCGCGGGCCTGCCTCCGCGCTCTATGGGGCGAACGCCTATCTGGCCGTGGTGAACGTCATCACGCGCCAGCCTTCCGCCGACCACCTCGGCGAACTCACGGCCCGGGTGGCCTACGGTCCTCCCACCGGCGTGGGGGGAGAGGTCCTGCTCCAGCACGCCCGGCAGTCGTGGGGCGCGCTGGGCGCCTTCAGATACGGCTACGTCGACCGCTCGGGCTACGAGCTGCCGGTGGCGTCGCCGAACTACGACACGTTCGCCACCCACGAGAGCGAGGGGGACCTCGCGCGGCCCATGTCGGCCTTCGGAGCCTTCGACCTCGAGCCGTCGGACAAGGCGGCACTCCACCTCCAGGTCCTCTACAGCCGCCTGGACTCGTTCGCCGAGTTCCTCGACTTCGGAACGCTGAGCCATGACAACCACCTCGTCGTGGACAACTTCGCCGGCCGGGCGAAGCTCGACCTCGGGCCCACCGACTGGCTGGAGACCAGCGCCTCCGCGGGCTTCTCCACGGGCGGCCCGTCGAGCCGCGAGCGCCTGAATGCCGGCTCGACGGAGACACATCCGCGCCGCGACTTCGGCTATCGCGCCATCGACCTCGTGCTCGAGTCGACCGCGCGGGCGAGCAGGTACTCCCTGCTCGTGGGCATCGACCTCACCCGCGACCTGGAGAAGCCGCTCACCGTCTTCACCGTGACGAACGCCGACGGCTCGGAGACCGCGCCGCTCGGCATCCAGGAGGAGGTGCTGTTCCAGAACCTCGGGGTGTACGGTCAGGGAACCGCCCACCCCTTCGAGTCGCTTCCCGGCCTGGGGCTGACGGCGAACGTGCGGTACGACCGGCACAACATCTACGGCGGCGTCGTGAACTACCACGTCGGCCTCGCGCACGCCTTCACTCCGCAGCTGACCCTGAAGCTCCGGACCGGCACGTCGTTCCTGGCGCCGAACCCGCTGTACCTCTATGCCCAGCCGCTCTACGCGGGGGACGTCGTCGGCAACCCCGAGCTCCTCCCCGAGACGGCCATGACGAGCGAGGCGCAGGTGCTCGTGACGCCGTACCCCAAGCTCCTCGTGTCGGTGAACGCGTACCTGACGGACACGAGCGACACCATCGATCTGCTTCCCCAGGGCGCGCAGACCGTCCTGCCGGTGAACATCGGTACGTCGAGGACCCTGGGCCTCGAGACGGAAGCCCGCTGGTCCCATGGGGGGCACAACGTCGTCGCGACACTCCAGGCGCAGAACACGGAGGAGGAGCGGGATGACCCGTTCCTGGGAACCCTCTCGCAGCCGGCCGCCGCCTACCCACGCTTCCTCGCCGAGCTGGCCTGGACGTGGCGCAGCGGCTTCGCGGGAACCGTGGGGCTGCGCGGCCGGTATGTGGGCGCACGCCGGGCGTCGAGGGGGAACGTCCTGCTCGCCAACACGCCCTACCTGTTCGACCCCTACGCGCTCGTCAGCGCCATCTGGATGTACGAGTGGAAGCACGCGCGCGTGCACCTCCAGGTCAACAACCTGCTGGACTCCCGCTATGCCGAGCCCGGCTACAACGGCGTCGATCTGCCCGGCTTCGGGCGCGAGGCCACGCTGGGCTTCACATGGACACCGTGAGCACGTTCGGCCGCGTCGCGCTCCTCGCGCTCGTCCTCCTGGGAGGCGGGGCCTGCGAGCCGCTCGACAAGCGGGAGTACACGCCCTCCGGGGACTCCATCACGCTGGGCGTCATCGAGACGCGCATTCCGCGCCGCACGGGGTTCGCGGCGCGCCTGGCCGCCCAGGAAATCAACCTCGCGGGGGGCGTGCTCGGCAGGCGCGTCGAGGTCATCGTGGCGCAGGACAGGCTGTGTGATGAGCGCCACGCCCCAGGGGTCGTCAGCGGGCTCCTGGAGCGGGGCGTCGTGGCCATCATCGCCGCGACCTGCAGCGCGGCGGCGCGGGCGGACCTCGAGGTCGTCGCGCCCGAAGCGGCGAACGTGGTCATCGTCTCGCCCTCCGCTTCGTCGTCCATCCTCACGGGGCGTCCCAACTTCTATCGCACGATTGCCAACGACGATCGCCAGGGGCCGCTCCTGGCCGAGGAGGTCCGCCGCCAGGGCGTGGACTCCGCCGCCATCGTCCACGTCGACGACATCTATGGCACCGGCCTCGCGGACGGCTTCGAGCAGCGCTTCACCGCGCTCGGCGGCAGCATCATGGCGAGGGTGTCACATCCGACGGGCAAGACGACCGGGTTCACGGACGAGGTCCAGCGCCTCTACGCCGCCGGAAAGCCCCAGGCCATCGTCATCATGGGGTTCTCCGTGGGCGCCGCCGGCCTGTCACGGGACCTCGTGGCTTCCGCCGACATCAGCGGGGTGAGGTTCTTCGCCTCGGAGGCGGTGTTCGGCCCGGGGTTCCTCACGAGCGCGGACGCCACGGTTGCTCAGGGCATGCAGGGCCTGGTTCCCACGGCGGCCCTGGACGACCCGAACAGACTGCGGTTCGTGGAGGCCTATGAGGCCGCCACCGGAGAGGGCTTCGACATCGAAGACTCCGGCCGGCTCCAGCGGACCTACGACGCCGTCTACCTCATGGCGCTCGCCATGGTGAAGGGAGGTGGCGCGACCACCGAGGCGCTTCGCGACAACCTCATCGCCGTTTCGGGCACGAAGGCCGCGGTGGGGGTTCCCGTCAACGTTGGCGGATTCGCGGAGGCGCTGGAGTTGTTGAGCGCGGGGCAGGAGGTCAACTACGAGGGCGCCTCCGGGCCGCTGGACCTGGACGAGAACGGTGAGCCCTTCCGCGGCACCTATCTGCTCTGGCGTATCGACGGCGGCCAGTTCGTGTTCGACAAGGCCCTGCGATTTCCCTGAGGGAGGAGCGGAGGCACTTCGGGCAGTAGGTGACACGCGGGACGGCCGGGAGAGCCCCTCGTCCCGGCAGGAGGGCGCGCTCACCTTGGGCACCACTTCTCCGCGCGTCCATGCGCAAGGAAGGGAGCCCCATGCGCTTGCCTGCTGGCGTCCTCATCTCTTTGGTGGCCCTGGTCCTGGGCCTGGCCTGTGGCGGCCCGGCGCCAGTTCCTGGCGAGGAGGCGGAAGGCGAGCGCTCCGCCCTGGGGCTCCAGGAGGCCGGGGCCAGCCAGGACATGTCTTCGACGAGCCCCCCGTACCGGGTGGAGGACAGCGTCCCTGGCCGGCTCGGCGCGGGCCCGTTCGAGCTGACGGACGTGAATGGCACGCTCTTCTTCGTCGCCACCGACGCCGACCACGGCTCCGAGCTGTGGAAGAGCGACGGTACGCCCGGCGGGACGCGCATCGTGGAGGACCTCCGGCCCGGCCAGGCAGGTGCTTCCATCCAGGGGCTCATGACCGCGGGACGCCGCGTCTATTTCGCCGCCGACGACGGCATGCATGGCCTGGAGCTGTGGACGAGCGATGGGACGCGCGCGGGAACCCGACTGGTGAGGGACATCGCCGCCGGAGGTGAGTCGTCATTCCCCTTCGCCCTGGCCGCGTTGGAGGGAGTCCTCTACTTCACCGCGTTCTCGCCGGAGCTCGGTGTCACCCAGCTGTGGCGGACGGAGGGCATTCCGGGCACCACGCGCGTGGTGCCCACGGGACTGGCCTCTCCCCCCAGCGCGCTCGTGCCGATGGGCGGCCAGCTCTTCTTCTTCGGTGACCACGTGTTCCAACGTCTGGATGGGGCGACGGGAGCTGTCGTCACACTGCTCGACTTCTCCGACCGGTTCGACGTCTATACGGCGGGCCCGGTCGTCGCGGACGGACTGCTCTATTTCATCGTCGGCGAGTCCCCCATCATCGGCGTGACGCGCAAGGGCGGCGCGCTCCAGGACGTGCCGCGGCTCTTCACGCTCTACAAGAGCGACGGCACGCCCGAGGGGACGGTGGCCGTCGCGGACGTACCGGCGCTGCTCACGTTCGACGGCCCGAACACGCTCGTCACCGTGGGCCGCGGGCTCTTCTTCAGCGCGGACGACGGGCTCGTCGGCTCCGAGCTGTGGACCAGTGACGGCACGCGTTTGGGGACCCGGTTGGTGAAGGACATCCTCCCTGGCGCGGATGGCCCGCACATCCGGTCGCTCACCGCCCTGGGCGGCGCGGTGTACTTCTCCGCGTACACGCCCGACGCGGGGGACGAGCTGTGGCGCAGCGACGGCTCGGAGCGCGGAACCTTCCGGCTGAAGGACGTGATGCCGGGCCTCGCGGGGTCCAGCATCGCGCAGCTCACCGCGCAGGGCGGCCGGCTCATCTTCACCGCACGCGAGCAGGGCAGGGGCCACGAGCCGTGGACCAGCGACGGCACGGCCCGGGGGACGGTGCGGCTCGCCGACCTGGTGTCGGGCGCCTTCTCGAGCGCGCCACATGACTTCACGCGCTCGGGCTCGCGCGTATTCTTCGCGGCCACCGAGCCGAAGCGGGGCACCGAGCTGTGGGCCCTGAAGCTCGGCAGGCACGGGAGCGTGGAGACGGCTGCCGCCGTGGCGGTCTTCCCGGAGACCGGGGACGGTGCGGCCTCGGGGAGCGAGCAGGGGAACAGACACGGCGACCCGGGCGCGGGGCCCGCCTGCCTGGTGCAGGACCTCACCCCCGGACCGGACGACCCCAGCATCACCGAGAGCGCAAGCGTGGGCAGGACGCTCTTCTTCACGGCGGATGACCGGAGCTTCGGCGCCGAGCTGTGGGTGACGAACGGCACGGCGGCAGGCACCCGGCTCGTCGCGGACCTCCGCCCGGGGCCCGACGGCTCCGAGCCCACGGACATGACGCCGTTCGGTGGAGGTCTCCTCTTCTTCGCGGACGACGGCATCCACGGCTTCGAGCTCTGGCGGAGCGACGGCACCCCGGGTGGCACGCGGATGGTGAAGGACATCCACCAGGGGCCCGAAGGCAGCCGTTTCTTCGAAAGCCCGTTCGTGCACCGCGGCGTCGCCTACTTCGCGGCGGACGACGGGGTGAATGGGACGGAGCTCTGGCGCACGGACGGCACGACGGCCGGTACGCTGATGGTCAAGGACCTGTGGCCCGGGAGTATCGGCTCCAGCCCCCAGGCCTTCATCGAGCTGGAGGGGCGCCTGTACTTCATGGCCGTGGAAGAGGCGACCGGCTTCGACCTCTGGCGCACGGACGGCACGGCCGCTGGGACGGTCGCGTTGGACCTGATGCCTGGAGTGGAGAGCCTCTTGTTCACGGACGCCGTCGCGGCGGGTGGGCTGTTCCTCTTCCACCAGTACTCGGAGCTCGGCGACGAGATGTGGCGCAGTGACGCGACGCCGGAAGGCACCTTCCCCCTCGCGGACAGCTACCCCGGGCCGAACAGCTCCTTCCCCTCGGACCTGACCGTGGTGGGCCGGCGTGTCTTCTTCGTCGCGGACAACCCCGATGTGGGCCGCGAGCTGTGGGTGACGGACGGCACCCGTGAGGGCACCGTGCTGGTGAAGGACATCACTCCCGGCGCGGTGTTCGACCCGCCGCAGTTCCTGGTGGCCTTCGGCGGGCGCCTCTTCTTCAGCGCCCAGGACGGTGGCCCCACGGGCCGCGAGCTGTGGGTGAGTGACGGCACGGAGGCGGGCACACGGCTCTTCAAGGACCTCGCGCGCGGGCCGTACAGCGCGTCGCCTTCCTGGCTGTTCCCCGTGGCGGGCACGCTGCTGTTCTCCGCGGATGACGGCATCACCGGGCCGGAGCTGTGGACGAGCGACGGCACGCCCCGCGGAACGCGCCGGCTCCAGGAGCTGGCGCCAGGACTGACAGGAGGGGCCCCGTACCTCTTCACCGCGACGCGCGAGCACGTCTACTTCTTCCTCGGCTTCTCACCCACCGGCCGGGAATGGTGGGCGCTGGAGCGCGAGGACCTCGACGACTGAGTGGAGCGCGGGCCGCAATCACATCCAATTCACCTCCGCCTCGGGGGTTTCCCCTATCATCGGGCATCCCCTGGAGGGGACACCTGGAGGCGCGCCGATGGGACAGGAAGCGGACGTCATTGTCGTGGGCGGTGGACTGGCGGGGCTCGTCACGGCGACGGAGCTCGCGGACGCGGGCAAGCGCGTCACGGTGTTGGACCAGGAGGGGGAGCAGAGCCTGGGGGGACAGGCCTTCTGGTCCTTTGGCGGCCTGTTCCTGGTGGACTCGCCCGAGCAGCGGCGCATGGGCATCAAGGACTCGCATGCGCTCGCGCTGGAGGACTGGATGGGCACCGCGGGCTTCGACCGCGAGGAGGACCACTGGCCGCGCAAGTGGGCGGAGGCCTTCGTCGGGTTCGCCGCGAGCGAGATGCGGCCCTGGCTCTACCAGTTGGGGATGCGCTGGTTCCCCGTGGTGGGCTGGGCCGAGCGGGGCGGCTACGGGGCGGTGGGCCACGGCAACTCGGTGCCGCGCTTCCACGTGACGTGGGGCACCGGCCCCGGAGTGCTCGCGCCCTTCGTGCGGCGGGCGCAGGCGGCGCGGGAGAAGGGGACGCTCACGTTCCTGTTCCGGCACCGGGTGGATGAGTTGCTCGTCCAGGCGGGCGCGGTGGTGGGGGTGCGGGGGATGCGGCTGGTGCCCTCGGACGCGCCGCGCGGCGTGAGCAGCTCCCGGGAGACGGCGGGGGAGTTCGAGCTGCGCGCCTCGGCGGTCGTCGTCACGTCGGGAGGCATTGGCGGCAATCCGGAGCTGGTGCGCAAGAGCTGGCCCGCGCGGTTGGGAACGGCGCCGAAGTTCATGGTCCAGGGCGTTCCCGCGCACGTGGACGGGCGGATGATTCCCATCACCGAGGCCGCGGGAGCGCGGGTCATCAACCGGGACCGGATGTGGCACTACACGGAGGGGCTGCGGAACTGGAGTCCCATCTGGCCGCAACACGGCATCCGCATCCTGCCCGGGCCCAGCTCGCTGTGGCTGGATGCGACGGGCCGGCGGCTGCCGCCTCCGCTGTTCCCGGGCTTCGACACGCTGGGGACGCTCGCGCACATCATGAAGACGGGGCACGAGCACTCGTGGTTCGTGCTGAATCAGCGAATCATCAAGAAGGAGTTCGCGCTCTCGGGCTCCGAGCAGAACCCGGACCTGACGAACAAGGACTGGCGCGGGGTGCTCAACCGCGCGGTGGGCAAGAAGGCGATGGGGCCGGTGGAGGCGTTCAAGTCGCACGGGGTGGACTTCGTCGTGGCGGACAACCTCCGGGCGCTGGTGGAGGGGATGAACACGAAGACGGAGACGCCGCTGCTGGACTACGCGACGGTGGAGCGGGAGGTGCTGGCGCGAGACAGGCAGCTGGACAACCCGTTCGGGAAGGACCTCCAGATCGCGGCCATCCGCCAGGCGCGCGCGTACCGGGGGGACCAGCTGGTGCGCACGGCGAAGCTCCATCGCATTCTCGACCCGGAGGCGGGGCCGCTCATCGGCGTGAAGCTGAACATCCTGACGCGCAAGACGCTGGGCGGGTTCGAGACGGACCTGTCGGGCCAGGTGTTCGGGACGAATGGGCAGGTCATCCCCGGCCTCTACGCGGCCGGCGAGGTGGCGGGGTTCGGCGGTGGCGGCGTGCATGGCTACCGGGCGCTGGAGGGCACCTTCCTGGGAGGGTGCATCTTCTCCGGCCGCGCGGTGGGCAGGGCGCTGGCGGGGACGCTCTAGCAGCAGGAAGTGCGCAACCTCCAATTGTCGGAGATGCCCCTCCCCGGAAGGCGGGACGCCTCGCGGATGTCGGCTGCCTACCTTGGATGTGCGCGGCATGGGCCCGCGACGGGGCTGGCGGATGCGTGGGGTGCGGTCATTCGCTTTGGGAACAGGCCGCCTCGGTCCGCGACGTGGAGGGCGCCGGAGCGGGGTCCAGGCGGGGCGGCTTGCCCTGGGGATGCTGGCGCTCATCTCCGCCGCCGCGCGCGCGGAGGAAGCGACGCTGCCCGCGGATGCCCCCCGGGCCGAGCCCTCCGTCGAGGAGTCCACGGCGCCGGAGCCCCACCCGTGGCTGGCGCTGGGGGAGGTCACCGCCATCAACCTCGTGGTGTGGACCTATGACCGGACGCTCGGCCAGAAGGTCTGGGCACGTGTCAGCCTCCAGACGTGGAAGGACAACCTGCGTACGGGCTTTGTCTGGGATGGGGACGGCTTCTCCACGAACCAGTTCGCGCACCCCTACCACGGTAGCCTCTACTACACGGCCGCGCGTGACAACGGCCTCTCCTTCGTGAGCGCCATCCCCTTCACGCTCCTGGGGAGCGTCCAGTGGGAGCTGTTCGCGGAGACCGAGCCGCCATCCATCAATGACGTCATCAACACCACGATGGGCGGGGTGGCCATGGGCGAGGCACTCTACCGACTGTCTTCCACCGTGCTCGATACGGAGGCCACGGGGCGAGACCGGTTCGGCCGGGAACTGACGGCGGGCCTCATCAGCCCCATCCGTGGAGTCAACCGGCTCCTGCGCGGTGATGCCTTCCGGCAAGAGCCCACTCCCTCCGACTGGCGCTCTCGCGCGCTCGCGGGCTGGGGCTCGGTGGGCTACCTGATGCTGGGGGACGGCAAGCTCCTGGCGGGAGGCAAGCACCAGTTCTTCACCCAGTTCGCCCTGCGCTACGGGGACGCCTTCCGTGGCGACATCCGTCGCCCCTTCGACGCCTTCGACGCACACATCCAGTTCACCACGCGGGAGGACAGCCTGGTCAGCCATGCGCTGCTGACGGGCCTGCTCGCGGCGAAGGTGCTGGTGCGCACCGAGCAGGACGAGGTGCGGCTGGGTCTCTCGCAGCAACTGAGCTACACGGACACGATCGAGTACGAGGTGGGCGGACAGTCCCTGGACGTGGGCCTGCTGCACCAGCATCAGCTCTCCGCGAGCTCGAAGCTGAAGACGGTGCTGTCGTTGAAGGGCAGTGTCCTCACCGGCATCTCCTCCGCGCATGAGGGGCGCGAAGGCCGCAACTACGACTATGGCCCCGGCGTGGGCGTGCAGCTCCGCATGGTCTACGCGCGCGACGCGTGGGACGTTCTCACGCTGGAGGCGGACATGTCGCGCGTCGCGGTGCTGGACGGAGCGGGCGGCTCGCACCAGGTGCTCACCGGGCAGCTCCAGGTGGACGTGCCCGTGCGCGGCGGGGTGGGCCTGGGCTCGGAGGTCAACGTCTTCCAGCATCACAGCCGCTTCGACGGCTTCCCGGACGTGTCCAAGGACACCTACGAGCTGCGCTTCTTCCTGTCCGTGCACTGAAGTGCCACCGTTTCACGGACCTTCCACGAGCGTCGGCTCCTGCACCGCGGCCTTGGGCAGCGCGAAGTCCGCCACCACCGGGAAGTGGTCGGAGAGCCACACGTGCTCGACCTGGGACCTGCGCTGCTTGAGTCCCTGGAAGAAGATCCAGTCGACCTGATGGGGCGTCAGCGTGAGCGTGCGGTTGTATTTCTTGAGCGTGGGCTGCAGCCCGTGGCTTTCAATCTCGGTGATGGAGGCCTCCCGGCTCCAGACGTCCCAGTACTTGCTGAGGCTGTTCAGGTCTCCCAGCAGGATCACCGGCGCGTCGGGGTGTGTCGCGCGCCACTCAGACAGATGATCGAGGATGACCCGCGTCTGCCTGAGCCGTCCCTCCTCCCAGGTCAGGTGGTCCTTCTCCGGGCGATTCTCCAGGTGCGCGTTGTAGACGCGGATGCGCACCGTCCCCGTCCCGTCCGAGGAGGGCACGTCGATATCCGCCCAGACGGCGGAGCGGGGCTGGCGGACGTTCGGCAGCTCGATGGCTCCCGAGTCGACGATGGGATGGCGGCTGAAGATGGCCTCGACCCGGGCGCACATCGTCTTCTCGACGGGGTCTGCCAGCGCGAACGCCGAGTAGGACGGGCCACCGAACGAGCGCATGAGCGCGTCGAAGTAGTCGAGCTGCCAGCCGCCCCCATCCGAGCACAGCTCCTGGAGACCGAGGATGTCGACATTCCACATCATCTTGCGCTCGTGGAACGCCTCGCTCATCGAGCTGGACCCTCCCTCCCGCTCGTCAATCAGGGCTTCACCGAGGTGCACGTTGTAGGAGATGACGCGCAGCCTCCCCTCGGAAGCGGGGATCCTGTCGAACAGCGGCTCCGGCAGACTCATGCAGCTCGTCCCAAGCAGGAGCTGCACCGCACAGAAAGTCAGCAGCCTGGCGAGCCGGCGCCTGCGAGCGTGGAATGGATTCGAAAAAGGCACGGGCCCGTAACTTCCGGGGCCGGCCTTCTCTTTCACGGCGCCGGACGCGCGGGCGACCTCCCGCTTCTCCTCCTTGGCCCCGGAAGCGGCCGGCTGCCGTGCGGCAACCGACCTTCAGGCAGGACGGGCTACACGCGAGAGATGCTGAGCCGCGCGAAGATATGCCAGGGCGAGTCGTTCGGATTGGCGCGCAGCACGACGTCCGCGGTCTGATCCGTTCTGCCGGACTGGTGTTCCATGACGATCTGGGCGTCGACGTTCGTGGTGAACCAGGTCTCAATCAGACTGGGTATCATGTTGGCGCTGCTGATGCTGCCGACAGCGATGGCATCATCGTTGGAGATTTGCTCCGGAATACCTCCGGCAAGCCGCAGCCGGCAGTACCCACCGTTCGCCAACTGCTTGTTCTGGACCATCCCATCCAGCTTCGCGATCTCCTCGGGGTTGTCGCGCGGATACAGGAAGGCCGTCGTCGAGAACCCGGTGATGTGGTACGTCCCTGGCGGAAGCGTGATGAACCCTGTTTCGAGGTCGAGCTGGATGGAGTTGTCCGGCGAGCGCGCCTCCACGCGGGTGAACACGCGCGGTTGCATTCCCCCCGCTGGCATGTACTTCGTCTCTGGGGAGTCCTCGGCGAAGACCGCGAACATGCGGGAGTAGCTCACCGGTTCCGTGGTCCAGAAGTAGCTGTCGCGCTCCTTCCCGTCCCGGCCGTCGAGCGTGGACACCGATTTCTGACCGTCGACGCCGCCCGAGAGCCACCGCTGCTCCGTGGTGCCCACCTTGAGGCAGATGGCGCTCCCTCGCTTGACGCTGCCGCTGCCCGGGATTTCGAAGTCCTGCATCACGGTCCAGTGGTAGCTCCCATCCTCCGAGGCTCCCGCGCCGTCGCGCGTGGACACCTGATTCTGGGGGGTGCCGCGGCCTCCCGTGAGCCACCGCTGCGCCTTGCCGCCCACCTTGAGATAGATGACGTCGCCATAGCTCACGGGCCCGCTGCCGACGGTGTCGACGCCCTTCATCACGGTCCAGCGGTAGGTCTCCTCCACCGTGCCGTTCTCGCCGTCGAGCGTGTACACCTGGGTCTGCCCATCGCTGCGGCCACCCGAGAGCCACAGCGGCGCGTCGCCACGCACCTTGTTGAGGTAGATCGTCTCCCCATAGATGAGTGCATCCGAAGTGGGTATGAGCTCCGGCGCGGGCTGGGCCTTCGCTGGACTGCTCGTCACGCTGTCACGACTGGCTTGCTTTGACATGTCATCCTCCTGGAGTTGCACGGAACGATGGCACATCAGACAGCGAGGCTTTACGGGGGATACGAAGTGATACAAACGCAGCCGGTGCGGACGTGCTCGCAGCGGGGCGTGTATGCTCCGTCCGGGAGCACCGGCGCCTATGGAGAAGCAGAGCCAGACATCCACGTCGACACCCAGCGTCTTCATCGTGGACGATGACCGGGCGCTCACGGCAATGATTGCCGACTACCTGCGAATGCACGGTTTCAGCGCCGAGAGCGAGGTCAGCGGTGAACGCGCGGTGCCGCGGATCCTCGCGACGCGCCCCGACCTCGTGGTGCTCGATGTGATGCTCCCCGGCAAGGATGGCTTCGCCGTCTGCCGTGAGCTGCGCGGCGCCTACCCGGGTCCGATTCTCATGCTGACCGGGCGTGGCGCCGAGGTGGACGAGGTCGTCGGTCTGGAGAGCGGCGCCGACGACTACCTGCCGAAGCCGGTCCGTCCCCGCGTGCTCCTCGCGCGGCTGCGAGCGCTCCTGCGCCGCACGAGCGCGCCCCCCCAGTCGGATGGCACGCCCGTTCGCGTCGGCGAGCTCACGGTGGATTCCACGCGGCGAACGGCCTGGCTGCGTGGGAAGGAGCTCGACCTGACCTCTGGCGAGTTCGACGTGCTCCTCCTGCTCGTGGCCCACGCGGGACAGGTCGTGAGCCGGCAGCTCATGTACCAGCGGCTCCGGGGCGTGGAGCAGGACGACATCGACCGCTCCGTCGACCTCAGGGTCTCCCGGCTTCGACACAAGCTGCGCGAAGCCTCCGGCGAGGCGGACGCCATCAAGACGGTCCGCGGCGTCGGTTACCTCTACACAGTGAGCTGACCCGTGGACAGGCTCTTCCTCCGCGTCTATCTCCACATCTTCGCGGGCGTGCTGCTGGCTGGCGCCGTCGCCCAGGCGTTCGTCATCCCTCGGATCAACGCGCAGCTCGCGCGGAACATCGAAGTCTCTTTCGCGGTGCCGGTCGCGTTGATGGCCGAGATGTTCGAAGAGCGCTACAGCCAGCACCACGACTTCGGAGGTCCCGCCGAGCAAGCAGCGAAGCGCTTCGAGGTGCCCGTCGTCATCATCCCCCGGGCGGACGCACCGCTCGGCGCCGACGCTCTCGGACGCCTCGACGTCGGGGAGGTCGTGCGGGCGGGCCCCGTGTTCGCATCCGTCCTCTATGCACGCATCGAGGGGACGGGGCACGTCCTCCAGGTGGGGCCCATGCCGCTCAGGTTCCCGCTTGGCGGCGCGCGCGGCGCCGGGCTCTTCCTCTGCTTCGTCGGAGGGCTCTCGCTCGGTGTCTTCGCGCTCCTGCGCCCCATCCGCCGACAGCTCCTGGACCTCCGGCGAACGGCCGAGGCGCTCGGGAGGGGGGAGCTCGACGCACGGGCCGCGGTCGGCTCACGCGACGTCATTGGTGCGCTCTCGACGGCGCTGAACCACATGGGCGAAGACCTCCAGCGGTCGATTGCCATGAGAGAAGAGCTCCTCCACATCACGTCGCACGAGCTCCGAGCACCGACCCAGCGGTTGCATTTCAGCCTCGCGCTCGCGCGCGAAGCCGTCGAGCCCGATGACCGCGAGCACGCGTTCGAGCGGGTGGAGCGCAGTCTCGAGGAGCTCGATCAGCTCATCGATGAACTGCTCACCTACGTGCGGTTGAAGGGGCGCCGCGCGCCGGCTGGGGCTTCGGTGGACGTGGGCCCGGTCCTCGCCGAGCTCTGCGAGACCCTCACGATTGTTCCCAGCAGGGCGACGATATCCGCCCCCGTGCCCGGCGCGGAGTCGCTCGTCGTTCGCGTCGAAGCCCGGCTCGTCGAGCGCGCGGTGTCGAACCTGATACTGAATGCCCTGCGGTATGCGAAGTCCCGGGTCCAGGTCAGCCTGACCCGGGAGGGCCGAGCGATTCACATCCACGTCGACGACGATGGGCCGGGGATTCCGCTCGCGGAGCGGGAGCGGATCTTCGAGCCGTTCCACCGCCTCGACGACGAACGTACGGACGAGAGCCCCGGCTTCGGGCTCGGCCTCGCGATTGTCCGCCGTATCGCGGAGGTGCACGGCGGGAGCGTCGCCGCGCTCGGCTCGGAGCTCGGCGGTGCACGGTTCACGTTGTCCTTCCCGGTGTGAGCCCAGCCGGTTCCTGCGCGACAGACGCGCGTGATACACCGGCTGGAGCCCACAGCGCGGGGGGGCATACCCGGGGCTCGCCGCGCTTCCCAGCCTCCGCCGGGAATTCGACGCAAGGACACCGCCCATGAAACTCCTGAATCCGCTCGCAACCGCGCTCACGCTGACGCTGCTGCTGACCGCCGTTCGTGGCGAGGCCTCCAACTACCCGCCGGACTACGCCGTCTGCAATGTCTACGACACGCAGACGACGGGGCCATTCGAGGTCATCCGCCACACGACGAAGCTCCCGGGCCGGTACGCCACGCTGACGGTCGCCTACCGGGGCTACCTGCGCGGCAGGTACCCGGACAACCAGATCAGCATCTTCGTCAAGCTCAACGGCCAATACGCGGTGCTGCCGGCGCTCTCGGGCACGAACAACGACGCATACATCTTCCTGAACGCGGGGCCCCGCGCCTGTTTCATGTGCACCAATTACACGAACGCGCCGGGATGCAGTGAAAGCAATTATGGCCAGTGGGTGTGCTCGTGGCCTTCGGCCACGGAGAGCCACGTGTTCCTGTATGGGTGGAACGAGCTCTACCAGCAGAACGTCTGGGACATCGAAGTGGCCGCGACGGCCAACGGCGAGTGGGACAGCAACTACGGCAACAACTTCTACGCGCAGCTCCCCGCGCGCTCGAGCTGCTGGTAGCGGAGTCGCCGGGTGGCGGATGTGCGGGAAGGGGAGGTGGCGCAGCGGTCAGCCGTGCGCCGCCGCGCAGACCTTGTTGCGGCCGGTGTTCTTCGCGGCATAGAGCGCCTGGTCGCCGCGGGACAGCAACTGGTCGAGCCCTTCGCCCGGGAGCCACTCCGCCACCCCCACGCTGACCGTGAACGTGAGTGCCTTCCTGACCTCGGGCACCACGGCCTCCGCGAGGGATTGCCGCAGCCGCTCGGCCACCCCCAGCGCCCCTTCCGCGCCGGTCTCCGGCAGGACGATGGCGAACTCCTCGCCGCCCAGCCGCCCGAGCACGTCCACGCTGCGCAGCGCACCCTGGCAGGTGCTCGCCAGCGTGCGGATGACCGCGTCGCCCACCGGGTGGCCATGGGTGTCGTTGATGCTCTTGAAGCGGTCGATGTCGAGCATCAGCAGCGAGACCGGGCGTGTGCCGCGGCGTGCGCGGTCGAGCTCGTGCTCGGCATGCTGCAGGAAACTGCGTCGGTTGTGCGCCCCGGTGAGCGCGTCGCGCGTGGCCAGCACCTCCAGGTCCAGCTCCATCCGGAAGGCGCGCCGGGAGAGCCGCTCGGAGAGCGCCGCCAGGATGAAGCCCGCCGTGGCCCCCGAGAGGAGGAACACGTTCACCGCGAAGAAGAAGAGGCTGCTTGCCCCGGAGACGAGCCCGAATACATTCACCACCACGAGCAGGAGCCCATGGCTGGTGATCGCGTGGAGCAGTGAGGTCGTCAGCGCCGCGAGCATCACCACCATCAGGAGCAGCGAGCCCACGGCGAGCAGCTCTCCGAAGCGCAAGTCCACCGAGAGCCGGGTCACCGATGCGGCCCCCACTCCCACTCCCGCCAGCAGCAGCAGCTCCGCCCGCTTCCGTGTCGGCTCCCAGCGCGCGAGCAGGTGCAGCGCGAGGTACGCCCCCACCGCCAGGAGCCGCACCGCCATGTTGCGGCCCAGCTTCTCGGGGTCGAGCTGGTAGTCCAACCCCATGAAGGCGAAGAAGAGCGTCGCGGCCACGAGGAACGTCCAGCGCAGCTTCGCCTGGAGCTCGCGCGAGCCCCGCTCCGCGTAGCGCTGCTCCTCTTCGGTAGAGAACACTGTATCCATAGCCCCCCGCACCAGCCCACCACCCTCAATAGCGCCCCAGCCCTCCGGGCTTCAAGAGGAGGGGGGATGACTGGCATTCGAGCAGGATGTCAGTACGCGTCATCGTCGCGGATGCTCCACTGGTCATCGCGGGTCTCCGGCTTGCCAGTGGGCCGGAGGTGCGCGAACGACAGGGTGATCTCCACCACGAAGTCACGCGGCTGCGGAGGCTTGCCCAGATAGACGTAGCGCGTCCTGTTGCGGATGCATGCGTTCAACATCGCCACCCCCGCGGGCTCCACCCGACCGCCTGTGCCCTGACCGTCGGCGCCGAACTGCGCGCGCAACGTGTAGCGCCGGGGAGTGTCCTTCTGGCGAAGGATGGCCTCGCGGCCACAGTAGTCGTAGTCCTTCAGGTGTCGCGCCAGCCGCTGGGCGCCCCAGGCCTCGTTCGTCTGGGGGATTCGCGGGGCGGGCTTCGCCACCTCGGGCCGAGGGGCGGGCTCGGGCTCCACCGGCGGGGGCCTGGGGGGCTCCTCGGGAGGGGGGAGGGGGAGAGGGCGTGTCGCCTGGGGTACGGGCTCGGCGGCAGGCCGTGGCCGTGGTGCGGGTCGCCCCAGCTCTGACGGGGCCGCGACCAGGAAGGCCACGAGAATGCCCGCGAAGCACGTCACGACGGCGGTCCCCAGCGCGATGAACAGGACTGCGCGGCTCTGCCGCGCGGAAGCGGGGGAGGGAGTGGCCCGAGGCGCGGTGCGCTGCGGCAGCCAGGGCGTCGGCCGTGCGGCGCCGCAATGACCGCAGGCCGGCTCTTCGGCGGGCTGCTTCAGGAAGGGAGCGCCACAATGGGGGCATCGAGGAGGAGTCGCCACAAGGTGACTCTAGTGGTTTGGCTGACACCTGGGGCGAAGCCGGGACGCCTTCGCCGGGGAATCCCCGCCGCCGCCGGGTTAGGGTCCATGCATGGCGGACTCCTTCACGAACGACGACGAGCTGCAGCGGCTGCGCGATCGGCTGAGGGCGACTGCGTGGCGCCAGGTCGTGGTCCTCACCGGAGCGGGCATCTCCGTCGCCTCCGGGCTGCCCACCTACCGTGGCCCCGGTGGGTTGTGGACGCTGCGGGAGGCGGAGGAGGTGCCCGACGCGGCGATGGCGGCCCGGGAGCCCTCCCGGGTCTGGAGCCTGTTCGGTCCGATGCGCAAGCACCTCCGGGCCGCGGCGCCCAATGCGGCCCACCTCGCGCTGGCGGAGTGGGAGTCCCGGCCCGTTCCGGGGCGGACCTTCACGCTGGTCACCCAGAACGTGGATGGACTGCACACGTTGGCGGGCAGCCGCAACGTCGTCGAATTGCACGGCTCGCTGCTGCGCACGCGCTGTGGCAATCCGAAGTGTGGGCTGCCCCCGTTCGAGGACCTCACCGAGCGTGTGCAGGCGGAGCCGTGCGAGCGGTGTGGCCAGCCCCTGCGGCCGGACATCACGTTGTTCGATGAGCCGCTGCCCGTGGACGCGGAGTGGGCCGCGAAGAAGGCCCTGCGCGAGTGCGACCTCTTCCTCGCGGTGGGCACGTCCGGCACTGTCTCTCCCGCCTCGAACTTCGTCCGAGGCGCGAAGTACGCGGGGGCCTGGACGCTGCTGCTCAACCTCACGCCCATGCAGCCGCGCCACCCGGACTTCGACGTGGAGGTCCTGGGGCGCGCCGAGGTGCTGCTCCCGTTCCTGCTGGGCGAGGAGGCCTGAGCGTGGACCGGGGTCAGCGCTTGGGCATGACGTTCGTCTGGAACGCCCCCATCATGTTTCCTGGAGCCTGATAGTTACAGACCACATACGTTTCGTACCACTTGGAGCCCTTCCCCTGGGCGACAGCACAGCCCATCTTGGTGGTGCCCTTCCAGACCAGCTGGGTGAAGTGGCCGGTGGCTCCAGAGAAACCTCCGGTCTTGAAGTTGTATTGGCTGATCTCGTCGTACCAGGACTTGACGGCGGCATTCACAATGCCGGATGCCCCCGCTTTTGTTTCACTCCCACCCCAATAAAGGTTCTCACCGTATTTGTGGTCGAGTCCCCGGTGGCCCTCGCTGAGACCTTCATGGGTCGAGACAGCCTTCGCGCGGCTCTTCGCGTAGGCCACGATCGAAGGATCCACCACCAGGGCGGGAGTGCCATGCCTTGCGCGATACTCATTGTGTAACTTCAGCAAGGTATTGTTGAGCTCGGCAGTCGTGACGTCAGGGAAGGGTTCGCGCGCGAATGCGGTGGGCGTGGTGAGCAGCAGCAGGGTGAGCACGACTCGATGGGTACGCATGGTCTGCAGGCTCCTGACGGGCAATGGATGGCGAATCCA